>NZ_NTTM01000001.1:0-50218 GCF_002560985.1 Bacillus sp. AFS018417
GCATCATAAATAAAAATTGACGTTTCACGTTGTTTGTTTCGCTCAGTTTTCAAAGAACTTATCTGCCGCTCGAAGCGACTTTAACAATATAACATTTCGTTTCTTTTCTGTCAACAACTTTTTTCTTTCGAAGTTGTTTTCCTCGTTGCCGTTCGTGACAACGAATATAAATATATCAGTTCACAAATTAAATTGCAATAGTTTTTTTAATAAAATTTTTCACCTTATAAAATAACATAAAAATACAATAAAAAGAAAAGCTTTGGAGAAAACTCCAAAGCTTAGTCTTGTTTATGTCTCATTGCCGGGAATAGTAATACATCACGAATAGAAGGTGAATTTGTTAATAACATAACAAGACGATCAATACCGATCCCTAACCCACCTGTAGGAGGCATACCATACTCAAGCGCTTCAATATAATCATCATCCATCATGTGCGCTTCATCATTACCTTGTTCACGCTCTTTTAACTGCGCTTCGAAGCGTTCTTTTTGATCAATTGGATCATTTAATTCTGTAAATGCATTCGCATGTTCACGAGCGACAATAAATAACTCGAAACGATCTGTAAAGCGCGGATCTTCTTCATTCTTTTTCGCAAGAGGAGAAATCTCCACTGGATGACCATAAATAAATGTAGGTTGAATTAAATGTTCTTCTACTTTTTGCTCGAAGAACTCATTAATAATATGACCAACTTCCATTGTATCCTTAATTTCTATACCATGCTCTTTCGCTAATGCACGAGCTTCTTCTACGCTCATTGGGCTCCAGAAATCTGCTCCAGAATATTGTTTGATTGCATCTACCATGTGTAGTCTTGTCCACTCTGGCTCTAAATTAATTTCATATTCACCATATTGAACTGTCGTTGTACCTAAAACTTCTTTCGCAATATGAGCAACCATGTTTTCTGTTAATTTCATGATATCCTTATAATCCGCATATGCTTCATATAATTCAATCATTGTAAATTCTGGATTATGACGAGTTGATACACCTTCGTTACGGAATACACGCCCAATTTCGTACACTTTCTCTAATCCACCCACAATTAGACGTTTTAAATGCAGCTCAATTGCAATACGCATATAGAATTCCATATCTAACGCATTGTGATGTGTAATAAACGGACGCGCAGATGCTCCGCCTGCAATAGCATGCAACATCGGTGTTTCTACTTCAAGATAACCATTGTTATCTAAATATCTTCTCATCTCACGAATAATTTTACTGCGAGTTACAAACGTTTCGCGACTTTCCATACTCGTAATTAAATCTAAATAACGTTGACGATAGCGCTGTTCAACATCTTTTAGGCCATGATATTTGTCAGGAAGCGGACGAAGAGATTTTGTTAATAATGTAAAGCTAGTCACTTTAATTGAAAGTTCTCCAACTTTTGTCTTAAATACTTTACCTTCAATCCCTACTAAGTCACCTAAATCTGCCGCATTAAATAGTTCGTACTGCTCATCACCAACCACATCTTTACGAACGTAAATTTGAACTTGTCCATGTAAATCTTGAATATGTGCAAAACCAGCTTTTCCTTTACCGCGTTTTGTCATAATACGACCAGCTATAGAAACAGGAATTTCTTTCTCTTCTAATTCTTCTTTAGAAAGTTCTCCGTACAAGCTGAATAATTCTTTTGTTGAATGTGTACGTTCAAAACGTTTACCAAATGGGTCCATTCCTTGTTCTCGTAAGTTATGTAGCTTCTCGCGACGAACGAGCAATTGATCATTTAATTCTTCGTGGTTCATGTTATCCATGGTATTGATATCACTCCAGCTCTATTAAATTTTACAATATATATAGTATAGCATTTTCTATCCAACTAGAAAAACTGCCAGCAACGCGCTGGCAGTTCTTATTTCTTAGACGTAATTATAGGTAGTAAGAACAGGAATGTCAAACACCCCTTCTATTTCCTTCTATTATCCAACTTGAATAGATTTTTGTTCCGCTTCTACCTCTTCTACAAATGTTGTCAATAAAGAAGCAAGATCTGCACGTGTATTACAACTATTAATTTCATTACGCACTCTTGCATTACCGCGAACACTCTTTAAATACCATGCAGCATGTTTGCGCATTTCTCGAACTGCAATGTCTTCATTCTTTAGATCAATAAGACGCTCTAAATGCAACATACATACATCAATCTTTTCACGCACAGATGGCTCCGGCATTAATTCACCAGTTTCTAAATATTTTACTGTACGGTAAATCATCCACGGATTACCAAGCGCTGCACGGCCAATCATTACACCATCTACGCCAACTTCATCTAACATGCGCTTTGCATCTTGCGGCGTTTCTACATCACCATTTCCGATAACCGGAATATTGACAGCTTGTTTTACTTGCTTAATGATATTCCAGTCTGCTTTCCCTTCATACATTTGAACACGGGTACGTCCGTGAACTGCAACCGCCTGACCTCCCGCACGTTCAACTGCCTGAGCATTTTCAATTGCAAAAATGTGGTCTTCGTCCCAACCGATACGCATTTTTACTGTAACTGGCTTCTCGACCGCATCTACCACCGCGGCTACCATTTCGTACACCTTGTTCGGATCAAGCAACCACTTTGCACCTGCATCACATTTTGTGATTTTCGGTACTGGACATCCCATATTAATATCAATAATGTCTGCTGTTGTATTTTTATCTACATATTTTGCCGCTTCTACAAGCGTTTCTTTTTCCCCACCAAAAATTTGCAGACTTAATGGCTTCTCTCTCTCATCAATATATAACATGTCTAGCGTTTTTTTATTGTTAAATAAAATCGCCTTATCACTTACCATTTCCGCACATACTAATCCTGCACCAAATTCTTTTACCGTTAAACGGAATGCAGAGTTACATACTCCTGCCATTGGCGCTAGCACAACCGGATTTTTCATTTCAATGTTTGCAATCTTTAACACTCGATTACCTTCCTTCGTTATTCCTACTTCGGCATTAATTCTTCTATTGAAACTTTTAATGTCTTCGCAACTTCTATAACAAAATCGTGAGACGGAACTCGATTCCCTCTCTCCACTTCACCTAAAACAGATACAGATACCCCTAATTCTTTCGCAAACCCTTCTTGTGTATAGCCTTTTAATTTGCGAAAAGCGCGAATGCGTCTTCCCCATTTCTCTGCTTCCATACCGTTACTCCCTCTCGCCTTTTCATTTCTTCTACTTGTGAACGTGAAATGTTTCGGTTAATTTCTTGATTAATTTCCATCAACGGAACGATAACAAAAGCTCTTTCAAACATCCGCGGATGCGGAACAATAAGATTCTCTGCTTCAATATTTTCGTGATTATAGAGCAAAATGTCAAGGTCAATGGTACGAGGCCCCCATTTAATTTTCCTTTTTCTCCCTAGCTCATTCTCCACTTTTTGTGTCATCATCAATAATTCTTGAGGAAATAAATTGGTAGAAACTTTTATAACTAAGTTTAAAAATTGCTCTTGATCTGTATATCCAACTGGATCCGTTTCATAAACAGATGATACATCCTCAACCTCAATAGCCGGATGCTTACGCAACAACTCTATCGCTTGTGATAAATACGTATAGCGATCATCCATATTCGAACCCAAAGCAATATAAACTACATTATTCATGAGCGCCCTCTCTCAATCTCAACCGCCACCGCACGGTAATGTCCCGGAATTGGCGGATCTGGTTTAATAACTTTTACAATACAATTCATAATGCAATCGTACCGCCCTAATATATCCCTTGCAATATTTTCCGCGATACTTTCCAAAAGCTTATATGTTTTCTCTTCTACAACACTTCTACATAACTCGTATAATTCTCCATAATTTACAGAGTGCTCTAAGTTATCAGTTGTTCCCGCTCGCTTTAAATCTAACTCTACAGTTAAATCCACCTTAAATCGCTGCCCTAACTTATTTTCTTCAGGAAATACACCATGATAACCGTAGAACTCCATATCATGAACAAAAATTTTATCCAAATCTTTTACCCCCTTAACATAGCATCCATCATATTCGCCATGCGGGACATCTCTTTCACATCATGCACGCGTACGATTTCACAACCTTTTTGAATGCCAAGACAAACCGTCGCACCAGTCCCTTCTAAGCGTTCTTCTACAGGCAAATCTAACGCATGGCCAATAAACGATTTTCGAGAAGTTGCGAGAAGGAGCGGATACCCCAAAACTTTCAACTGTTCTAGATTTCGCATTACTTCTAAATTTTGCTCAAACGTTTTCGCAAACCCAATACCCGGATCTAAAATAATATTCTCATCGCGCACACCTGCATGTTTCGCAATTGTAATACTTTCATACAGATCAGCAATCATATCCGCCATGAGATTTCGGTAGTTTGTATTATCACGATTATGCATCAGAATAATTGGCACGTCGTAATGTGCTGCTACTTTTGCAATTTCCGGTTCCGCTTTCGCACCCCAAATATCATTAATAATATGCGCTCCGGCTTCAATAGCTTGTTTTGCAACCTCCGCTTTGTACGTATCAATAGATATAGGTATATCTACCGCTTCCGATACAGCTCGAATCATTGGTAAAACACGTCGCAATTCTTCTTCCTCTGACACTTTAGCAAAACCAGGACGAGTAGACTCTCCGCCAATATCAATAATATGCGCTCCGTCAATTACCATCTCTTTTGCATGACGGACAGCTGCTTCCACCTCATTGTAATTACCACCATCAGAGAAAGAGTCAGGCGTAACATTCAAAATCCCCATAATGAATGTCTTTTCATTTAAATTCAAGGCATATTCACCACACTGTATCTCATAACTCCATTGCATATTAGCCCTCTCCTCTTAACAATTCATTTCGACTCCATAGCTTTTCACGGCATGTTTCATATACACGTATAAGCTGATTTGTAACAAATCCTTCTTTACCTGGAAAATGCACTTCTCCGATGCAACAAAGCGGCACAATTTCCTGAATGGAATTCGTAACAAACACCTCATCAGCCGCAAACAGCTCTTCTTTTAAAAATAACCCTTCTCTCACCTCAAGCCCTAACATTTCAGCGGCTACCAATATAAAAGCACGAGTAATCCCATTTAAAATTCCAGTCTGTAATGACGGTGTATGCAATATGCCATTTTTCACGAAAAAAATGTTCGAAACAATCCCTTCCGCAACATACCCTTCTTTCGTAAGAAAAATTCCTTCTTTCGTAGTTGTATTCCCAATCTCACGTTTTCCTAAAATATTATTTAAATAATGATG
This sequence comes from Bacillus sp. AFS018417, assembly GCF_002560985.1. Taxonomy (NCBI): domain Bacteria; kingdom Bacillati; phylum Bacillota; class Bacilli; order Caryophanales; family Bacillaceae; genus Bacillus; species Bacillus sp. AFS018417. The sequence goes on from NZ_NTTM01000001.1 coordinate 5,265, forward strand.
TGACTTTAAACGAAACTCTCCCTCTGGCGTATTACGGGTTTGCCTTAAAACCACTCCTTCTTTTTCAATTACATCTCCAGGAGCTTGTAAAGGCTTTATAAAAATAATAATAGAAGGCTCTTCGTAAATCTCCGTCTGCAAACCGATTTCACCAACACCAGCAGACACATTCAAACGAACATACGCATTTTGCAAATGATTCCTTACCATTAACTCTTTTAAAATGCTTTTCACATCATCTTTTGTCATTTCCCATGCAATATGCAGCGACGAAAGAGCGGTAATAAGCCGCTCATAATGATCATCTAATAAGAACGGATGTCCGTTGTAAATACGAAACGTCTCAAACACACCAAGACCATATAAATATCCGTGATCATACGGAGATATTTTAGCTTCACTCGCCTCTACAAATGAACCATTCACATAAATTAGCATGTAGAAGCACTCCGGCTATAATGACGAATGAAATTTTGCAGCAATTCCTTACCATGGGAAGTCATAATGGATTCCGGATGGAACTGCACACCTTCAATTGGTAATGTTTTATGACGAAGTGCCATAATTTCTCCTTCCTCTGTCCAAGACGTTACTTCCAAGCACTCTGGTAATGTTTCTTTTTTGACAATTAGAGAATGGTAACGCGTCGCTGTAAACGGATTTGGAATATCAGTAAAAATCGTTTTCTCATTGTGATGCATCAAGGACGTTTTCCCATGCATTAAACGATCGGCACGAACAACATCTCCCCCAAATACTTGAGCAATCGATTGATGCCCTAAACAAACACCAAAAATCGGGATTTCTCCTGCGAAATGTCGAATCACATCCATACTCACCCCGGCTTCATTCGGGCTGCACGGCCCCGGAGAAATCATTAAGAAATCGGGCTGCATTTGTTCAATATCTTCAATTGTAATTTCATCATTACGCTTGACGATAAGTTCTTGTCCTAACTCTCCAAGAAATTGTACTAAATTAAACGTAAAGGAATCATAATTATCAATCATTAATATCATTTCGCTCACCTAACCGTTTCTTCGCTACTTTCTTTCGCACTCCATAAAGCTATTGCTTTCTTTAACGACTCTTTATACTCATTTTTCGGATTAGAATCAATAACAATTCCCGCACCTGCTTGTACATACGCTTGTCCATCTTTTGCAAGTAATGTGCGAATAACAATGTTTAATTCCATATCCCCCGAATAACCAATCCACCCAATCGAACCTGTATAAATACCACGGCGAACTGGTTCTAACTCTTCAATAATTTCCATCGTACGAATTTTCGGCGCCCCGGTAATCGTCCCACCTGGAAATACAGCCTTTACACCATCAAAAGCATCTTTTCCTTGCTGTAATTCTCCGCGTACATTTGAAACGATGTGCATAACATGGGAATATTTCTCAATCACCATGAATTCATCTACTTCTACCGTTCCATACTCACAAACACGCCCTAAATCATTTCGCTCTAAATCAACAAGCATAACGTGTTCTGCACGCTCTTTTTCATTTTCAATTAACTCTTTTGCAAGTTCTTGATCTTCTTGCTCATCTTTCCCACGAGAGCGCGTACCCGCAATTGGACGCGTACTCATTTCATTCCCTTGCTTTTTAATCAACAATTCTGGTGAAGCACTTACAATTTGGAAATCTCCAAGTTCTAAATACCCCATGTATGGTGATGGATTAATTTCACGAAGCTTCGTATAAACTTCTAGCGGATGCGTTTGCAATGTTTTTTCTTGTCTTGTAGACAAGTTCACTTGAAACACATCTCCCGCTCCAATATACTCTTGAATTCTTTGAACAGCTTCCATAAACTCTTTTTCTGTAAATGAAACTGCTTCTTTATTTGTTTCAGGACGAGTAAACGACATCGTCACTTCTGGCACTTCTTGTAACCAAAGCCCTTTTAATTCATTCAAATGTTGTTCAGCTTGTTTCTTATCATTTGTATAATGAGTAATAATCCATAGCATTTGTTCTTTCTGATCATAAACAAACACATCATCAAACAATAAGAAAAATATATCTGGTACATTCACATCATCTTTTGCAAGAGAAGGAATTTTCTCAATATAGCGGATGCAATCATAACTAAAATAACCAATCGCGCCACCTTGAAATGGCGGATACGCATCATTATGTTCCGTTTTCCATTGTTCCATATATCTTTGCATAAGGTGCAATGGATTCCCCTTTTCTATTGTTTCCTCTCCACTTTCCCATATATATAATGTGTCATCTTTCCCACGAACGATTGCTACAGGATCAAATCCAGCAATACTATAACGCCCTCCACGACCACTTTCTAAAATGATATGATGAGGTTTATTTTGTGAAAGAAATTTATATTGTTTAAAAAAGTCTAACCGATACGGAACTGAAATAGCTAAAGATTTTCGTCGCTGCATATAAACACCTCGTTTTATTTTATCCCGCATTAACAGGCAGTAAGACCCCCACCTCAAGATTCAGAGACAAGCGAAGAAGATAGGCGGGGGATAACTGTCCGTAAAAGCCCATTTAGTTTAACTAATACTTATTTTACATGAAGTTTTCTAGTCATTCACTCTTTTCCTATTTTCAAACGAAAAAAGAAAAGCATCCCTTTTTCGAGGAATGCTTTTCATACATTAAGCTTATGATTCAAATTGATAAAGTGGTGTACTTAAGTAACGCTCACCATTACTTGGAATGATAACAAGTACTTTCTTTCCTTTTCCAAGTTTTTTTGCAACTTCTGTCGCTGCATAAATAGCCGCTCCAGAAGAGATACCTACTAAAATACCTTCTTCGCGAGCTACTCTTCTTGCATATTCAAATGCTTGTTCTGTTTTTACCTGAATCACTTCATCATACACATCTGTATCTAACGTTCCAGGAACAAATCCAGCACCGATACCTTGAATTTTATGAGGACCCGGTTTTCCACCTGATAGTACCGGAGAATCAGCAGGCTCTACTGCATAAATTTTGATATCTTTATACTTCTCTTTTAACACTTCACCAGCACCCGTAATCGTTCCGCCTGTACCAACTCCTGAAATGAATGCATCTAATTGATCACCCATTTGTTCAACAATTTCCGGACCTGTAGTTAAACGATGAATTTCTGGATTTGCATCGTTTTGAAACTGTTGCGGTATAAAGTAGCCATGTTCTTTTGATAACTCTGTTGCCTTGCGAATTGCACCGCCCATTCCTTCCGATCCTGGCGTTAACACTAATTCTGCTCCATAAGCACGCAATAAATTACGACGTTCAACACTCATCGTTTCCGGCATAACCAGAATCGCCTTATATCCTTTGGCCGCCGCTACCATCGCTAAACCAATCCCAGTGTTTCCACTTGTCGGTTCAATAATTGTATCGCCTTCTTTTAATAGCCCTTTTTTCTCAGCATCTTCAATCATCGCTAATGCAATTCGATCTTTTACACTGCTTCCAGGATTCATGAACTCTAGTTTTAAATAAATCTCTGCACTACCTTCTTCTACGATGCGGTTCAATTTAACAATTGGCGTTTTTCCGATTAAATCTGAAACTGATTGTGCCACTCGCATCTCCGTCACTCCCAACACCAAGTATTTTTATTGGATTTATATACATATTGTCAAAGAAAAGGTTATTTGTCAACCTATTCAGATGATTCGAAATAGATAAATAACCTTTTCTTCCTTACAAACTTTCTATTAAGTTTGTTATGTCTTCTTTAGAGAACTTGTATCGTTCGTTACAAAAATGACAATGTACTTCTGTCTCTTCTTCCTCATCACGCACTTGCATTAATTCTGTTTTCCCTAAACTCATTAATACGCCTTCAATACGCTCACGAGAACATGTACAGTTAAATTGTACATCCATCGTCTCTAAAATCTTCACATTATCTTTCCCTAATAACTCATATAGCAACTCTTCTGGAGTTAGACCTTGTTCAACAAGCTTAGAAACAGGCGGAATTTTTTGTAGGCGCTCTTCAAGAATTGAAATTGTCTCTTCTTGCGCATCAGGCATGATTTGTAAAATAAATCCACCCGCAGCTAAAATACTATCATCACCATTAACAAGAACTCCAACACCAACAGAAGAAGGCGTTTGTTCAGAAGCAGCGAAATAGTATGTGAAATCTTCTCCTAATTCACCAGAAACAAGCGGAACTTGACCAATAAATGGTTCACGCATACCAATATCTTTAATAACTGTTAAAAAACCTTCTGTTCCTACAGCTTGGTATACACGTAGTTTCCCTTGCTCTGTCGCTTCAAAATCAACATGCGGATTCGTTACATAACCACGTACATCCCCATTTGCATGTGCGTCTACTAAAATCGGACCAAGAGGACCATTGCCTTCTACTTTAATTGTAAGTTTCTGATCACCTTTAAGCATTGCACCCATCATTGTACCTGCCGTTAAAGAACGACCGAGTGCCGCAGAAGCAGTTCTCCATGTATCGTGACGTCTTTGCGCTTCACTCACCGTATTTGTTGTGTGCACACTATAAGCACGAACTTCTCCATTAAACGCTAGCGCCTTTACTAAATAATCTTTCATTCGCATTTATTCACCTTTCTCGTGCTGTAAATTGGCATTACGCTCATATAACATATATAGACCTTTAAGCGTTAAAAATGGATCGACAATATCAATAACATTCGATTCCTCTGCAATCAATTTTGCTAATCCACCTGTCGCGATAACAGTCGGTTCTTGTTTAGCTTCCTCTTTCATTCGCTTTACAATACCTTCTACTTGTCCAACATAACCATATAAGATACCGGCTTGCATTGCACTTACTGTATTCTTTCCAATGATGCTACTTGGTCTTGTAATTTCAATACGCGGAAGTTTCGCTGCCCTATTATATAAAGCTTCAGCTGAAATCATAATACCTGGTGTAATGACACCACCCATATACTGTTTATGTTCGTCAATATAACAATATGTTGTCGCCGTTCCAAAATCGACTATAATAAGCGGGCTTCCATACATTTGAATACCAGCTACCGCATTTACAATGCGGTCAGCCCCTACTTCGCGCGGATTTTCATACTTAATATTTAAACCTGTTTTAATACCAGGCCCCACCACAAGAGGCTTAATTTTAAAATACTTCTCACACATACGCTCTAAAGCAAACATAATAGGCGGTACAACAGAAGAAATAATAATTCCTTTTATATCATGAAAAGTAATTCCTTCGTGTTCAAGTAATTGTTTCACGAGCATCCCATATTCATCTTCCGTTTTATGACGATCTGTTTCCATACGCCAATGTTGAAGAAGCTTACCATTTTCAAACACACCAAGTACTGCATTTGTATTCCCTACATCCAATACAAAAATCATATTCTCACCACTTATCTTATTTAATGTATATTTGCGCAATATGTACAGAACTTATCCTTCTACTTTCAGGCAGTAAGATCCACACCTCAAAATTTAAAGAAAGCTAAGAGGATAGATGGGGGAACTGCCCGTAAGAGCCCGATTAGTTCCACTAACCATCAGCCAGACATGAAGAACCTTCCATTGATAGAAGTTTCACTTTATAACCTCATCATACCATATTTATACACATGTTCAGCTTTCCCATCCTCACCATTTTACAAAAATCCATTTCCCTTTTTCAATATTTAAGTCCAGTTACATCGCAAAGAAAAAAAGGAGTGACAATTGTCACTCCTTCGGTTCTTCTTTATCCCCTGACGCTTCATCTTCTTTTTTCATTGTGATGTTTACCTTTACATCACTTTCAGAAGATGTTTTACGCTCCGGTAATGTACCATGTTCACATAAATGGTTGATTTGCTCTGCATCTAACGTTTCCACTTCAAGTAACGTTTTTGCGATAATATCAAGCTTATCACGGTTTTCAGTAAGAAGTTGTTTTGCACGAGCATAACACTCTTTCATAATGCTTTGCATTTCCGTATCAATGTCATGCGCAATTGCATCACTGTAGTTTTGTTCAGAATGGAAGTCTCTTCCTAAGAATACTTGACCACCCTGTGAGCTACCAAATTGCATCGGTCCAAGCTTATCACTCATACCGAACTCTGTTACCATGCGTCTAGCTATTCCTGTCGCACGTTGGAAGTCATTATGAGCGCCTGTACTTACTTCTCCAAATACAATTTCCTCAGCCACTCGTCCACCAAGTAGACCAGTAATTTTATCAAGTAATTCTGGTTTTGTCATGAAGTAACGATCTTCTTTCGGAAGCATTACTGCATATCCACCAGCTTGACCACGTGGCACAATTGTTACTTTATGAACGATATCTGCTTCGTCAAGTACTACACCAATTACAGTATGCCCTGCTTCATGGAATGCAACGATATTTCGTTCTTTCTCAGAGATAACACGACTTTTCTTAGCTGGACCTGCAATAACGCGGTCAGTTGCTTCATCAATGTCACTCATATCGATCTTCTTCTTATCTTGTCGTGCTGCTACAAGAGCTGCTTCATTTAATAAGTTTTCAAGATCAGCACCAGAGAAACCTGGTGTACGCGTTGCTATAGCACGTAGGTTAATATTTTCATCAAGCGGTTTGTTGCGGGCATGTACTTTAAGCACCGCTTCACGACCGTTTACATCTGGACGATCTACCGTAATTTGACGGTCAAAGCGTCCTGGACGTAATAACGCTGGGTCAAGAATATCAGGTCGGTTTGTTGCAGCAATGATAATAATACCTTCATTTGCTCCAAAACCATCCATCTCTACAAGCAATTGGTTTAATGTTTGCTCACGCTCATCGTGACCGCCACCAAGACCTGCCCCACGTTGACGACCTACCGCATCAATTTCATCAATGAAAATGATACAAGGTGCGTTTTTCTTTGCATTTTCAAATAAGTCACGTACACGAGAAGCACCGACACCGACGAACATCTCTACGAAATCAGAACCACTAATAGAGAAGAATGGAACGCCAGCTTCACCTGCAACAGCACGTGCAAGCAATGTTTTACCTGTCCCTGGAGGTCCAACTAATAAAACACCCTTTGGAATACGAGCACCAACCTCCGCAAACTTACGAGGGTCTTTTAAGAACTCTACAACCTCAACAAGCTCTTGCTTCTCTTCATCCGCTCCAGCTACATCTCTAAAACGGACTTTTTTCTTATCATCATTGTATAACTTCGCCTTACTTTTACCAAAGTTCATAACACGGCTACCGCCGCCTTGCGCTTGGTTAAGTAGGAAGAAGAATAGGATGAAGATAATTACAAAAGGAATGATGGAAGTGAAGAACGTTACCCAAGCACTTGTTTCTTCTGCTGGTTGATATTTCACTTCTGTACCTGGTGCTTTGTCATTAATTTTCTTTTGTAATTCTTCAGTGTTAGGTGCATAAGTTATAAATTGTTGTTCTTGACTATCTGTACTGAATTGTCCTTTTACTTCAAATACACCATTTTTCGGTTGAAGTTGCACATTACGAACTTCACCCTTTTCAAGTTTGGTAATGAATTTATCGTAGCTAATTGGTTTCGTTTTTTGTGTTGAACCATTAAAGTAACTTACAATACCAATTACCACTAAAAATATTAGTAAATAAAAGATGGTATTACGGAAGATCCGATTCATCCCTAACCTCCTCTCACAGCATACAAACTATAATAGTAAATAGTACCATAGAAAAACTTTCCTATCCAATTGTAATGCTTATATTATTAATTTGAATATACGCTCGGTTTTAATACACCAACATAAGGAAGGTTACGATATTGTTCCTTATAGTCTAATCCATATCCCACAACAAATTCATGTGGAACAGTAAATCCAACATAATCTGCTTGAAGATCAACTTTTCGACCAGACGGCTTATCCAATAATGTTACAATCTTCACAGATTTTGCTTTACGATATTTAAACAAATCTACTAAGTAGCTTAATGTAAGACCGCTGTCGATAATATCTTCTACGATTAAAATGTCGCGTCCTTCTACAGAAGTATCTAGATCTTTTAAAATTTTCACTTCACCAGTTGAAACAGTAGAATGACCGTAGCTAGATACAGCCATAAAATCCATTTCAAGATATGTATCTGTTCGCTTTAATAAATCTGCCATAAATGGCATTGCACCTTTTAATACACCGATTGCAAGAGGTACTGTATTTTTATAATCCTCTGCAAGAATTGCACCTAATTCCCTTACCTTGTCTTGTATTTGCTCTTCAGAAATTAATACTTTTTCAATATCTTGATTCATCATTTGACTATCCTCCTGGAAGACTCCTTGCTTTTGTAATGAATAATAATATATGTATCCTTATCTACTGTTTCTTGCGAAATAGCAAATGCAGATCGTTTCAACAATGGAACCCAAATAATATTTCCGCTGGCATCACAAATAATTGGCCAGTCTGCTCTTTTTTCCTTCGGTACTTTCGCCTCGATAAAAATGGACTTTATCTTCTTCGTGCCATTCATACCTTGTATCGACATTCGATCTCCGTTTTCTCTCGAACGAACCATAAGTGGATATGCTATTTCATTATGTTTTGCAATAAACGTCATATCATTCATCATAATAGGCACACAATTGCTGATCTCCACTTCGAGCTCATCACCATTTACTAATGTTACCTTTCCCGGCACTTGTAACATACAAGGAGAAAAAGTAACTTTTTCTTCTCTAAATCGGAAACTACATTCTTCATATGTACGAACAATCTCCAATCCGCCAGGAAAATGAAGCATACCAGAAGGATGGGTTCGTTTGAAAAACTCAATCACCTTGCCAATATGTACAGAAGAAAGTGAAGATGGAATCTTATATTCATAAAGATAGTTTAATATTAGTTGAATCCCTCTCCTTTGTAAAGGTATAGGCATAGATTCAAATGCAGGAATTGATAAGACCATTCTTTTTGCGTCTTTTTCCTTAATTACTTTATTCATTTTTTCAAAAGCTAATTCCTGCAAATATGCTTCATCCTCTTGCATGGACGTACTAAAAGCTTGAAAACGCTCATGAACATTTGGATTCTCCTGCTTTAAATGAGGAAGAACGTGCTTTCGCAATCGATTCCGTGTATACGTTTCCTTTGTATTACTAGGGTCAATGCGAGGTTCAACATCTTTTCTGTTGCAATAATCAAGAATTTCTTCTTTCGTTACTGCCAGCAAAGGCCGAATCAAAAAGCCTTTATTGAAAGCGCGCTTTGCAAGAATTCCAGCATAACCTTGCGGAGTACTTCCACGTACAAGACGCATTAAAATTGTCTCAACCTGATCATCACCATGATGACCAAGAGCTAAATACTGTGCATTATACTTTCTCATTATTCTTTCCAAAAATGCATATCGACATTCTCTTGCCGCAACTTGTGCACTCATTCGATTTTGTTTTTGATATCGCGTCACATCAATTTGTGTTGTTTCACAGGTAACATTAAGATTGTCACACAACTGTTTCACAAATTGTAAATCTTCCTGTGATTCCTCGCCGCGAAACATATGATCAACGTGAGCGACTACAATTTGCAACTGCTTCTCTTCACGCTTCTCCAACAAATAGAAGAAAAGCGCTAAAGAATCTGGCCCTCCTGATACACCTACAACAACAGTAGAATGTGCCTCTAACAAATCATGCCTTTCTACAAAAGCATCTACCTTTTTAACAAATTCATCTTTCAATGCTGCAATCACCTTTCATTGAGCTAGAACGATAGCATACCTTGATATAATGGTACAACTTTTACAGACTTTCTGCAAAACAAAGATGTATAAATTTCACAATTTATCTTACATATAAATTTTTTCTTTAGACTCGGAAATAAGTAAAATTAAACATACGAATATATAACAAACAGGCCTCAGGTATATTCCTGAGCCCTGCTCCAACAAACAGTGAGACCCCCACCTCAAGATTAAGGAAGATAGGCAGGAGATCACTGCTGGCATTCGCCCGATTGGTTCAACTAACTATCAACGAGGATAAAACCCTCATTAATAGAAGTTTCACTTTATTGTGCTTGTTTACTAACAATAGGAATTGTCGCCCATTTCGGCATATTCTTTTTTATCTTCGCTACCACAATTGTCATATCATCATTAATATATCCATTGTCAGTGCGAATTACATCTTCCATAATAATATCAGCAATCTCTTGTGGATCTTCCGTTTCCAATTCTTTAATCTTCCGCTTCATCCACACTTCATGATTCTCTACATGTTTTGCACCTTCAAAAATCCCATCACTCATCATTACTAAAATATCACCGGATTTCAATTGTTCACCGACAACATCTACTTCAAAATCTTCAATAATTCCCATCGGTAAATTACTTGCTTCTATTTTAAATACCTGATTGCCACGTTTTATAAAACTTGGAGTAGAACCAATCTTTAAAAATTTAGCATTTGCATCACGTAAATCAATCATCGCTAAGTCTAACGTTGTAAACATTTCTTCTGTCGTTCGCAATGAAAGAATAGAATTAATCGATTTAATTGCAATTTCCTCATCAATACCTGATTGCAATATCTTTTGCAGTAACTTAACCGTTTCTTTACTTTCCATATGCGCACGCTTTCCATTTCCCATTCCATCACTAATAGCAAGCGCATATTTCCCTACACTTAATTCCATCATGGCATAGGAATCACCAGATACAAACCCTCCTCCTTTAGCCGCTGTAGCAAGCCCTGTATCTACAGAAAATGTTTTCGCTGAACCAAACGACACTGTACTGTAACCATTCGGATATGCCGATTGTTCTTCATGTTTCACAACAACTGTTTCTCGTAAAATATCAGACAACATTGGAGCAACAAGTTTTTCGCACTCCCCATGCTGATTACATGCAGCAGGGATCATCATTTCAATATCAACGCTCCCTCGATCTAAACAATAAATATCAACGTGTTCAACCTCTACTCCAAAGTCACGAAATGCTTGTAAAATTTGTTCCTCTTGTGCTTGATGATTCTCCCTTTCCTTTTGAATCTCTTTAGAAAAATCCGCCATTACTTTCGAAACACCCATAAGTTGTTCCGCAACAATTCTACGATTATCTCGCATTTGTTTCCTTAACTTTTGTCCTTCATAAAAATGCCCTAATTCACCTTCTATTAAACCTGCTACTTTTGTTCCTCTCACACAATATTTTTCAAAATCACGAAGCAGTTTACGATTATTCTGCAATGTACCTTCCTCTGTTTCATCCATAAGTTGCCTCATATAATCGTATGTTTTATCAAAATTCACAACCCAACATTGATCCTTCTTAAAGCATGTTTGGCATGTCTTGGCAGTAATTGTACTTAAAAATAAATCCGTCTCCGTATCCTTATCCTCATCTTCTACATATCCGTATACAGAAAAACTATTAGATAACGCTTCAAACACATTTGCAAACTGATTAATTTTGTTTGCCGTTACATCACGCATTCTTCGCAAATATTGCTGTTGGTCATTAGAATGCTCCTGTGTTCCCGGCATATATTTAGAAAGACGTTCAATGATGAATTTAGGCATCAATAAAAATAAAGCAATCGCTACACCCGATTCTAACAAAGTCGTCACAATACTTGCTTGTTTATCTACGTATAACGTAATTAAACTTGTGCCAATTAACAAACCTAAACTTACACCTATTCGCCTTCCTTCTTTCAATAACCCTCCTAACAGCCCAGAAAACGCCAATAAACTCAATTGATATAAGCTTGCTACATTCGCTAAGCTTAAAATTAAACCTGTTACAACACCCACTGTAGAGCCTGTTGCTGCTCCTGCTACAAAGGCAAACACTAATACTAAATATCTCGTAAAAATATGCTGAACTGATAAATCGTAAATAAACCAATCTGTTGTACCTGTTAGTACAGATGCCAGCAATATAATTAAACAAACAATTTCTTCAGTTTCTAATGATTGTTGTTTTCCTTTTCGTTCTATTAAAAGTGGAACACTTTGCAAGAAAATCATCGTTAGTACGAAGCTTAATCCTGCTTCAATTGTACTAACCAGCAAATCATACATACCAATTGCGCCTTGCGCGAAATAGACAACGATGAGATGAGCCGTTAACGCAGAAATAAATACTTGAAACGGTACAAGCCCAATCGTCTTATTTGTAAAACGACTAAAGAAGATATTATAGACGAAGAATGTAAATATAGATGCAAAGGCAAAGAATAGATTTTCTAATGAAACTGAAAATGCACCAGCCATTACTGCGAGGAATGCAAGAGCCATTTTATCGCGTTTCATCACATATACAGCAGCGAAAAACGGCAAAGCAAAAGGTAAAATGTTCGTTAAAATATATGCTCGTCCTAAAAGAAAACCAACTAACGCAACTACAAATCCCCACCGAAAGAAAATTTGTTCCAGTTTCACTTTTAATTTGCTTATCCACTTTACAGTTGTCATTTGCCCACGGCCTATAGCAAGCGTACTAGAATTCGAATTGACAGTATTCCTTCCTGCTCTTGGCATATTTTGAACACCACCCGCATATTTTATTACTTGTAATTATAAAAGGAATTTTACGGAATTTTTGTCAAAATAACAGTTTGTAGTCCAATAATTGTTCGACTTTTTATACAAAATAGCACCATATATATACAGGCTTACACTTAAAGACCTTATTCGGTGATTGAATTTTCAGAAAATAATAGTTGTTTTTGTAGAAGAAACGCATAACATTCACAATTTCTCAACACAAAAAAAGATCATGCATATTTGCATGATCTTTTTCATTTATGACCCGTACGGGATTCGAACCCGTGTTACCGCCGTGAAAGGGCGGTGTCTTAACCACTTGACCAACGGGCCGTTAAAAAATATAGCGGCGGAGGGGATCGAACCCCCGACCTCACGGGTATGAACCGTACGCTCTAGCCAGCTGAGCTACACCGCCATGTCGTATTTAACGGACAATTAGTATGATATCTTAAATAGCATTTAAAGTCAACGTATTTTAAATATTTTTTTATTCTTTTTTCTACACACTGTTTTCACCATAAAAAAGCACCCTGAGTGAACACTAAGGGTGCTTCTCTTTATTTTAAAATAAACAGCAAGTTTTATCCGCGACGAGCGCCACGGCCGCCACGTTTTGACTCCGTATTACGCTTTAAAGAAGTTAAACGGTCTTCACTGTCTTTTAAAAAGCGAGCCATCTTTTGCTCAAATGTTTCTTTTTGGTTTCGGTTATCACTGCCACCACGATTATCTCTGTTAAAAGAGCGATTGCGTTGAGGACGTCCAGCGCGTTGATTATCACGTTGATTATCGCGTTGATTATCGCGTTGTTCACCTTCTGCTCTTTCACGTTCTTTCGCTTTTTTAATAGATAAACCAATTTTACCGTCTTTCTCAACGTTAATAACTTTTACTTCTACTTGATCACCTACTTTTAAGTGATCATTAATATCTTTTACATAATTATCAGCAACTTCACTAATATGAACAAGACCTGTTAAGCCTTCTGGCAGCTCTACAAAAGCCCCAAAATTCGTAATACCTGTTACTTTACCCTGTAACTTGCTGCCTACCTCGATTGACATAAAAAAAACGCTCCTCCTTAGTGGTTAAAAAGTCAAATTTTATTTCATTATATATAATCTTAAAATATAGTGTCAATACGACACCCACTACTTAGAAATAGGAAAAATTATCTCTTCAGGCTTTGAGAAGTAATAATCTCTTCTAGCAATCTCTAAAACATAGTCCTCGTCATGTAACTTTTGGACTTCATCTTTCAGCTTTTTCTCTTTCGTCGTTAACGTATCCATTTCTTTTTTTAACTCTTTTACTTTTGCTTCTTTAGCATTAATCGCACTATTTTGTTTATAAAACGTCACACTGACACTTACAATAATTACAAAAGCAAACACAAAAAATAAAGCTAATCGACGATACAAGCGCTTCTTACTGTCGTTCGATTGTATTATATGTTCTTTGGCAGAAATTGGATTCTGTTCTGATACATATCTTTGCCTTAGTTCCCTCATTTCCGAGGTCCCCCTAACTTCTTTTTTATACGTTCCCAAATTAGGAATATATGCTTCTTCATTTTCTTGACATATTTTAAAAGTCCTGCTTGTCTCTTTATAAAAATTTTAACACGGTTAGGGAGAAGTTTCCATATAACAAAAAAAACAAATCGAACAGGAATAAGAATACTTTTCCATATTAAACGTAATATTGCTATAATAAATCGCCACAATCCCATTCCAAATCCAACCAAAAGACGAAATAAAAATAAAGCAAGCGCTATAATTAAATGAATCAAAACTGTAATTGGCTTAACAATAAATAATTGGAAAACACGAACACAAAAATAAAATGTTTGAACAAAAATGTGAATCAGAAAATTTAACACTTTCATGTACAATGACTTTAACAAACTTTGATATGCAGCAAACCCACAAAGCAATGCTAGAAATACGTACATACGTAACTCTGCTTCATTTACAAGCAATAGCACATAGAATACAAAAAGAGCTTGGACAATCCAAAATAAAATATCATAAATAAATACAAGCCAACGCTTTCGCTCTCCGCGTTTCAAAAAACGATGATACGTATCTAAAGCTGCTCCAAGCGAAGCGCCCATTCCAATCATCGAAAGCATTGTATATAGTTGAATAGTTAGGCTCATTTAAACAACTTGCTAAAGAACCCTTTAGCTTTCTCCCCTTGATGCTCATCAATGTAAGCCATCTCATATATTTTTCCTTTAATGGATACAAGTCCTTTTTCAACATCAAGGTTTTTCATTTGCAGATTTTGACCACGTATTGTTAAAAATCCCATAACTGTTTCTAATAAAAATTCTTCGCTATCAAAACTTTCTACTTGCTTGACTCCTGTAATATCGAGAATGCGTCTTCCTCTCATTACGACATCATGTTCTACAGTAACATTTTGTTGATTAGAAGACGACATTGAATAGCCTTTGTTCACGTCCATCCCCCCATAACTTTATACTAGTACCAATGTATGAGGAGACAAAATTATTTAGAACAAGCTATCCTCTGCTTTTACTTCGACTTTCTCTTCACGAACAACAGTGTATAAATTTGCAGCATCTTCTTTTTTGGTTGTTTCTTTTAGTTCATTAATTTTCACAGTAACAATTTTTTGGCCAAAACGAATTGTTAATTCGTCTTCTACCTTTACAGTTGAACTAGCTTTTGCAGCTTGGCCGTTAATCATAATGCGGCCTTGATCCGCAACTTCTTTTGCTAACGTTCTTCTTTTGATAAGACGAGATACTTTTAGAAATTTATCTAAACGCATGACGACTCCCCCTTATTCGTTCTCTATTCGTTTTGCCTCTTCCCATAGTGCATCGAGCTCTTTTAAAGAAAGATCTTTCATTTCTTTCTCCATACTAGCAACCTTTGCTTCCATGTATAAAAAACGACTCATAAATTTTTCATTTGTTTTATGAAGCGCTTCTTCTGGATTGATTTTATAGTAGCGGGCAATATTTACAAATGCAAATACTAAGTCACCAAATTCCGCTAACATCTTCTCTTCTTCCATAGCTGTCACTTCACGTTGAAATTCTTCCCATTCTTCTCCTACTTTTTCCATCATTGGCTCGACATCATCCCAATCAAAACCAACCTTTGCTGCTTCTTTTTGAATTTCATAAGCGCGCATTAGCTGAGGTAAACTTTTAGGAATGCCTGATAAAATAGACTCTTTTATATTTCCTTTTTCCTGTTTTTTAATTTCTTCCCAATTCACAACAACATCAGCAGCAGTCTCTACACTAACATCTCCGAACACATGAGGATGACGACGTACCATTTTTTCAGACAACGTACGAATTACATCATCAATTGAGAACCAACCTTCATCTTCGCCAATTTGTGCATGAAGCATAACTTGTAAGAGAACATCACCAAGCTCTTCAACAAGATGATCATCATCTTCCTCATCAATAGCCTCTAACACTTCATATGCTTCTTCAATTAAATATTTCTTTAACGATTGATGCGTTTGTTTTTTATCCCACGGACATCCATTTGGTCCACGCAACTCTGCAATAATATTTCGCAATACATCAAATTGTTGGTATAACGATTGGCGATTTAACACAGGCGGCACGTACACACTCGTTAAATTGTTAAGTTCTGCCTCATGATCTAATAAATAAAGCGGTACTTTTTTCACTTGTTCAAATGACGTTCCAGCTGCGGTTACAATATATACTTCATAATCATCTGGAAGCATTTCCATTAACGTTAGTTTGACTTCAGATGCTATAAACGCATCGTACACTTGGCAGAAAATCAAGTGCTGACGAAGTTCTAATTGTCCTCGCTCGAACGACGTTGCATCAATCAACTGAAACCCTTCAATCGGGTCGATTTTCAAACTTGCAAACATTGGATCTAAAAAGCTTTGTCCACCTTCGATACGCACATCAATATTCTCTTTTTCTCCTTTTTGCAGCAAAAGTTGTACAGTACGCTCTGCCACAAGCGGATGCCCTGGAACTGCATATAAAATATCAGTATCCTTAGCTTTTTCAATCAATGTGTTAGAGATTGTTTCATACACTTCATCAAATGTATCATACGCTTCGTATACGGCATCAAAAGATGTATATAATACACCTTCTTTCTCGAGTTCCATTATAACTGGATGCTCTTTTGTTCGAACGTACATATGTGCCGCTTCTTTTACTTTGCGATATACGCCCATTGTAAGCTGATCTAATTCACCAGCCCCTAATCCTAAAATCGTAATTGTTCGTTTCATAAAATCCACCTCTATCCACTCTTCTTCAACGAAGTTTGTACTTTTTCATGTTTCATAACTGATCCAAGTTCCTGCGCTGTAAATACACGGAACTTTAAAATAAGAAATACATATAGTAGGCCACCGACACCGATACCGAGCAGCGCTTGAATCATTGCGATACCTCTATGTTCATCGGTAGCTTGTAACCCCAGCCAATCAAACATATACATAAATCCAGCGAGCACTAACACCATACTTAAAGCTCCAATTGTCATACCTACAATGGACTTTCTCTGCATAAGCGACTCATTAACAACTCGAATCAGCAACATGCTATTCAGTAATGCAATGCACATCAATGCAGCCACAGTTGCAATCGCTGCACCGATTGCACCAAAATGCGGCATGAGTATACAATTGAGTAATAATTTCACACATGCACCAATTACAACAAATAAAGCTGGCTTTACCGTTTGTCCCAATCCTTGCAAAATAGATGCCGTTGTAATTGCGAGCGAACTAAACAAGATAGAGATAGATAAAACCCCTAGCACATCGGAGCCGGCGCTATTCTCAAATAGCATAATATTTGCAGGCCGAATGATACTCGCGAGTCCTAATGATGCAGCAAGTCCAATCACAAATGTAATTTTCATTGCTAGCTGTACTTTTTCGCGAATAAATACATAATCTCCTCTCTCTTTTGCCGCTGTAATCATCGGAATTAAAGAAAGGGAAAACGATGTTGTCACGACTGTCCCGAGCTGCATAAGAGGAATGCCACGATCGTATATACCTTTTAGCATTTTTGCTATTTCTACCGACTCTCCGTTCTGAACAAGTAAACTATAAAATGAAACAGAATCCGCCATTTGCATAAAAATTAAAACTAAATTACTAATACAAATAGCAATTCCTTGCCAAAACAATGTACGAATAATGACCTTTTTATTACGAATCGCTTTAAAACTTTGCAAAAAAATAGCACGAAAATCTTTTCGCAAATAAAAAAACAATACAATTACACCGATCAAGCCACCTGCTATAGAACCAAACATAGCGCCTGCTCCCACCGTATATAAATCAAATCCTTTTGTTATAAGGAATAATGATAGAAATACAATAATGGATACACGAATCGTTTGTTCTATTACTTGCGATACAGCTGTCGGCACCATATTTCCAAATCCTTGAAAATAACCACGTGCTACAGAAAGAAATGGCATTAATAAAAAAGAAAATGCAATTGTACGAATTAACTTGTCCAAATGAGCATCTCCCATTAAAGATGCAATTGTATGTGCCCCAAAAAACAATACAATAAACCCAATGCTTCCGATAGCTAATAAAAACCAAAAAGAAATACATATAATGGACTCTGCTTCTTTTCGTTCTCCTCGTTCTAAACGCTCTGCAATCATTTTTGAAATTATGATTGGGAAACCATATGTCGCTAAAATTAAACAAAACCCGTAAAACGGGTAAATTTGCTGATAAATGTAAAAGCCAATGTCACCAGCTATATTTTGATATGGAATACGGTAAAAAGCGCTTAATACTTTTGTAACAAAGCTCGCAATTGTTAATATAATCGCTCCGCGCCAAAAAGCGTGGTACTTCTTCGTCTCCATGACCATACAATCTCCCTTTTTTCTATACTCATCCTACGTATTATATCACAAAGAAAAAAGCGGTCTTCGACTTTGAATACTATCACGTAAAAAAGGTAGCAAAATGCTACCTTTACACAAATATATAATTTCATTTCAACAGGCGGTATGTTAAGGTGTATCGCAAAGCACGACCGCCTGCACGAGCCCAATTTGCGGGCTAACCATGAGTAAGAAGAACGTCACTTTATCCCGCATTAACGGGCAGTAAGACCCCACCTCAAGATTCGGAGAAAAGCAAAGAAGATAGGTAGGGGATAACTGCCCGTAAAAGCCCGATTGGTTCAACTAACCATCAGTGGGGGATGAAGAAAATCCCCACTGATGGAAGTTTCACTTTATTGCTCCATCTGTTTTGCTAAGAAGCTTGCTGCTGTATCAACAGCTTTGTGTTCTACATCACTAATGATGGCTTCTTTTGAAAAAATGATAACAGCTCCAATCGGGTCACCATTTGCGATAATTGGACCAATTGTATAAGATTGTATCTTCTCCGTTACTCCATCGATAATGGAAATTTCGCTTTCATCTGTCATTACGACTGATTTGCGTTCTTCCATTGCTTTCTCAATTAGATCTCCAACACTTTTATTTAAGTATTCTTTTTTTGACACGCCAGCGACAGCAATAATTGAATCACGGTCGCAAACAAGCACGTTATGTCCTAAACTATCATATATAGCATCTGCATATTCTTTAGCAAAATCACTTAATTCGCTAATCGGAGAATATTTCTTTAAAATAACTTCTCCATCGCGATCAACAAAAATTTCTAACGGGTCGCCTTCCCGAATACGGAGAGTTCTGCGAATTTCTTTCGGGATAACAACCCTTCCTAAATCATCAATTCGACGTACAATTCCAGTTGCTTTCATTCTAATGCTGCCTCACTTTCTACTGATGATAAAAGTCGTGATTTTACCTGTTCATGTAAAAATCACCAACTATTAAGCATAGTATTTTACACATTAGTTCTTCTATACACGCCGAATTGTATTTTTTACCCTAATTTAGGCATTTATCTCTTCTTTTTTCACATCTTTTAAGCCTTTTAGTAAATTTTCGGCAATTGTGAGCCACTTCGATGTTTCTATTTCACGAACGTTCATCACAATTTTCAAACGAGAACCTTCCATACCAAGACCAATCATACGTCCAAAACTGCTGCCAAGCATAAATAATTTTCCGCCATCAATATTTTGACTAGCCTTTTCAGAAAATAACATCGTAACTTCTTGTTTCGTTTGTTTAATTAACTCAATTTTCTCTTGCATTGCTAACACTTTAATATTTGCAATTTGCAGTAAGTATCCGACTTCTTGCGGATAATCGCCGAAGCGATCAATCATCTCTTCTTGTAATTCCTCAATATCCTCAATAGTAGAAACGCCCCTAAATTGCTTATACATCATAATTTTTTGTTTACTATCGGAAATATACGCATCCGGTAAGTATGCATCTACTTCAAGGTCAATTTCAATATCAAGCGCTTGCTCTTCCATGTTCGTACCTCTACGCTGCTCGATTGCATCTTTTAACATTTGTGAATATAAATCAAAACCAACAGAATCAATAAAGCCATGCTGCTCTGCACCTAATAGATTACCAGCCCCGCGAATGGATAAATCGCGCATTGCAATTTTAAACCCAGACCCGAGCTCCGTAAATTCTTTAATGGCTTGCAAACGTTTTTCTGCAACCTCAGATAGCACTTTATCGCGTTTATAAGTGAAATATGCATAGGCAACGCGATTTGAGCGTCCTACTCGACCACGCAATTGATACAACTGCGATAAACCCATACGATCTGCATCAAATACGATTAATGTATTTACATTCGGAATATCAACACCTGTTTCAATAATCGTTGTACTTACAAGTACATCATGTTGCCCCTCTAAGAAGGAAAGCATAACAGATTCTAATTCACTTTCATTCATCTTTCCATGCGCAAAGGTTACCCGCGCATCAGGAACAAGCATTGAAATTTCATCTGCTTTTCGCTCAATATCTTCAACACGATTATATAAAAAGTATATTTGACCACCTCGTGCAAGCTCACGTTCAATTGCCTCGCGCATTAATGCCGGATTATATTCCACAACGTACGTCTGCACTGGGAAACGATTTTCTGGCGGTGTTTCAATAACAGATAAATCGCGAACACCTAACATAGACATATGAAGTGTACGTGGAATTGGCGTTGCTGTTAATGTTAGTACATCGATATTGGCTTTTAGTTGCTTAATTTTTTCTTTATGTGTCACACCAAACCGTTGTTCTTCATCAATAATAAGTAGTCCTAAGTCTTTATATATGACATCTTTCGATAAAAGGCGATGTGTGCCGATAACAATATCAACGGTACCGTCTTTTAATCCTTTAATCGTTTCATTTTGCTGTTTTCTCGTACGGAAGCGACTTAATAACCCAATATTAATTGGATAATCTTGAAAACGCTCTCGAATTGTTTCATAATGTTGCTGCGCTAAAATTGTCGTTGGTACTAAAATCGCAACTTGTTTTTCATCCATAATTGCTTTAAAGGCAGCACGAATTGCCACTTCTGTTTTTCCATATCCAACGTCACCGCAAAGTAGGCGATCCATCGGACGACCGCGCTCCATATCCTTTTTAATTTCTGTAATTGAGCGTAGCTGATCTTCTGTTTCTTGATAAGGGAAAGACAATTCAAATTCCTGTTGTTCAGAAGTATCCGGAGTAAAGGCGTATCCTTTTGAAGCCTCACGCTCTGCATACAATTTAATTAAATCATCTGCAATATCTTGGACAGATTTTTCTACCTTTGTCTTAACTTTCTTCCAATCATTTCCACCGAGTTTATAGATTTTCGGATCTTTCCCTTCAGATCCTACATACTTCTGCACTTGGTCAATTTGCTCAATTGGGACGTATAATTTATCGTTTCCTTGATATTTGATATGCAAATAATCTTTATGAACACCATTAATCTCTAGCGTTTCAATCCCTAAAAATTTACCAATACCATGGTTTACGTGAACAACATAATCACCAACTTTTAGTTCAGAGTAGCTTTTAATTCTCTCTGCATTCGAAAGTTTTTGCTTACGCTGTGATTTTTTTACCTTTTTATTAAATAATTCTTTTTCAGTAATAATCGCAAGCTTTTGCATCGGCATTTCAAAACCTGCATGTAGGTCACCCACAGCAATCTGAACACGCCCCGGAAGCAATACATCCGTTCCCTCAATAATATCTGCTTCAATATCATAATCATTTAAAATATGTTGCAATTTCTTCGTTCGCTCTTCATTTGCGCCTAGTACAACCGTTGTAAAATGACTTTTCGTCCATCTATCAATTTCTGTTTTTAATAAATTCATTTGACCATGAAAGTCTTGCATTGTTTTACATGTTAAATTCACAATATTTTGCGGATGTGTATGCGGAATATGGCGTAAAAATAAATTTAAGTATAAGAAACTTCGTTTTTTATGGTGCAAAAATTGTGCAAAATTATGAGAAAAAGATAAATCTTGAACAATTGCACCTTCCCCAAGAAGCGATATATACCATTCTGCTTCTTCTGTTTCTAAATGATCCGCTGTTTCTTGAATTCGAGAAACCTCATCTAGAATAACAACACCATTTTCCGGTAAATATTCTATTAGACTAGCAGGTTCATTATAAAATAAGGATAAATATTTAAACATCTGCTCGATGGTCTGTCCATTTTTCAATAATTCTAGCTCATATGTTACTGTTTCTAATATCGTCGTTTTTAATTTCTCATCGGATACTTTTTTTAATGTATTAGCTAAGCTTGATTCTAACTTCTGCACACCAAGTGCGAGTTCTTCTTTAGAAAATACAAATTCCGTGGCAGGGCCAAATGATACGCTTTCTATCTTCTCTTGCGAACGCTGCTCTTCTACAGTAAAGGAACGAATAGAATCTACTTCTGTATCAAAAAACTCAATACGAATTGGCAGTTCTTCCGTTAATGGATAGATATCTAATATCCCACCGCGAACACTAAATTCTCCAGGTGCCTCTACCATAGATTTACGTTCATATCCCATGGTCGTTAACACACGAAGCAATTCATCAAGATCAATTTCTTGCCCCATGTTTAATTCAATTTGCTGTTTCTTCCACATCTCTTTTGTTGGTAGAAAACGACGTAAACCTGCAACAGGAGCCACAATAATTCCCTTTTCCCCAGCTGCTAAGCGGTTCAATACTTCAATGCGCTGCGCCTTCAGTTCCGGACTTGCAACACCGATTTCTGATGCAATCGATTCATTGACAGGATATAACCAAACATTCTGCTCTCCAATTAATGAAACTAAATCTTCATATACTTTTTGCGCTTGATATAAATTATGTGTTATGACAAGCTGTGACTGCTGTGTTTTTTTATATAAACTAGCCATTAACAATGAACGAGAAGACGTTGCCATCCCCGAGATAAGCTGTTCTTTTAATCCTTCTTGTAACCCATCTATAATCGTTCCTATTTCTTTATTTTCGTAAAACTGCTCTAGTAAACCTATCATTTTTCAAGACTCCTCTCAACATAAAGAGCAAGCTATTATATTTTATGCAAATATTTTGGAAAAAGAAAACAGAAAAATGCTTTGGACAAGCCAAAGCGAAAACATTGCATCCCATCCTCTATAAGCAATAAGCCTTCCATCTCCATATTTAGAAAAAAGGAGGATAGAAGTTTACCTATAATCGTTCAACTAACTATCAGTGGGGAAAACATACTCTGATAGAAATTTCATTTTTATTGTAAGAACAGTTCATATTCATAGTACTCAGGATAGGATGCGAGCGTTTTTTGACACGATTCACAAATTGTTTTTATATATATATTTCCGTTTTCATCAAAATGAATCATTTCTAATCGCTCTTGCTCTGTTAGTTGACCCAATACAAAGCCATATACTTTTTCTGCTGCAATACTACCTATCTTACATCCACAATGTCTGCAGTGATAATGTCCGTCCATAAATTCCTCCTAGCCGTACAATTACTACTATTATGGATATAAGTACAAGAAAATATTCCATTTCCAAAACGTTAGTTATTAAAAGTATTCATAACTTGTAAAAATGGAGTTTTCAGCCATTCTTCACATGCACCTGCACTTTTTTCAATTGCTCGCTCTACCTCTGGCATCTCATCTACTGTAAAACGACCTAAAACATAATCGACTACCTTCATCCCATTTTTAGGACGATCGATCCCCATACGAATACGTTGAAATTCCTGTGTCCCTAAATGTGCAATTGTTGATTTTACACCATTATGACCACCAGCACTACCTTTCATACGAAGACGTAATTTCCCAACCGGAATATCTAAATCATCGTACATCACTACAAAATCTTCAATATCAATTTTATAGTAATCCATAAGTGGACGAATACTTTCTCCAGATAAATTCATATATGTAAGGGGCTTTAATAAAATAACTTTTTCTCCATTCACAAAACCCGCACCAAATAACCCTTTAAATTTCTGTTCATTTAACGGTATATTCCAACGTTTAGACAATTCATCGATAGCCATGAACCCAATGTTATGCCTTGTTAATTCATATTCTCTCCCTGGGTTACCAAGTCCTACTATTAATTTCATTGTAACACCACTTTCTTTTTTCGATACGAAAAGACGTAACCAAAATTGGTTACGTCTCATTCTATCCAATTAATTAAATAGTACACTTACAGATTCTTCTTCGTAAACACGAATAATTGCTTCTCCAATTAATGGAGCAACAGAAAGTTCTTGTACTTTATCAATTTTCTTCTCTTCTGGTAATACGATAGAGTTTGTTACAACTAACTCTTTAATGTTTGAATTTTGAATACGTTCAATTGCTGGACCAGATAAAACTGGATGTGTACAGCAAGCATATACTTCAGAAGCACCGTTCTCTACAAGAGCGTTTGCTGCTAATGTAATTGTACCAGCTGTATCAATGATGTCATCAATTAAAATTGCTGTTTTACCTTCGATATTACCTACGATATTCATTACTTCTGCTACGTTTGGACGCGGACGGCGTTTATCGATAATAGCGATTGGTGCTTTTAAACGATCTGCCATTTTTCTCGCGCGCGTTACACCACCGTGGTCAGGAGATACAATTACGATATCCTTAAGACCTTTCTTCTCAAAATAATCAGAAAGAATAGGTACACCCATTAAATGGTCGATTGGAATATCAAAGAATCCTTGAATTTGTGGAGCATGTAAATCTAGAGTAATTACACGAGTAGCACCCGCTGTTTCAAGTAAGTTTGCAACAAGCTTCGCTGTAATCGGCTCACGAGAACGCGCTTTACGATCTTGACGTGCATAGCCATAGTAAGGAATAACAATGTTAATTGTTTTCGCAGATGCACGTTTTAACGCATCAATCATAATAAGCAATTCCATAATATGCTCGTTTACTGGGAAACTTGTAGATTGGATGATAAATACATCGCAACCACGAATACTTTCTTCAATGTTAATTTGAATTTCTCCATCACTAAAACGTGCAACAGAACATTTTCCTAATTCTACTCCAATGTGCTTTGCAATTTGCTCAGCGAGCGCCTTGTTAGAGTTTAAAGAAAACACTTTCAAATTGGAATTTAGATATTGATTCGACATCTAGATTAACCCTCCACATTATGATTTTTTCTTGTTCAGCAATTGAGAAACATAGTCTTCTTTGTTAACTTGACGTGCACGTGCAATTGATAATGCTTTTGATGGAACATGCTCTGTAATTGTAGAGCCTGCCGCAACATAAGCACCATCTTCAACTGTTACAGGAGCAACAAGGTTTGAATTACAACCAATAAATACGCCATCTCCGATAACCGTTTTAAATTTATTCTTGCCATCGTAGTTCACCGTAATTGAACCGCACCCAAGATTCACGTCTTCTCCAACTTGTGCATCCCCGATATAACTTAAGTGTGAAGCTTTACTTCTATTACCAAAGACAGTCTTTTTAATTTCCACGAAGTTTCCAACACGTACTTCATTACCAATAACAGATTGCGGGCGGATATGAGCGAACGGCCCAATTGCAACATCAATACCAATCTTACTATCATGAACTGTAGATTGGCGAATTGTTGTATTATCTCCCACTTCACTATCACGGATTACTGTATGCGGTCCAACTTCACAATTTGACCCAATAACAGTATAACCTTCAATAATTGTCCCCGGATAAATAACCGTATCATTACCGATTTTTGCATCGACAGAAATATACGTGTTGTTCGGATCAATAATTGTAACACCATTCACCATGTGTTTACGGTTAATACGTTTTTTCATAATGTCTTCCGCTTGCGATAGAGCGACTCTGTCGTTAACTCCTAACGTTTCATCAAAATGCTCCGTTTGATAGGCAGATACAATATGACCTTCATTTTTCAAAATCTCAATTACATCTGGAAGGTAATATTCCCCTTGCACATTTTCATTAGAAACTTTAGAAAGAGAAGCAAATAGCGCTTTATTATCAAAACAATACGTACCTGTATTAATTTCTTTAATAGCTCGTTCTTCTTCGTTTGCATCTTTATGTTCGACAATTTTTTCAACGTGACCATTTTCATTACGAACAATTCGTCCATAACCAGCAGGTTCCTCAATGCAGGCTGTTAGTACCGTTGCCTTTGCACCTGCTTCTCCATGCTGTTTTAACAGAGCTTCCATTGTTTCCGCTGTAATAAGAGGCGTATCACCACAAATTACTAATGTTGTTCCTTCTTCATTATCCAGTGCATCAGCTGCTTGCATAACGGCATGTGCTGTTCCTAGCTGCTCTGTTTGTAATGCAAATTCACTTGCACTTCCTAATTGATCTTGTACCTTTTCAGCGCCGTGTCCAACAACCGTAACAAGCTTCTGTACTTCTAGCTGAGAGACTTGATCAACTACATGCTGTACCATCGGTTTCCCACATACAGGATGAAGCACTTTGTATAGACTTGACTTCATACGCGTACCTTTTCCTGCAGCAAGAATCACTGCAAATCTTTTTGACATATAGACCCTCCATCGCAACCTATTTATCCATTAAAGATATTATCTTAAATAATTATATATTTCAAGAAACACTGCATAACTATTAAATTTTACCATAACTTTTATGTAATGTTTTAGTATTTAGTATCTTTTTTTATGAAATAAGCTATACTATTTCTTTTTAAGGGGAGATTGAAGAAGAAAGTATATAAAGGGAAGCTTCCATCGTCGGGAGTCTTACTACCCGCGAATAGTGGGATAAACAAAAACAAACTCCCGTAAATACTTACAGGAGTTTGCCAAAATTATAGAGCCCTTATTATAGAGCTCTTCTTCTTCGAATTTTACGAAGCTCCAGCTTCTTCAAACTCAACTTCTTCTAACTCGCCTAAACGGTGATACTCAGTTAAAACCGCATCTTGAATTTTAGAACGAGTATTAGAATTAATTGGATGAGCAATATCACGGAACTCTCCATCTGGAGTACGTTTACTTGGCATTGCTACAAATAACCCATTATTGCCATCAATTACACGAATATCATGAACAACAAACTCATGGTCTAGTGTAATAGAAGCAATCGCTCTCATGCGGCCTTCTGTGTTTACGCGGCGTAATCTTACGTCAGTCACTTCCATCTTGTGTTCACCACCCTTTTTCTAAATAAGCGATATATTTCTATAAATTCCACAAATTTTCTATTTTTCCTTCAATTTTTTAAAAATTTTTAAGATAAAAATTTTTATTTTAATTGAATATAAAAATAAACGGACGTTGTCGCTTACAAATTCTTACTTCACAAGGGCAATGACTTCAATTTCAACCGATACATCTTTCGGTAATTTTGCTACCTGTACACAAGAACGTGCTGGTTTATGTACAGAAAAATATGTACTATATACTTCATTTACCGCATCAAAATCATTCATATCTTTTAAAAATACAGTTGTTTTTACAACTGTTTCAAACGATGCTCCAGCTTCTGTTAATACTGCCTGTAAATTTCGAAACACTTGCTCTGTTTGTTCCTTTACATCTCCAGTCAAAAGTTCACCAGCTACTGTTAAAGGAATTTGTCCAGAACTGTAAAACATATTATTTACAATCATACCTTGTGAATACGGGCCGATCGCCTGTGGTGCTTCATTTGTTTGAACTACTTTCATCGTTTTTCACCCTTTAATATTTTTTATCCCACTTTCGTAAACTACTCCCAATAGGGGAACTGCAGTTTTAGCAGGCGGTAAGCCCCCCAGAATTGGGAGCCTACCGTCTACTAAAACCCATCGATTACAATCGATCAAGAATCCCCAGAATAAAAAAATTAGGTGAGAGCTTATTATCAATAAGAATGAACTATCCTTATTGATAATAGTTTCACTTTACAAAAAAAGATAAAGCAGTTGCTTTATCTTTTCTCTACTCTAGCGAACAACATCTTCGTTAAATCAATCTATTGAGAAGGTTGTTTCTTCCGCTACTCGCAACCCGATTGGTAAGAACTTTTCATCAGTGAGGGCTAAAAACCCTCTACTGATGAAAGTTTCACTTTATCTTACTCAGTTTCTCCAATCATGTCAGCAAACGGACTTAAAGAGTAATTTCCTTTTTCCACTTGAATCGTCTTTTCTTTCACATCTACTTCAGACAAACGAATTAACGAAACAAAGTCATCAACAAGTCTTTCCTCAATATCACTTGATTCCACTAAAACACCAATACCTACTACATTTGCATTAAATTCCTCAAGCATGCTCATCATACCTTGCACAGTTCCGCCAGCTTTCATAAAATCATCGATAATTAATACATTTGCGCCTTCTGGAAGGCTGCGCTTTGCTAATGTCATCGTTTGAATACGCTTAGAAGAACCTGATACATAATTAATACTTACTGTTGGGCCTTCTGTTACTTTATTATCTTTTCTAGCAATCACAACCGGAACATCTAAGTAATTGGCTACTGCATATGCCAAGGGAATCCCTTTCGTTGCAACTGTCATAACAGCATCAATTGGCTGTCTCGCAAATACAGAAGCAAAGAGTCGCCCTGCGCCATTAATATAGCGTGGGTTACTTAAAAGGTCCGTCATATATAAATAACCGCCTGGAAGAATACGATCAGGATTCTCAAATAATTTGCAAAGCTCATTAATAATTTGCGTTGCTTCCTCCTGGCTTATATATGGGATATATTTCACTCCTCCTGCTGCACCTGGTACCGTTTGTAATGTGCCGACTCCTTGTTGTTCAAACGTTTGTTTAATAATGACTAAATCTTCACTAATAGAAGATTTAGCAGATTGATACCGTTCAGCAAAAAAAGTGAGAGAAACTAACTGACGAGGATTCTGAAGCAAATAATAAGTCATATCGACCAACCTTGTACTTCGTCTGATTTTCACGCTCTCACCTCAAATTACGAATATTTTAAACAAATCATAACTTATTATACGTCTTTATTCAAGACTTTCTCGCTCTCCTAATAAACGTACTGCATATACTTGATCACAAAATCCTTTTAATCCGTTATAAATACGGTGCATGCGTGAATCATGACGAACTAGACCAAAAACCGTTGGCCCACTACCACTCATTAAAACTGCATCTGCACCAAAACGTTTCATCTGTGCTTTAATATGTGCAACTTCAGGATGCATTGAAAATGTTACATCTTCTAATACATTACCGACTGTATGACAAATTCCTTCGTAGTCACCATTTTGAATCACTTCCACCATACGATCTACATTTGGGTGTGTTACACGATCTAATCGTAAATTTCCATATACATCCGCTGTTGATACACCAATATGTGGCTTTGCCAAAATAACCCAGAAAGAAGGCGGTGTCTTAATATGTTCAATTTTCTCTCCACGGCCTGTTGCAATGGCAGTCCCACCATATACACAAAATGATACATCTGATCCAATTTCGGCACCTAATTCTGCAAGTTCATCAATTGTAAGTCCAAGATTCCATAATTTATTCAAACCTCGTAATGCTGCAGCCGCATCGCTGCTTCCACCTGCTAGTCCCGCTGCAACTGGAATCGTTTTTTCAATTGCAATGGATACTCCTCTTTTTACTTGAAAGCGTTCCTTTAACAGCTTTGCCGCTTGATAAGCTAAATTTCTTTGGTCGTCTGGGACATAGCGATTATGAGATACGATTTCAATCCGGTCTTCAGATAAATCTGTTAGTTCTAACCGATCTGCTAAATCAATTGTTGTCATAATCATTTTAACTTCATGATAACCGTCCGGCCTTTTTCCTAGTACATCTAACGACAAATTAATTTTTGCTGGTGCTTTAACTAGTAGCTTCAATCTATTCACCTACTCTATGTGCTCAATCTTTTATCGTTTATTTTACCATAAATTTATAGTAGAACGATGACACTTCCCTAATTATAACGAAAAGCATCAAGAATGAAACTACTTATACCACTTTTTCGCGTGCAAAAAGCCGAGGAGCATCTCCTCGGCCACCGTAGCATAGAAGTATCTTACCGTTACTGGTTTTGTTTCATCAATTGCTGCTCTGCAATTTCAATTGCACGCTTGACCATGTTACCAGCATCTTTCGCACGAATTCCGCCCCATCCCTCTTTTTGCACAACATCATAAAATCCAAGTTCTTTCGCAAGCTCTTCTTTAAATTGATTTGACATGACTCCTCTTCGTCTACTCAATGCAAGCCCCCCTTTATAGCTACGGTACATTTAGTATGTGACACTGCCACTTTCTTCAATTCCGGAAAATATATGTAATCAAACAAAGAACATTTTTAAACAGACTGTTCCCCTAACATGACCTCATTATCTTGCGCATCATAAAATGTAAGCTCAACTGTTTCTGTTAATACGTCTGCATAACTGTAAGAAACACGCTGAAATGTATCTTCTTGTTGGTCAAGTTGAACTACAAAAACAGAACGGTATGTTTCTGCTAACACACCAGATCGTTCTATCGTTTTTCTTCGTCCACTATTCGCTTTTAGCATAAGCCTCTGACCAAGATGATGGTCCAGTGCACTTTTGATTTCGTCTAAACGTTTCGACATATCGTGCTACACCTCGCTGTAATTGGGATGGAAAGTATAAAAATATAAATCATATATGTATAGTCTGTACGTTCTTATACTTTTTTATCCAAATTTCCAAAAGCAAGCATATGAAAAGCAAGGCAAATGCTTACCTTGCTCACTCGTCATAATATTGAAAAGGCAATCCCGTTCGCAAAATCCCTTTCGTTTCAATTCCGCCAAGCCCCTTCTCACCAGTTACTGTATTGCGTATGACATCCCATACATTGACCCGTTCCATAAAAGAAGTAAAGCTCACTTTTGCTACAACATATACCGGATCTAACGCATGAATATTAATACGAGACGGCGAACTTGCAAAATTGGCTCCGGCTCGAATAAGGGCTTCAAAATGCGATTGACACGCCCCAGCAAAAATAACAGGATGATCTAATGAGGGGTACTTCTTTCGTACTGTACGTACAGCCTGTACAAAGTGCTTAGAATGACGATAAGCTGCTAAATCTCCCATTTCCCCTTTTGACTTTGTATAGGCATCATGCCCAGTAATTACTAAGATATCAGGACGAACATGTTCAATTAAATCTAGAACCTTCTCGTGCATCTCTGTTTCTTTACAATGAATACCCTGTACTGGCACACCGATTTTCGTATATAAATCTAAACATTTTCTTAAATATAAAGGATCCCCGTCAAGGTGAAGCACTTTTCCTGGCATTTGAAAGTAATTTACTTCATTTGTATAACCACCTGTTGATTGATATTCATTACGTTGCCTCATTAATACGTAATCCTGTTGGAATAAACGATATGTCTTTTCCATTGTTTCTCGTTCCTGCTTTACCCTTTTCGTATAATCCCGTTGATCAACAAGAACTAAATCTTCTATTGGTGCATCTGCTACGAGCCGAAATTCTTCTCCAAACAAAATTGCTATCGTATCTTTTATTTCTGTTACTCGAAAAAGAAGATCGCGCTGATAAGACTTTCTCTCCACTAAATCTCCAACGTGTACAGCCATTCTTCTACCTCCAAACTCGTAGGGACATATAACTCACTACGTTCTTTTGTAGCCTATGAACTTATAGAAAAAAGGGTGACAAAAAAGGCAGCTCAGAACGAGCTACCTTTTACATTTTATATGAAAATAAAGCGTTACTTAGCTTTGCAAACTCTTCAATTGATAATGTTTCTCCTCTTCGTTTCGGATCAATTTCAACTTCTGCTAATATACGCTCAAGTAATATTTTATCCTTTGGAAAACCATTTAAGTTATTAGATAAGTTATTCATTAATGTTTTACGTCGCTGCGCAAAGCTAGCTCTCACCACTTCAAAGAAGAATGTTTCATCCTTTACCTCTACAAGTGGCTTTGGACGTCTTAATAAACGAATAACTGCTGAATCTACATTTGGCTGTGGTACAAATACTGTACGCGGAACCGTCATCACTGTTTCAGGTTCTGTATAATATTGAATGGCAATTGATAATGAACCATAATCTTTTGTTCCTGGACGAGCTGCTAAACGATCAGCTACTTCTTTTTGCATCATGACCACAAAACCACGCACAGGTAATTGCTCTTCTAATAACTTAAATAAAATTGGCGTTGTTACATAGTATGGCAAGTTTGCTACTACCATTACATCTTGGACCTCTTCAAAACGCTCTTGAAATACTTCATTTACATCCGCTTTTAAGATGTCCTTATTGATTACCGTTACGTTATTATAAGGCGCTAATGTCTCTTCCAAAATAGGTAAAAGACGTTGATCAATTTCAAACGCTACAACTTTCTTAGCGCGTTTTGCCAATTGCTCTGTTAACGCTCCAATACCAGGCCCAATCTCAATTGCCCCACTCTCAGATCCAATTTCTGCGTAATCCACAATACGATTTAACACATTTGTATCAATTAAAAAGTTTTGCCCTAAACTCTTTTTAAATGAAAATCCATACTTTTCAACAATATCTTTCGTCCGATTTGGTGTTGCGATATCTTTCATTTCTTTTCCTCCTGTAATACTTGCTCATACGCTTTTGCAAAATCCTGCTTTGAAATCTGGAACATTTGCAAACGTTTATGTAACTGTTTTGCATTTGTATAACCGATCTTTAATAGCTTACCCATTCGTTCTCTGCGACTTTTTGCTTTTTCTCCGCCAACGAGTCCGGCTTCTACTAAGTCAATCCAATCAATTTCGCTCGTGTATGCTTCCATCTCCCCGTGTAAATTTTCTAAAGCACGTCGAATAGATTCATTAGAAGCATGCTCAATTCCCACACCCTTCTTCCGCTTCGCTAATGCTTCTTCTTTCGGTAAGAAGGCGTGTTTACACCCTGGTACTTTCTCAGAAATAATTTTACGAATACGCTCTCCTGGGTAATCGGGATCTGTAAAAATAATCACACCTCGTGTTTGCTGCGCTAATTTCACCTGTTCAATAACATGATCTCCAATCGCTGAACCGTTCGTTTCAATTGTATCTGCATCTACTGCACGCTTAACGGCAACCGTATCATCCTTACCTTCTACAACAATTATTTCTTTAATCTTCATAACTTCCTCCACACTCATTTCACATCTCTAATTAGTAAAACAAAAAAACGCCTACTTTTCCATTATTATTTTCCTATTAATACAATTTAAAAAGCAGAGGAGAAAAAATCCCTCTGCTTACAATATTATTGTAACACTTTAATTTTCACCTGTTTTCTTCCCCAAGAGTATGCTTGTGATTCCGTTGGCATAAGAACATCGATACGATTTCCTTTAATCGCTCCGCCCGTATCACCAGCAACTGCATATCCGTATCCTTCTACCCATACCCTTGTTCCGAGCGGAATAACGCTTGGATCTACTGCAATTAATTTCATATTGGGATTTGCCATATAATTATAGCCTCCTGCACTTACACCTTCGCAGCCCCCACAGTACGGAGAATATGCTGTTGCTTGTACATAAAATTCTTTGACAGCTACACCTTCTTCACCATCTGAAGTATGCTCTTCTTCTTTTTTTGTACCAACAGCTACAATACGATTTTTCACTTCTTGCACCACTTCTTCTTTCTGTAAGTCTCTTGAGACTTCATTTCCGTCCTCTTTTACAACTTCAAATATTTTCTTCCTTTTTCCTTCTATTCCCTCTTGAATCACTTTTTCAGTTCCCGTTAAGAGTGAAGAATCTTCTTGTCTTACTTCCGTAAAGGGAATTGGTTCTTCCACTGCATCGCTGACTTTTTCTACTCGAGTTACCTTGACCTTCATATTTCGTTGCATCACTTCCTGCAAAGCGGGTTCCACTTTATCTATTTCACTTAGTGACACTTGTCGTTCTTTCAAAAAGTCAGCGACAGTAGTCGAAG
Organism: Bacillus sp. AFS018417; assembly: GCF_002560985.1. Lineage (NCBI taxonomy): Bacteria > Bacillati > Bacillota > Bacilli > Caryophanales > Bacillaceae > Bacillus > Bacillus sp. AFS018417. The sequence continues at coordinate 39,122 of NZ_NTTM01000001.1, forward strand.
TTGACCATACTTGCTGCTCTTGACCGCTAACAGTTAACGTAACCGGGAATGCTTTTTGAATCATGACTTTTTTCGTACCCTCTAAATCTGTATGCAAACTAGGATATATTTTATCATGTTCATTAATTTCAATATGTTCTTCTACTAACAAATCTTTTACTGTCTTTGCTGTTGATTGTACTTGTTTCTCTTTCCCATCGACCATAATCATAAATGGCCTTGCTTTTTCTACATTCACCTTCATTTCACCCTTAATTTTTGTAGAAAGTGCTGGATATATATGATCTTTTTCTGTTACTTGAATCCCCTCGTCTTGTAACAATTCGCTTACAGTATTTGCATGCGTATAAATTTCTTGTTTCTTTCCATCTACTTCAATAATAATTTTATCCGTTGTCCCTGCATAAGCTACGGTCCCAACAGACCCTGAAATGATTAATGCACTCGTAAATTTTACTGCTAATTTTTTGCTCGCTTCTAACCTGGATAATAAATTCCTTGCATTTACAATCACAATAAAGTGCCCCCTTTGTCCCTGTCTAGATCAGAATTACTGAATCTCATTCTCCTACTCTTTCAAGTAGTATTACTCATCTGAAGACAAACATAGGTGAAGGAAGAAAAAGTGAGAGGAGGGATTCCTCCTCTACTTCTCATTATTGAATGCTGAATAGTCTTTTTGCATTTTCTGTTGTTTTTACCGCTACTTCTTCATAAGATAATCCTTTTAATTTTGCAATTTCCTCCGCAACAAGCTTTACGTAGCTCGGTTCATTTCGTTTTCCACGAAACGGATGAGGAGTTAAATACGGACAATCTGTTTCGATTAAAAGTTGTTCCATTGGAATTTCCATCGCAACTTCTTTTGGTTTCTTTGCATTTTTAAAAGTTACTGGCCCACCTAATGAAATAAGGAAATTCATATCAATACACTGTTTTGCGACTTCAACACTACCGCTAAAACAATGCATAATTCCTCCTACTTCAAATGCGTTTTCTTCTTTTAAAATATCTACGATGTCTTGCGTTGCGTCGCGATTATGTATGATGATTGGTAATTTCACCTTTCTCGCTAGTCTAATCTGTTTACGAAATACTTCCTTTTGCACATCTTCCGGAGACTTGTCCCAGTGATAATCTAAGCCCATTTCACCAAGTGCAACAACTTTTGGATGATTTGCTAACTCTTCTAACCATTTTAGGTGCTCTTCTGTCATATCAATTGCATCAACAGGATGCCAACCAACAGCTGCATAAATAAAGTCATATGTTTCTGCTAATTCGATTGCCTTTTTGATTGTCACTTCATCAAAACCAACTACAACTGTATAAGAAACACCAGCTTCTTTCATTCTTGCAATTACTTCCTGTAAATCCTCTTCAAATTGCTCTGCATTTAAATGTGAATGTGTATCAAACAACATAACAATAACTCCTTTTATTTGAAATAAATTCTATCATAGGTAAAAATTACTTTCCTAACAACGTAATAACAACCATATTACAATTTTGATACAAAAAAGGAAATTTTAGAAAGATTTTCGACAAGAAAAAAGATGCTTCACGAATGTTACACGTGAAACATCTCTCATTTTGTCGTTATTACTTAATTTTTGTACCATTTGGTAAATTTTGATCGACTGTTGCTAACGATAATTTTCCGTTTTCTTCGCCCGCCAAAATCATACCTTGTGATAATTCACCACGTAGTTTTACCGGTTTTAAGTTTGTAACACAAATGACCTTTTTCCCTTTTAATTCTTCTGGAGAATAAAATTTAGCAATTCCAGATACAACTTGTCGTTTTTCTGTGCCTAAATCAAGTTGTATCTTTAACAGCTTGTCTGCTTTTTTCACAGGTTCTGCATCTAACACTTCTGCTACACGTAGATCTACTTTAAAGAAATCGTCAATTGTAATTTCTTCTGCCTTTGGCTCCGCTTCTTTCTTCTCTTCTACTTTTGGAGCAGCGCCTTTCATTTGTTCTTTAATATACTCTACTTCTACTTCTACTTCTAAACGCGGGAATACAGGCTGCCCTTTCGCAACTTTTGTGCCAGTTGGAATGCAACCAATTGTAGAAAGGCTGTTCCAAGTTTTATATTCTTCATCTGTAATCCCAATTTGTTCAAAGATTTTTCCTGGTGTTTCTGTTAAAAATGGCATTAACATAATCGCTGTTTGTCGAAGTGCTTCTGCAAGATGCGCCATAACAGAAGCGAGTTTCTCACGATCACTTTCATCTTTTGCTAATACCCAAGGTTGTGTTTCATCTATATATTTATTTGTACGGCTAACAAATTGCCAAATTGTGCTTAGTGCTACCGAAAACTCCATGTTTTCCATTGAAGCTTCTACTTTTTGCAATGTATCTTTTGCAAATGTTACTAAAGTTTCATCAAATTCTGTTACATTTGCTTTGTAGGCTGGAATTTCCCCACCAAAATATTTATCAATCATTGCTACTGTACGATTTAATAAATTTCCTAAATCATTCGCAAGATCGAAGTTAATACGCTCAACAAATCCCTCTGGTGTAAATACACCATCTGATCCAAATGGTACCTCACGAAGTAGGTAGTAACGAAGTGCATCTAAACCGTAACGATTAATTAATGTGACAGGATCTACTACATTTCCTTTTGATTTACTCATTTTTCCGTCTTTCATTAAAATCCAACCATGTGCAAATACTTTTTTCGGAAGTGGTAAATCAAGAGCCATTAAAATAATTGGCCAATAAATTGTATGGAAACGAACAATTTCTTTTCCTACTAAATGAACATCTGCTGGCCAATATTTTTTATACTTTTCTTCATTCGCTGTTCCGTAACCTAATGCCGTAATATAGTTAGATAATGCATCTACCCACACGTAAATAACATGCTTCGGATTACCCGGTACACGAACACCCCAGTCAAAAGAAGTACGAGAAACAGCTAAATCTTCTAATCCTGGTTTAATAAAATTATTAATCATTTCATTTTTGCGTGATTCTGGTTGAATGAAGTGTGGATTATCTTCATAGAACTTTAATAGTCGATCTACATATTTCCCCATTCTAAAGAAATATGATTCTTCACGAACAAGTTCTACTGGATGACCACTATCTGGGCTCTTTCCACCAATTACTTTTCCATTTTCCATCACTGGGTCAACAAGTTGATGCTCTGTATAGAATGTTTCATCTTGTACAGAATACCAACCTTCATATTCATCAAGATAAATATCACCTTGATTAACAAGTTGCTTAAAGATTTTTTCTACAACTTCTTTATGACGATCTTCTGTTGTACGGATAAAATCATCATAAGAAATATCCATTTTTCCCCACAACTCTTTAATTCCTGCTACAATGTTATCAACATACGCTTGTGGTGTAACATTTAATTCTTCTGCTTTCTTTTGAATCTTTTGTCCATGTTCATCAGTGCCTGTTAAATAGTAGACATCATATCCTTGCATACGTTTATAGCGTGCCATTGCATCCCCCGCTACCGTCGTATAAGCATGTCCGATGTGAAGTTTTCCACTTGGATAATAAATCGGAGTGGTAATGTAAAAGGTCTTATTTTCCTCTGTCATTGTTTTGAACCTCCCAAATGACCTCATATGTATTTATAAACAGTATATCAAAAACTTAGGTATAAAGACGAGTGAATGCTCTATATCTTTATCATCTATTACTCATATTAAGAAAAAATATACATTTTAACACTTCGGAATTATCAATAAAATTAAGATAATAAAATAAATCTCTCTATACATCTATTATTTTTTAGTATATATAATAAGTAGATGCGAAAATCTACAAAACTTTTATAAATTTTACAATTAAAGAATTGACGGAAATGTCAATGATTGGTATCATATGTGCATAGGGTATTTTGTCGAAAAATGACGAATTCAAATAGATGTACAAACTTGCAAAATATGAGGAGGAGAAACAAATATGAAATCTACTGGTATCGTTCGTAAAGTTGATGAATTAGGCCGCGTTGTAATTCCAATTGAATTACGCCGCACACTAGGTATTGCAGAAAAGGATGCTCTTGAAATCTACGTTGATGACGAGAAAATTATCTTAAAAAAATATAAGCCAAACATGACTTGCCAAGTAACTGGTGAAGTTTCTGATAGTAACCTTTCATTAGCTGAAGGTAAAATCATTTTAAGCCCAGAAGGCGCAGAGCAAATCTTAAAAGAATTACAACAATTTATCGCAGCAGCAAAATAAAGCTTCTCTAATAGAGAAGCTTTATTTTTTAAACATGGTATGCTTGATATACATCTCGTTTCGACATATTTCGATCTTTTGCAACTATTTTAATTGCTTCTTTAGAAGAAAGGCCTTTCTCCTCTATGTAGTATTCAACATGTCCCTCAACAGTTAACGTTTCCCACCACGCTTCTTCATCTACAGCTTCTTCCGTAGAACCTTCTACTAGAACACAAAACTCTCCGCGCACTTCATTTTCCTTTGCCCAATGAATGACTTCCTCTAAGGAACCACGAATAAATTCTTCAAATTTCTTCGTAAGCTCACGACACAATACAACATTTCTATTCCCTAACACATCTTTCATAGAAATTAATGTTTCTCCTAATCGATGTGGCGCTTCGTAAAACATCATTGTATTTGGAATATAGCGTAACTTCTCTAATTCTGCTTTACGCTCTTTTTTATGTCTCTGTAAAAATCCATAGAAATAAAAGTGCTTTGTCTCTAATCCAGAGGCAATTAATGCTGTAAGCGCAGCATTTGGACCAGGAAGGGGCACAACTGAATACTGCTGCTCTACTGCTTGTACAACGATGTCATAACCAGGATCCGAAATACATGGCATACCTGCATCACTGACAATTGCTACCGTTTTTCCTTGTTCTAACATATCTAAAATTTTTCGACCGCTCACTTCTTTATTATGCTCATGATAACTCATTACCGGTGTTTCAATTTCAAAATAATTACATAGTTTTTTCGTTTGCCTTGTATCCTCTGCTGCAATAAAGTCTGCTTCTTTTAATATACGAATCGCGCGAAATGTCATATCTTCTAAATTTCCAATTGGAGTTGGAACTAAATATAATGTTCCTCTCTCATTCATTTGAAAGCTTTTTTGCTGCCACATAATAGTCTCCTTTTTGTATATACTCATCTTTTTGTTTCCGTTTTAACTGCTTAAAACGATATTCTGCCTGCATTGCAGTCCTTTTTTCTTCATAAGTTTCAAAGTATTTTAACCTAACAGGACGCCTTGCTCTTGTATAGCGTGCTCCTTTTCCGCTATTATGAGCTTCAATTCGCTTCTCTAAATGGTTTGTATATCCCGCATAGTAGCTCCCATCGGCACATTCAACAACATAAAAATAATGCTTATTCTGCTCCATATAAAATCGCGTTCATTTCTTTCGTATATTCGTTATTATCTTTATATACAAAAAGAGGCGGCAAAATTTTCAAATCAGCATTCCCATCTTTAATACCTTCAATTAATAACGTATTGGCTTCTTTACCTACTTTTGGATATACAAATTGGAGGCGTTTTGGTTCAATTTTATATTTTCTCATAAGCGTTACAATATCAAGTAAACGGCCAGGACGATGTACAAAGGCCACTTTTCCCCCTTGCTTAACAAGTTGGCTGCTAACACGTACAACGTCTTCTAACGTACACATAATTTCGTGACGAGCAATCGCTAAATGCTCATTAAAATTTTGTTCAGAAGGTTTTGGTGTTTGAAAGTATGGTGGATTGCATGTAACAACATCAAACTGATGTCGCCCTATTTGCTCTGGCATATGCTTTAAATCACCATGAATAAGCTGTATTCTCTCTTCTAAATCATTATATTGAACACTTCTAACACCCATGTTGTAAATACGCTCTTGTATTTCAACTCCCGTAATCTTCCCTTTCGTACGGGAACTTAATAAAAGAGGAATCACTGCATTTCCTGTGCACAAATCTAATATATTCCCTTTCTGAATTGGCATCCACGCAAAGTTTGCTAATAATACTGCATCTAATGAAAAATTAAATACTGACGGACTTTGAATAATTTTCATATCTTTTGATAGTAAATAATCTAAACGTTCATCTCCATACAATTGCATATATTTCTTTCCTTCCTCATCATTCAAGCTTATTTTAACAGACGTTAAGACAATCTATGCTATGTTCATAACAGTCTAATCTGTTTTACTTATATTTTGGTTATATGTACAAAAAATTACCTTTCCAATTTATTGGAAAGGTAATTTTATTTTTTATTTAAAAAGGATAAACAGAATAAACAATCCCCTTCTTTACGTACACTTCCATAATGCAAATTACAAATATGAAAACCCTCTTGATACAGGCGTGCCAAATTATCATATCCTTCACCGATATCTATTTTAGGCTTTATCTCTTTTCGTTTATTCGACTTTTGTTTCTGCTTATTCTGAATTTCTTCAAAACGATTTCGCAAATTTTCATTTTCCATTTTAATATGTTGGTTTTCTTCAAGTAGCTCTGCGAGATGCTGCTTTAGCTCTCCCAACTGTTTATAGAGATATCCAATTTGCTCTTCCATACTAGAAACCGCTGCAAAAATATCTTTTTTCTCCACAAGCACCCACCTCATTAATCTGTGGTTTGACTCGAAACGACCCCTTTATTTATTAATTCATCTAACGTATATTCTACTATCCGTTCCTTGTCTACTAATTCCACTTGAATTAATCTTTCTAAAATATTTAACCCGATTACACGACCAAGACCATGCGGTGTTTGTATTTTTTCATCTAAATCTGGAAGCTGCTCTTTTGCTGCTTCATATTCATCATTTTCATACTTTAAACAACACATCAGTCGACCACATAACCCAGAGATTTTCGCAGGATTTAATGATAAATTTTGATCTTTTGCCATTTTAATGGATACAGGTTCAAAATCCCCTAAAAAAGTAGAACAGCACAGCATTCGACCGCATGGACCAATACCGCCAAGCATTTTTGCTTCATCACGAACACCAATCTGTCTTAACTCGATTCTTGTCCGAAAAATAGCGGCTAAGTCTTTTACAAGCTCACGAAAATCAATACGACCATCCGCTGTAAAATAAAAAATAACCTTATTGCGATCAAATGTATATTCCACGTCAACAAGTTTCATATCAAGATCATGCTCGACTACTTTTTGCTGACAAACTTGATACGCTTCTTTTGCTGCACGTTTATTTTCCTCAACAATTGTACGATCATTTTCATCTGCGATACGGATGACTTTCTTTAATGGGAGTACAACATCATTTTCATCGACTTGTTTCTTCGTGATGACAACTTTCCCATATTCAATTCCCCGTACTGTTTCCACGATCGCAAATTCATTTTCTGAGATATCAAATTGATTTGGGTCAAAGTAATACACTTTTCCGGCCTTCTTAAAACGAACACCTACTACATCATACAAACGGTCATCCCTCCTGCAACCGCAACACTAACTGTTCGAACACAAGCTGCGCATTTACATTAGCGTTGATTCTATTTTTTGCTTCTAATATATTGAAAAGAGCCGATACAATGCGCTTTTGAGAATAGGAAAAAGATTGGAATAACCCTTTTTGGTCTTGAAAAACTAGACGATCTTCTTCTCCCAATTGAACATATAATAAATCCTTATAAATAAGGAGCAACATATCTAATCCTAACTGTAATTGTTCTTTCTCTCCAAAATGCTTCACCCACTTCTCCTGTACAAAAAAAAGAGACGTGGTATCTTTCTCTAGGGCTTCACATAATTTTATCACTAAAGTTCGTGCTTGTGCAAACCATTCATCACCACAAAACGATAATGCCTCATCAAAACTATTTGTAAGTTCAGCCGCAAGATTCCCTAAAGAAAAACTTACTTCTTCCCTTTGTAACCGATTTACCAGAGCATCTTTTGGAAGAGAGCGAAATGTAACAATTTGACATCGTGATAAAATGGTACTTAAAATTTGATGACTTTGCTCCGTTAATAAAATAGCTGTCGTATCACTGCTCGGTTCTTCTAAAAATTTAAGCAATGTATTCGCGGCGTTTGTCGTCATCTTATCTGCATGCTCAATAATATATATTTTTTTAGTTGCTTCTAGACCGGTTTTAGAAAACTCTTCTTGTAATTCGTGAATTTGCTGTTTCTTAATTGATAGCCCATCTGGTGTAACCGTATATACGTTTGGGTGATTACCCGAATGAATACGTCGGCAATTCGTACATGTATGACAAGGTTCTACTCCATTTCGCTGCAAACAAAGAAAACTTTTCGCCATTTGCATAGCTGTTTCAAGCTTCCCTGTTCCTTTTGGCCCTTCTAACAAATAAGCGTGGGATATACGCTCTTTTGCAATACTATTCATTAACATTTTTACAACAATGGGTTGTATAAGAGACAGTTGTTCCCACGTCTTCGTCATGTTTCATACCTCACTTTTTATACTTTCTTCTATTATAACAACTTTTGTTCAATAAGCTGAGTAACTTCTTCTACAACAGCTTCCATTGGTCGATCTGCATTTACAACGACGATGCGATCCGCAAATCGATCTACTAATTGTAAATATCCTTCACGAACACGTTTATGAAACTCCATACTTTCTAAATCTAAACGGTTTACTTCTCTATTATCATCTTTTCTAATACGTGCTAAGCCAACCTCTGGATCAATATCTAAATAGATTGTAATATCCGGCATACAATCTTCTGTCGCAAAACGATTAATTTCAAACACCTTGTCGACACCAAGACCTCTTGCATATCCTTGATAAGCAAGGGAGCTATCAATAAAACGATCACATATTACAATATAACTATCTTCTAAGGCTGGCATGACTTTCTCTACTAGATGTTGTCTGCGTGCTGCAGCATATAATAATGCTTCTGTACGTGCTTCCATCATTGTATGCTCTTTTTTATGTAAAATGGTACGAATTTCTTCTGAAATTGTAATACCACCTGGTTCGCGTGTTGCCATTACTTTTTGTTCCTTCTTCTCAAAGTACGGCAATAATTTTGTAATTAATGTAGATTTTCCTGATCCTTCTGGTCCTTCAATTGTTACAAACAATCCCTTCATCTATAAAAACCTCTTTCTCTATATATCATATACAGTAATATTTTTTGTATTTCCTTGAAAACGTGCACCAGTCTCTTCTAAATAAGAAATTTGATTTATATGCTCTAACGTAATTTCTTCTCCATACATAAGCAAAGGAATCCCTGGTGGATACGGTATAATCATCTCGGCCGCAATCATACCTAACGCCTCCTGTAAAGGTACAACTTTTTTCTTATACTTCTCCAACTCCTTATATGTAAACGATAAAGAAGATAAATTTTCTTTATCAGGATAATAAATACACGGCCTAGTATCTTCTACATCATATGAGCATAGTGCACCTTGTAGCCTATCAATTACTTTTATATAATCCTCATTTACTTGGAGTGGTAAGATAAGTAAAACATTATAGGGATCTGCCATTTCAACATACATACCGATCTCTTCAAATACACGTTGTAATTCATATCCAGAGAGCTTACAGCGTGTTTGCACTGTTACTTTTAATGCATCTTGTATTGGATACTCTAAAACAGCAAATTGTGGAATACGATTTAATGCTGTACGAATTTGCTGAGTAAATGTAGCAATCTCCTTACAACCTTCTTCTTTTATCTTCGCTAATGCAAAACGGGCTATATCTAATGAAGCCATTATTGGATAAGACGGACTACTAGATTGCAATATATTTAAATAAGAAGAAACCTTTTCTTCATCAACGAGAGTGCTATTTACATGTAAGTATGATCCCATTGTCATTGCTGGTAATGTTTTATGAGCTGAATGAACAACGATATCAGCTCCGTATGCAAGTGCCGATTTTGGAAAAGGCTCTCCAACACAAAAATGCGCTCCATGTGCCTCATCTACCAAAACAGGAATACGATGTGCATGTGCTAATGCAACACTCTTTTCTAAATCTACACCCATACCATAATAATTGGGATGCGTTAAAATAAGAGCTTTCGCTTGTGGATATTGTTGAATTGCAGCTTCAATCACTTCATAAGGAACACCCACCGGTACACCATACTTTTCATCAATCCATGGCTCTAGAAAGACAGGACGTGCCCCAGCTAATTTAAGACCATTCATAATGGATTTATGAGCATTTCTTTGTACAAAAACCGTATCATGTTCATTACAGCATGCTAACAGCATAGCTAAATTCCCAACGGTTGAACCATTGATTAAAAAATAACTTTTTTGTGCTTCATATAAATCTGCTAATAATTGTTGTGCTTCTTCTATACATTCAAATGGACTATGAAGATCATCAAGTCCAGTAAGCTCTGTTACGTCAATAGAAAGTATATCATGAAAATACTCCTGTGCTTCATCTGGAAAATTCGTTCCACTTTTATGACCTGGAACATGAAAGGATACTGGCTTCTTACTTACAAAGGTCTTTAATGCTTCATATAAGGGCATTTTTCTTTGATCCATACTCACTCTTCCTTATTATTCATTCTCTCTACATTATACCGAGATTTGTACAAAAAAAATAATAGGCAAATATGCCTATTTTCTAACGCGATACTTGTATCTTTCGCAATTGCTGTAAATAAAACATATACTTCGGATTATTTGTACTTGTTTCTATCATTTCTCGCTCACATGATTCACATATAAAACTCGTATACAAATGAATTCCACTATCCTTCTTATGTTCACACACAATACAAATCTCTTCTTTTGTTGTAACGTACCCCATATATTCGCTTATTTATCGTAGTCTATCTAACCATCATTATATAAAACTAGACAAACGATAATTAAGCCTTCCTCCCCTCTATACGAAATGAAACAATACATTTATAAGCGTTAACACTTTTTTAAAATATATACGTCCTTTTACACTTTTAGTGTATGAATCATTTCTAGGCAAAGTGTCTGTCTGAGAAATAGTTGAATCAACCTGCCCTTATAGACGGTACCCCATCTATTTCTTAAGAGTGAATCCTACTACTCGAGAATACCGGGGTAAAAATAAAAAGACGAGTCCAATGAC
>NZ_NTTM01000020.1:0-18191 GCF_002560985.1 Bacillus sp. AFS018417
ATTCTCTTTTATTTTATTTTATTTTTGCACCAGAACCAAAAATTTGGTTATGTACGAGTTTCAAGTAAAGATCAAAACGAAGAACGACAAATTCAGAATATGAAGGATTTAGGGATAGAAGATCGGGATATTTTCATTGATAAAGAATCTGGAAAAAATATGGAGCGAGAGAACTATCAAATGCTAAAACGTCTTGTTCGTGCGGAAGATACCATTGTATTTGATTCCTTAACAAGACTTGGGAGAAATATGAATGATACATTAGAAGAATTTAGGTACTATGAAAAGCATAGAGTAAATTTACAATTTATAAAGGAACCATATATTAACGTCAATTACACTGGAGAAAGTACAAATGATGTCATTCAGAGTGCAATTCAAAAAGCAACTCTTACAATATTATCGGCCTTTGCAGAAAAAGAGCGAATTGATATTAAACAACGTCAAGCTGAAGGAATTGCTCTTGCCAGGAAGCAAGGTAAACGTTTAGGACGTCCGCCTGTCGAAATAACAGAAGAATTTATGGATGCTTACAAGGAATGGAAATCTGGTTCAATTACAGCCGTAGGAGCTATGAAAAAGTATGGCATCAAACGTTCCTCATTTTATAAACTTGCCAAACAGTATGAGGAAAATTAAATTGTATATGTTTTGACATATTCATTTTAAAAAGAAGTAAAAACCTGTATTTCAAGCTGTTTTTTGATACTTTTTTCACTATTCCCCCTTTTCGAGGGGATGGGCAAAGAAACCCATGTTAGGATTGAAATCTTTTCGTACAGCTAAATCTATTCTTTCAGGAATAGAAGCGATGCATATCATTAAAAAAGGCCAACTTATTTTACGGGACAAGTCTGTCCAAAATGAAATGAAGTTTATTCATCAACTATTCGGAATGGCTGCATAAGAATAGATTCCATTAGGAATCTATATACCTCTTTCAAATAAATGCAATCTTTGCACCAGAACCAAAAAATTGGAGTCAACAATCCAAAAATTTAGTAATCAATAAATTTTTATTATCATTAGGGAAAAGTTTCATTAATTAGTTATTTCTCAGCTACGTAAATCAATACATATTAGACTACTGGAATAATATGAAAATCCTACGTTCAAAATAAAAGATGTCAATAGAGAGAGTCGTTGAGAGACTTATTGGTGAAATAGTGTAGTTTTCGGAGCTCACAGATACCACAGAATAATATCCTTCTAAAAATTATAAAAAGAGTGAAGTAGGATGGAACAATGGCAAATTTCAAAGCAATCGGGAAGGGAGATAAACAAACTCTTATTTCTATAAATAACAATAGGTTTCACTCGGATTTGAAATTACGTATACCCGAAGAAGACATGACTAATAAGGAATATGAAGTTTCATATGCAAGGAACTTAAAAAGGAATAGCGTACAAAACGATTTTCCCTCTCTATGATTGACACTTCTGTTATAAAAATTGAAAAGCTTTTAATGTAATGATTGATTCAAGCAAAGATTTGAAGTTAGGAGCTGTTTTAAATGATGATAGAATATCCTGAAAATTATGTATCGGTCCGTAACATTCGACAATCTGTATCCGCTTGTTCGGAGGAAATTGAGAATTTATCAAAGAATTATGGAGGCGGATGCCCACAAGAAGAAGCTGATTTCCAGTCCCGGAGGAAATTGCTTGAAATCAAGCGCCATCTTGCGCAGGCACACGAATTCTACCTCAAGAGTCAATACCAAAAGGCGATTGAAGAATACAAATTAGCTCAAGGTACCATTTACCGATTGCTGGACCCGTCTGTTCCGGAAGAAATTTGCTGCAGGCCAGAGGTACAATTTCCAGTTCATAACGACATGTTTTATCCACTGTTAACTGCAAGTCTGGAGTATGTTGAGGCGATAGCCCCTAGGAAGTTAAAAGCAATATTTGGTCCAGCAATGGAAGTACCTGAGACGTTTACACAATATAAAAATCTTGGGGTCCATGTTGCAGATGCATTCGATCGTTCTGTTCGTATCGACGGCGAAATGGGTATTTCCTATGCGAATAGAGGTCAGTGGGAAAGAGCCGAATTTTTCTTTATACGCGCATTAAAAAGGATTGATTATTCCGATGATTATCCCGAGGGGAATTTAGGAAGAGCTGCCATCATGTTGAGCTTAGCGGCCGTCTATATTAATATGGGAAGATTAGATCGAGCATTGAATTTTTTGGAAGAAGCAGTGAAAATTTATAGAGAAAACAATGATATGGTTGGAGAAGCCCAATATTTCTTTAACATGGCTGCGCTGTGCACCAAGAAAGGGAATACAGGGTCTGCCTCTGAGCTTCTTGAACAAGGAAATGAGCTCATTAAAAAGGCGCAAGGTTTGGACAGTAAAAGTGTCCAGCCTCCCGCGATGTCAGAAATCCAATGCGGTTCAATACAGCCATCTGATTTAAGTGATCTATATCAATCGAATGGATTGGCTGTCACCTATCGTCTTCCTGGAAAAGGAGGAGGATGGACAAAACAGGCGGTCGAAGTTAAAGCCAAGTCTTCTGAAAAAGATTATCCAAAAAAACTACGGTTTTTCTGGGCTGGAAAGGAAATTGAAGTTCTATGGGAATCAGGTGACCGCTTACCTGTTGATCAATTCGTAAATGATTTCTATGATCCACGTACTTCTTATGAAAGCCTGTCCGATCTTCGCTTCCCCGACGAACTTCCAAGCGATTTCGCAGTTCAGATTCCTCATGTTTATTTTTATGTCATACCTGTTGCACTTGGGGACTGTTACAATGCTTTAGGCGAGTTCGAGACAGCTGAATCTTATTACTTGGAAGCGGCAGACTACGAATACATAAACTCAAATCTAGAGTCTCCTGCACTATGGCTCAAATTAGCGGAAAATGTATTGGAAATGGGGGATCAATATTATAAAAACGATGAGTACCAATCTGCTTTGGATATTTATCGCAAGGTGATGGAGCCGCCGGGAACCACTCCTGTTGTTTGGCCTGAATCACCTTTATACAAACATCCGGCGTTAAAGTCTGTCGGTCAAAAGGTTGAGGAAATGCTGAAGGATTTTGATGCAAGTGGAGCGGGTGATTTAAATCCAACTCTAGCCATAATTGTGTTAACGGTTAGAAAACGTCTTACCCAATTACAGGCGGGCCTTGACTTTCTTGGTTTATCGTCGGATATCGTGCCGATTTGGAGTTTCGAATACTTACAAAACGCAGCCCGTTATTTTGCTCAGCAGGCTGTTCAAGCCGAACGAGAATTTATTAATTTTTTGGATCGCGGAGAAAATGAAGAGTTTTCCAGGCAGCAGTTGAATCAAGCAGCTAATATTGCAAATGCAGAGTATGGTTTAGCTGTAAAGCAGCGGGAGGCTGCAGAGGCAGAATTAGACGTTTGCAAAGCAGGACAAACATTGGCGACATCACGTCGTAACAATGCACAGCAAAATTACAACGATTACAACTCTATGAGTTGGGAAAGGATTTGGCTAAGTAGAGACAATGCATGGTTTTCCTCTGAAAACCCTTGGGAGTTAACTAGTCCGATAGGTGGTAATGGACCTAATGCGGGCAGGCATCTCCATGAAGTTATCGCTGATAAAACGGAGCGACTACAAACCATTACACGAGATTATGAACTTGCCTCCATGAAACGGCAAATAGAGGAATTGAAAAATGCCGAAGTTGTTGCACAGGCACAGGTTAAGGCGGCGAACGCTCAAGTTAATGTGGGATGGTATAACCAATATATCTCCAACTTACGGGAGCAGGCGGCAAAAGATAATATTAAGGCCTTTGACAATCAGCTTTTCACGCCAGAGGTCTGGAAGCGGATGGGTATTTTTATGCGCAATATTTCAAACAATTATTTTGATATGGCGCTTAGAGTCGCAAAAATGATGCAACGTGCGTATAATTTTGAAAACGACGTGAATCGCCAGATGATTAAGGCCGATTATTCCGCACAAACCGTCAAGGGAATGCTTGCTGGAGAAGCTCTCCTGTTGGACATTGACTCCTTTACCTACGACCAGATTGTAACGATTAAACGGAAGCAGATCCCAGTCAAGCAAACCATCTCACTGGTTGAACGATATCCGTTCTTGTTTGAAACTCAGCTTCGGCAAACCGGGCGGATGCAGTTTGAAACTCGTCTCGAAGATTTCGATCTAGCCTTTCCAGGAACATATGGAAGGAGAATTGAGAATGTTGAGGTGGAAATCGAGGGAATACTTCCTCGTTCCGGAATAAGAGGTACGCTGACAAACAACGGGATTAGCCGTTACCGGACTCAAGACATTAACCAAATAAAATTCCGAATTCAACCGAAAGAGACACTCTTGCTTTCAGAGTATCGCCTCAAAGAAGATGCATTCGTATTTCCCACGGATACACGCAAGTTAAAAATTTTTGAGGGCGCAGGAGTAGAAAGTACATGGACGTTGGAGATTCCGAAAGCAACAAATGACCTGGACTTTTATTCCATCACAGATATAAGAATAACCTTTTATTACAACGCTTTTTACGATCAAACATTGGAGGGTGCTGTAAAAGAGCAACTGGCCTCCTTCACAGGGGCAACTGTCCGCCAGAAATCAATACCATTACGTTGGGCGTACCCGGATGTGTTTTTTCATTTTCAGGATACCGGGAAGCTTGCGTTTTCTTTGGATTCAATTGATTTCCCCTTCAACGAACAAAATCCGCAAATTCGCAAGTTGGCGATGATGCTGATCACCGAACCAGGAATGAATCCTTCCAATTGGAAAATTCGATTTGGTGTCCCTGGTCATGCTGAACCCGTTGCTGCCAGCCCTAATGAAAAGGGAGAGATTGTGGCAGCATCCGGTCATCCATGGGAGCCTCTTGTGACGGGGAAAGCCATCGGAGATTATCTTATAGAAATCCGAGCGGAGGAGAATCCAGATCTTGTTGAAAATGGTGTGTTAAAACTTAATAAAATCCGCAATATCATTTTTATTCTTGAATATGAATACAAGCCGAGAACATAATGGGAGGTTGACGTTATGAGCAAAAAATCAGGAACAGCAGAACAGATACTCTCCTTACCTAAAGGAGGCGGTGCCGTCCAAGGATTGGGCGAAACATTTCAACCGGATTTGCATACCGGAACGGGATCTTACTCGATTCCGCTCGACATTCCTAATGGGCCTAACGATATAGCTCCCAAGTTGTCTCTTTTTTATCATACTGGAGCGGGCTCCGGTCCTTTCGGCATGGGATTCGATTTAAACCTATTTACGATACAACGTTCAATGGACAAGCATACCCCAACTTATCGTGCTCATGACCCTTTGATCCTAAAGGGCGGAGGAGAATTAGTGAACATTGGTGGAGGAAAGTACCGTTTAAAGGTAGATACGAATGGATGGCAGTTTACACGTGAAGGGGAAGGTTTTCGGATAATAGATAATGAGGGGAAATACTATCGACTTGGTGTAAGCGAAAATGCCCGTCTTTTCAACGAAACAGAGGGGAGCCAGAAAACATTAAGCTGGCACCTGGAAGAAGTGGAAGACAACCTCGGTTACAAGGTTAAGTACAGCTACCTCCGAGATGGAAACGAGCTTTATATACAACGGATCGATTATAGTATCTATACTGTCCGGTTCCACTATGAAGAAAGGCCGGATCCCCTTATAAACGGCCGTGCTGGTTTTATCATTACTACGCGGCTGCGCTGTAATCGAATAGAACTTCTGCTAAATACGTCTTCAAATGCACTTGTCAGGCGGTGGGATTTGACTTATGAAAAAACCTCCAATAACGGGTATTCTTTGTTGCATCAGATTAAACTGACTGGATTTGGTGAAGAGGGGGAAGCTGCTAGTCTACCGGTTCTCACGTTGGGTTATACAACATTTTCTCCCCGAAGGCTTGAACGATTTAATTCTGAGGTACCATACGCCGCTCCAGGATCAATGCAGGCAGGAAGGCTTGAATTAATTGACTGGGACGGGGATGGCCTCCCGGATTTGCTTGAGATTGGCGGCGGCATGGCTCGTGTATGGATTAACAAGGGCAATTGCATATGGGCTAACCCCCGTTCCATTGATCCTTTGCCTGTCCCAGTGGCCTTAAACGAGCGCGGTACTGCATTCGCTGATATGGAGGGGAACGGCACGGCTGACCTACTCATGATGGATCGTCCACTAGCCGGATATTATCCCCACAAGCCAAAAGGCGGGTTTGACCAACCTGTATTTTGGCGTTGGGCTCCAGATGTTCCTTTAAATGACCCCAATGCACGTCTTGTAGACCTAAATGGAGACGGCATTACTGACTTGCTTGTTACCAGGGAAAATCATTTTATCTTGTATTATCGCCAGCCGGGCGGAGGATGGGATAAGATTCCACAAACCATTCCACGGGATCAGGTGCCGCCGGTTTCCTTGAGTGATCCTCATGTGCATGTAGCGGATATAAACGGAGATGGTTTTCAGGATCTCGTACGGGTAGATGGATCGGGTGTCGTTTATTGGCCATATCTCGGAAACGGAATGTGGGGTACTTCCATTTATTTGACAAACCCGCCGGTTTTACAACGACAGTATGATCCGAAGAGAATGTTTTTTACAGATATCAATGGGGATGGATGTGCAGACCTGGTCTATGTCGATTTGGAACAAGTCATCTACTGGCAGAATGGGGGGGGAACTACTCTCAGCAATCAAGAGGTTATTCGTTATACTCCATCTGCTCAATTAGATCTAATTCGCCTTGCTGATATGAAAGGTTCCGGAACTGCAGGTGTACTCTGGTCTTATGTAGGAGCTACGGGCAGGAAGACGGATTATTTTTATCTCGATTTTACTGGAGGTGTTAAACCCTATTTACTAAACCGCATTGATAACGGGATGGGACTTGTTACCGAAATCGAATATGGAACGTCTGTGGCGGAGGCAACCAGAGATAAGGAAAATAAGATTGACTGGATGACTTTTTTGCCTTTTCCGGTCCCTGTTATTCGTTCGATACGAACAATTGATCAAGTCACCTCCAGTTGTTCATTATCCAGATATCGGTATCACCAAGGTCATTATGACGGCAAGGACAGGGAATTTGCAGGATTTGGTTTGACTGAAATTGAAGAGGCTGGAGACGAAGCAGTCAGCCCGATGCTCACCCGAAATTGGTACCATATTGGATTTGATCCGATAGACCCTGGCAGGCCTTTGACCGACAGTGAACGTGCCCGTCTGAAGGTGTTAAGAGGGAAGCTTTTGAAAACTGAAGTATGTGGGGTGGATGGCAGTCCTGAACAGGACAAACTCTACATGCAAACGGAAAGCATTTGGCGTGTTGAAGTGCTGATGGATGTGAACGGCATAGAAGTAGTAGCACCACGCCAGTTGGAAAATCGAACGGCTTTTTTCGAAAGGAAAGCAACGCCTTATCGGGTGACAGTTAATAGGAATCTTGCCTTTGATGAGTATGGCAATGTTATGGAACAGGAACAGCGGGCGGAAGACCCCCGCAATCCGGGTTTAAACCGTGTTATGACCACCTATACTACCTTTGCCGTTGATCCGACGGGAAGGTTCCGCAGTAAACCATCAAGGATGGTTCAACGTGATGAAAATGGCAACATTATCGCCGCATCCATCAGCTACTATGATGAGCTACAACAGGGACAAGTTGGCCCAAAAGGTCTACTAACCAAACAAGAAACACTTGTATTAACCGATGAAATTGTTGCTCAAGTATACGGGGTAAATGCACCTGATTTTCGAGAACTTGGTTATCATCGACGTAACGGTGAAGGAGGTTGGTGGATTAATCAAGTAACCTACACACGAACAGAAAATGCCAACCTGCTTCAAGGAACGATTACAAATGCAAGAGGAAGCACAACGAACCTCTTTTATGATATTCATAAAATACAACCGAATAAGATTATAGACGTCTTAGGAAATGTTACGGAAGCTCAAATTGATTATAGAGCTAATAAATTACAGTCGCTTACCGATGTAAATGGTGCTATTATTTTCAACCGGTATGACCCTTTAGGAAGGATTAAGTATACGGTAGAACCCGGAGCTAGTAGTGAACTGCCTACCACAATGTACACATATTTGACGGATAAAAAACCGGTCTGTGTCCTTACAGAGGAGCGCACTGTAAATGGAACCTCTGAACTTTTGCGAACCAAGGTGTACCTGGACGGGTATGGCCAGGTTCTTGAGGAAAGGGTAGTTGTCGATTCTAATGAAATTGTTGAACGAAGCCAGCTTTATTCGGTGCGTGGGTTTGTAAAACAACAATTTTTTCCATACGATGCGGTCAGCCAGGAATATACGGTTCCATCCAGTTCCTTCCTGCATCGCAAATTTCGTTATGATTCTATCGGCAGGCTAATAGAAGTAATCAATTCTGACGGAACTGTTCAAAAGCAGCGTTTTGAACCAGGTGCTGTTTTTCTGTACGACGAGGAGGACAACCGTATAGGCGGCTCTCATGCTGACACACCAACAAGACATACTTACGATCCTACAGGCCGAATTATGGAGGTCTCGCTTAATGAAGCGGGCAGATGGATTTCGACCCATTATGAATATGATATAAAGGGTAATCTGCTTGCCATGGTGAATTCAGCTAATCAGAGGACAGATTTTGTATATGACCTTATGGGACGCCGCCTTCGTACTGATAGTCCAGACTCAGGCACCTCAACATTTCTTTATGATGCTAACGGTAACCAGGTCGAAAAACGTGACGCTGGAAATGAAGCCGTACATTTTGAGTTCGATGAATTAGATAGACTTCGTCGCGTTTCGCTGCCTGCAACGAATGAAGTTACAACTTTGTACGTTTATCACGATATGAATCGTCCAGCTCCGCCGGAAGCGGGCAGTTTTTCCAAAGGAAGAGTGGTAAAAGTAATATACCAGAGCGGCGAGGAGACTTTTGGGTATGATGCGTTGGGGAGAGTTACCCGAAAGGAGATCAATCCATCTGGTCTGCAGGGGCAAAAGCTCCAATTTGATTATACTTACCGGGCGCGGGGAGAGATCGATTCCATTACTTATCCTAAGCCGGCTGCAGGTACAGGTCGGTTGCTTTTAAGATATGAGTATAACAAGCGGGGCATGCTCAAACGCATTCCGAATTATATCCGCCAAATAGATTATAATGAATCCGGGCAACGTACTCGCATTGAGTACGGAAATAAGGTTGTGACAACATACAACTAT
This sequence comes from Bacillus sp. AFS018417, assembly GCF_002560985.1. Lineage (NCBI taxonomy): Bacteria > Bacillati > Bacillota > Bacilli > Caryophanales > Bacillaceae > Bacillus > Bacillus sp. AFS018417. The sequence goes on from NZ_NTTM01000020.1 coordinate 9,210, forward strand.
CATACACACGACTGCCGACTGAAGGATTTGCATACAACCTCAGAATCGGGTACAGTATTGCAGCATTTCAGCTATAATTATGATCAAGTCGGTAATTTGCTTGAGGTGACTTCGCCAGATCCAAAAACAGCGGCGAATTATATTTACGATAACCTGTATCGTTTAAAAGAGGCTGCCACTGAATCAGGAAACAACTGGATGTATCAATTTGATGACTTAGGTAACTTGACGTTCAAATCCGATGTAGGCCATTATGATTATGACTCACAAGGGTTGCTCGTTTCAGCAGGAGCAGACACATTTACTTATACCCGATCCGGTCAAATGTTAAGTGGGCCATGGGGAGAATCTCATTATGATTCCATTGGCCGCTTGATATCCGTTATAAGAGGAAGCGAAAAAATGCTCTGTAATTATAATCATGAAGGCCGGAGAGTACGGTTTCAAGTAAGTAGCGGGACGTCCTCTCAAGATATATATACTCCGGATGAGATGATTTCTATTGAAAACCAGAAGGCCTTCGCTTATATCATGGACGGTGCCGTCCGGGTTGCTCGAATCAATTTGGGACAGGAAGGGATTAGTTTTCTTCATGGCGATCATTTAGGTAGTACCACCTTAGTGACTGATTTTACGGGACATGTACTGCAACGTGTTTATTACGATCCTTTCGGTGCCGTGCTAGAAAATAAAATTATGAACGGTGAGGAAGGCACCAATTACCTCTATACAGGGAAATGTTGGGATAATTGGGCAGATTTGTTTTATATGGGAGCACGTTTTTACAATCCAAAACTTGGCCGGTTTTTGACACCAGATACGATCATACCGGAACTTTATCAACCGCAGGCATGGAATCGCTATAGTTACGTACAAAATAACCCACTGCGTTTTATTGATCCTACGGGGCATTTTTGGGAAGAAATCGGTAACTTTTTTGAGGGAAACTGGAAATACATTGTTGCTGCTGTCGCTGTTGTTGCGGTTGTTGCCCTCTCAATCGTCACTTTCGGTGCGGCAGGTGTGATTGCAGTAGGCATCGGAATGGCAATCGGTGGACTTGTAGGGGGTATTTCAGCAAGTGCAGCAGGAGGGGATATACTTTTAGGAGTTCTTGTAGGAATGGCTGTCGGTGGAGCCGCCGCATTAGGAGGATTAGGAATTGGAGCGGGGATGTCAGCGGTTCTTGGGGCGAAGGCGTTTTCAGCAACCGTGCTGACGGGTGCGTTATCTGGGGCCGTTAATGGTGCCGCGATGGGTTTTGCCGCAGGATTTGCCGGAGGACAAGGCACAGCAGGACAGATTTGGGAAAAAATGTTGCAGGGTGCTCTTGTAGGTGCGATTTCTGGTTCTGTATCTGGTTTCAACAGTTATTTATTTAATCAAGGTGCCCATGGAACTGGAAAATTAGCATTTACTATGAAAAATTTACTTAAGAATGCCGGAAGTGGTTTCACTACCGAGGTTACCGTTAAATTTGGCAGGGAACTTGCAGCGGGGAAAGGACTTGATCCGTTAAAGATTTTATCCGCGGGACTCGGGGGAGCAGCCTTAGGTAGCTTTATCAAATTTGGAGGAAATTCCGGCTTGCCCGTACTGAACTATTTAAAACCGGAGTATATTGGTAATGTCAACACTATTTTTGCTCAAGGTTCAAATGCCGTCTATGTACTTGATTATGCAGACGATTTATGGGGTTTACTGCTTCAAAATGATGTAGTTAAGTCAAAGGATACCCATCGATAAACCGGGCAGGTTCTAACCTCACAGGAGACAAGAAGGCTGCAAAGCAACTTTAAAAAGCTTTGCAGTCTTTCATGTTTTTAAGCCTCGAATCATAATATAATGAACCCAAGAATCTAGACACGAAATAAGGTTCTGGTGCAAATACTTAGGAAAGATATAAAGAGGCGAAAAGTTTCCTAGTGGAATCTATATACCTCTTTCAAATAAATGCAATCTTTGCACCAGAACCTAAAATACGTGTTTTGAAATGTAGCCAATCTACGGTTTTAATCAATCTTTTTTCAAAAACAAATATTAGAAGTGTTGATAAATCAACGTTTATAGCCTATTTTTGATCGAACTTTTTTATAAAGCTACATCAAACTTTTTTCAAAATGGATTCTTCTTATTTACCATATAATACGGGTTTGTGGAGTGTTTTTGATCAAACTTTATTTCAAACCAACAATAGTTGCTTACATCATACAATAATTATATGTGTCTCTCAAAAAAAATGATTCTATCTTAAATGTAGAAAAGCGTTTTCAAAAAATATGGTTCCTATTTTTATTTCAATCTTCCTTGCACCCAAGTAGCAATATCATTTATAACATACTCAGGGATATTAGCAGGACTATAATATTCATCCGGTTTACTTAATTCCCCATCTCCTTCTGTAAAGAAGTGATTTAACTTTGGATATAGTCGATAATCAACGTTATCTCGCTCTTTTAATTGTTCTTTCCAAAGAGGAATTTCGATTTTTGATTGAACTTGATAGTCTCTTTCTCCTTGAATAATAAGAAGCGGTGTCTTTTGTTCTTTTGACATTTCTGCTGCTTTAATTTTACGGATAGAATCCCAAAATACTGGTGATCCTAAATAAAAATCTTTTGGAGGATTCTGACTAGAGAAATTGGGATCATTTAATAATTCAAATTGCGATTTGTAAAATTTATATTCTTCAGGTTTCATTGCTCCAATAGAAAAAAGATACTCAAATTGATCTAAACCAACATCCTGGATCGTACGGGCTGGTCCTCCCATCACAATGGCCCCAGCAATATTTTGATCTTGGTCTTTTTCGATCATTTTCGGAAGCATCAGTCCACCTTGACTATGACCAAGAATATAAATTTGATTCTTATCTATCATAGATTCATTTTGAAGAAAACGAGTCGCAAGAAGTGCATCATCTGTTGTCTCTTTATCAACTGTATAAAAAGGACTAAATTGTGTTTTCAATCCATGTTCATAGGTTCGTTTATTATAGCGAAGGACAGCAATTCCTTTCGAGGCAAGACCTTCAGCTAAATCGCGAAATGGTTTTAAAGCAAACGCTGTTTCATCCTGATCGGTTGCTCCAGATCCTTGAACAAGAATAACCGCTGGGAAAGGACCCTTTCCCTTTGGAACAGACAATGTTCCTGGTAATGGAAACGCACCACTTCCAACTACTACTTCTTTATCAATAAATGATTCAGGCTTACTATATGATGGACGCTCTGCAACAGGACTAAACGACATGCTAAGTTGAAAATCATCTATTTTTCCAGATGGATCTAATTTAATTAGTAAGGGCACAGTAAATTGTTCAAAAACTAATTCTATCTCTACATTTGTATGAATGGAATTTGTCTCTTTTTGTTTTACATCTCCAATTCCAATAAAAGAGCCTGCTTGTAATTGCACCGGGAGTCCCTTCCAATAACTCTCTAGCCATTTTTCAGTTATTACCTTCTGTAACGGTCGAGAAGTTAAATCAAATGCAGATTTATAATTTTCAGTATGCATATAACGGATAAATGTAAGAGTAGTAGATATAACAGGATTTTCATCAACCATATTGTCTATTTCTTTTATATTTGTGTTGGTGTTTGTTTCTTTTAATGTCGAAATAAATTTTGGGTTAAACGGATTATTAAATGTATTGGGATATAAACTTGTTTTCAATACATCCGTATTCCGTCCCTCATATAAACTTGAAGAACTCGCGAAATTTTTAGGTGAAATTACTTCCTCCGCATATGAAACAGAAGGAATAGTTATCGCACAAATTGTACTGACAAGTAATAACTTTTTCCCTATTCGTCTTTTCGTGCTCATATTTATTGATTCTCCTTTTAAAATTAAAATTTTTTAATACAACATTCCTAGTACTATACGGAAAATAAAAATTATCAAAGAGATTAATAATCTACTTTACGATCCCCCCTAACAAGTTAAAAAGCAATCATAAACAACTTCAATAGAAACTCGCTTCTCCCTCTTTTTTTGGGCTGAATTTCTTGAGTAAAATGGAAGGGCAGTGCGGAATCACATATAACTGACCAAAGGTAAGCCTGCATCATACAGTGAATATAAAATAACATTCCAAGAGAAATGTTATTTTTGATGAATGCTGATATTTAGGTGTTTTTTAATTAAGAGTTTTTAATATTAAAATTTCAGATTTTATATAATTTCACGTATCGTAAATAAAATATAATTTTATGAACATAAGTAAACAGGTTCTGGTGCGAAAATAATTCACTAGAAACATAGAACGGCAAGTTCCTGTCAACTTGGAGATTAAGCAGCTAATCCAAACAACTTATGAATGAATTCAACCTCATTTTGGGCAGACTTTTCCCGTTGATGAGGTTGATCTTTTCTAACCATATGCATAGCTTCAATACCGCTCAGAATAGAAGTGGCTGTTCGAAATGACTTGAATCCGGTTCTGGTGCAAAAACTTTGAAGTATATGAAAATGGTCTATCAAACTTGGAAATACTGATAGTACTACTCTATAAAAGGTGTGTGATCAGTATGGAAAAGGAGAATATATTTAAGTGGAAACATTATCAACCAGACATCATCTTGTTAACTGTACGTTGGTACCTACGGTACAACTTAAGCTTTCGTGATTTGGTGGAAATGATGGAGGAACGAGGGTTATTCCTGGCTCATACAACTATTATGCGATGGGTACATCATTATGGGCCGGAGTTTGATAAACGAATTCGACGTCATCTCAAACAAACGAATAACTCATGGAGAGTGGACGAAACATATATAAAAGTAAAAGGACAATGGATGTATTTATATCGTGCCGTTGATTCTGAAGGAAACACGATTGACTTTTATTTGAGTAAATCTAGAAATCATAAGGCTGCAAAGCGATTCTTCAAGAAAGCTTTGCGGTCTTTTCATGTCTCAAAACCTTGTATCATCACGGTTGATAAGAACCCTGCTTATCCAATTGCTATCGAACAGTTGAAGAAAGAAAAAAGGATACCAATAGGCACCAAAATCCGAAGGATAAAATATTTAAATAACATAGTAGAACAAGATCATCGTTTTATTAAAAAACGTATACGCTCTATGTTGGGATTTAAATCATACAAAACATCAGCCTCTATATTGAGTGGTGTTGAAGCCATGCATATGGTCAAAAAAGAACAAATTGATTTGCAGGATCAGTCTGTCCAAAATCAGAATATTTTTATCAACCAGCTGTTTGGATTAACTGCTTAACAGGTGATTCCGTTAGGAATCCTTGGTTCTTTTTTATTTATCATCTTTTTGCACCAGAACCGTGTGAGCCATCGACAAGCCTCGTTCTTCCATCATTGCCACCAAGTTACGAAAACTAAGGTTGTACCGTAGGTACCATCTCACTGTTAACAAAATAATGTCAGGCTGATAATGTTTCCATTTGAATAAATTTTGCTTTTCCATAACTGAATACCATCCCTTTTCTAGAGTGATAGTATCAGTATATCCAAGATTTAGAGATTAGTTTCGAGTCAGCTGAAATTTTTGCACCAGAACCCTGTATTTTCTGTTCGAATGTTTTACCCGCAAATTCGTAGGTATAAATTGATTATTCAAATTCCTTAACTAATTAAAGATGGTATAAATACTTTTGGAGTTGTGAAAAATAATATCGCTAGCTAAGATCTGGTGCGACTTTTTATATTATTGCCTCTCCATTACTTTTTAAGAGGCAATCAACCGATTCAGTCAAACTACCTTTATGTTTCCTTTATAGATGAGACATGCGGGCTAGTTATAATTATCGCCATGATATTTTAGAAACTATATATTTAGTTAGCGCAAATTTTAAAAGCTAGGAGGATTTATTATGGATGAAAAAAAAGAAAAAATACAAGTAACTATAGAAGTTGAACCCGATACGGAGGTTACAATCAAACCTATTGCAGCAGAATTGGCCAAAAAAGGAGATGTTAGAGCTGGGATAACGGGAACAGCTTCAGCTTCTGTTACCGATCAAGGTCATGCTGATGTTGATGTAGATGTTAAATTGATGTAGATGTTAAATTAGCATAGAAACTGTGAGAGGGTATATTTAGTTAGTGCAAATTTTAAAAGTAAAAGAGGATTTATTATGGATGAAAAAAAAATACAAGTAACTATAGAAGTTGAACCCAATACGGAGGTTACAATCAAACCTATTGCAGCAGAATTGGCCAAAAAATCGATAACCGAAGGAGATGTTACACTTAGAGCAACAAACACAGCGTCTGTTAACGAACAAGGTTTATATGATATGGATGTTGATAATTTTGACATTTAAATTTAATAATCCTTAACTACTTACTTAAGGTTGGAATATCTCGTTTTCCAACCTTAACCTATAAATTTTGTAAGGAGAACTTTTCATGATTTTATTGTTTGGTCAGAATATTGACCCCCACGTTCAAAAGATAAAGGAATTACTAGATGAAGTTGATATTGAATATTGTATATTTGACTATCAAAATCGTTATGAAAGTGATTCCATTACGTATTGTATAAATGATGGTAAATTCGATTTAAGTTTTTCTACAGAAAACAAAGATAAAATCATTCATAATAATGATATCCATTCAGTGTGGTGGAGAATGAAACCACCACTCATTCAACCAAAGGAAACTGTGGAAACTTTGCGTTATGAAGATTTAAGAAATCGAGAATGGTTTCATGTTCTGAGACCACTTTATGAAAATACAAATGCTAAGTGGATAAATAAATTAGACTCTCAATATACGGCTTCTCATAAAATATACCAATTGGGTAACGCAGTAAAAATGGGTTTTTCAATACCAAACACTATAATTTCAAATGATTTTGATGAAATAGAAGATTTTATAAGAAAACACGATTCCCATTCGGAAGTCATTTACAAGCCATTAACATATTTTTGGGAACCTCCTGGTAAAATAACAACAACGACGGTCGTATCATTAGATTTATTAAATAAAATAAGTTCGTCTGTTAAAGTTACCCCGGGAATTTACCAAACCCGGATACAAAAAAAATATGAACTGAGGATTACAATAGTAGGGGAAATGGTATTCGCCATAAGAATTGATACACTGGGTATTCCTGAAGCTGAACTAGACTGGAGAACTCATACTTTTAATGTAAAATACTCTAAATTTGAAATCCCCAACGCGTTAAAAACATCCTTATTGAAGTTGCATAAATCATTTGATTTATTTTATGGAGCCTATGACTTTATAGTAACAGAGGATGATAACTGGATTTTTTTAGAAGTAAATCCGGGAGGTCAATGGCTTTGGCTAGAAGAAGAGACAGGTATGCCGATTTCGAAAGCGTTGGCTGAATCTTTAATTATTAAATAAAATTGTGGAAATTACATAAAAGGATTGAATAGAAAGTATCATCTTTAAACAGGTACGGCAAGAATTCGTTACTTTTGGAGCCACAAGGGTAAAAATGACATAGAAGATGTCTTATACGTCATTTTTGAATGAGATCGGCATAAAAGATCCCGTAAATCCATCAGTTAACGAAAAGAAAAAGTGACGTAGAACTTCATTAATAGCTCAAATCACTATTGTTTTTCGTGAATGGATCAAAAAAGAAGTAATTCTTGCCTCATCCCTAAAATGTTGTTTTAAAATTTCATTACTTACATACCGACAAATCCTTAAAACTTTAAATATTAAATCAACAAAAATTAATTTACAGGAGAATTTTATGCGGTCACCAGAATACGTCAATTAAGTCTGGTGGGCCTAGATGCACCCTAACATGAAACCTCGTGTCTAGTAAACATGAGGTAATTCTTCTTTTTATAGAGAGCCTATAAAGCTCAAAGTTGGACGCTCCAAAGAACTATCCGATTAAGAAGGGAAAAATACCAATGGAGATCTCACCAGAATTAATTGCGGCCGTGGAACTTGCCAAATGGCCAATTTTAGCCTTGCCAGGAGTTGTAGGAATAGGAATCGGTTTACGGGAAGAAAACGGTGTGCTGTTTGACGACGAACTGGCTATTCGTGTTCACGTTTCAGATATTTCTAAGGTACCATCCGGTATACCGGATGTAGTGGGAGGTGTCGGCGTCTGTATCATAGAGTCAAACTTCAAACCTTACGAAGAAGAATGCTGTTTACCCGAAGTATCAGAGGATATCAGCCGACAGAGTCCAATAGTGGGAGGAGTCAGGATCATTAATCCTTATGGTAGGGGAGCGGGGACTCTCGGCGCAGTGGTCCAGGACTCTGAAACGGGCGAACTCCTCGGGTTGAGCTGCACACATGTGGTTCATATGGTAAATGAAGAGATCTGGCAGCCAGATCATCCACCTTTGGTACATGGGGTGGGATTCTCTCAAGATGACCTTATAGGCCGTGTTGAGCGGATAGACTTCCCCCAAACTCAACCTCTTCCGTTCTCACCGATTTTGGTGGGCCTCGTGGATGCAGCGGTTTTCAAGTTGGGCCCCGCACTCGAGCATGGACGCGATTTGTCTCCGGCAATCATCGGCCAGAACGCTCCGGACATTTTGATTGATCGTATCACGGCAACAGATTTGTCGCCTCAGCCCCTGGAAGATCCGTTAAATCCGTTAAAAGCACAAGTTCGCAAGCGAGGTTTCAAGACCCGCGTGACTGAAGGTAGGATTATTGAGAGCTATGCAACGTATCAATGGACTGCAGGGCCATCATCGAATATGTATCTTATTGAGCAGTCCTGTATTCAAGGGATAAGAAGCGCAAGCAATCCAAGTGGGGTATTCGCTTGTGCAGGAGACTCGGGATCTGTGATTCTGAAAATAAATGAGCCCACTGCTGTCGGACTGCTGTGGGGAGGTAGTGACTGCGGAACACGCGCGGTTATGTCGCACATTCGTAATGTTGAGTCTCAACTTAAAGTCAACATTGTATGGAAATGATGAAGTAGTCATTAACTCGAGAAGAGCTCGAAAAGGTTCTGGTGCAAAAATAAAATAAAAGAGAAT
>NZ_NTTM01000021.1:0-3973 GCF_002560985.1 Bacillus sp. AFS018417
TTTTATTAAGAAACGTGTGCATTCTATGTTGGGATTCAAGTCATTTAAAACAGCAATCTCTATATTGAGTAGTGTTGAATCCATGCATATGATGAAAAAGGGGCAACTTGTTTTACCGGACAAGTCTGTCCAAAACCAGAAAGAATTTATTCATAAATTGTTTGGACTTATAGCATAAAATACGATTTCGTTAGGAATCTACTATTATTCGTGTCCTTCTTCAAATATTTGCACCAGAACCGTTTTTTCTTATACAATTCTATGATAAACCCTTTAAAAGCATTATGAAACATCTTCTATTATTTTATATACTCTATCTCTTTTTTCATCATTTTTGATAAATGTAAGTTTTCCTTTCGTAACAAACCCTTCTAGAATTAAGCATACTTCTCCATATGCTTTAGGCTTATCGGTTGTGAATCTTTCATCTGGTATTTTACCAGATCTTATTAATTGTTCACATAACTCCAATGCGCTTATTTCTTCAGAATTAAGCAATTCCAAGACGTCTTTCTGCAGTGGAGATAAAGGTACTTCTATCTCGGTCGCCTCCACTACATTCTCATCAAATAAATCTTCAAATGAAATTTGATTCATCTCATCTATTCCTTTCTAACAATGACTTTGCAAAGATTAATTTCCATACTATTAAGCTTCTAGTAGCATGTTTTGATTATACCAAATATACGTTCTGGTATCTATTGAAGAGTTCATTATAAAAGGATGTACAGCGCTGTAAAATGTTGATTGATACGCATATTAAAACGTTGATATAATAAGGTTTATCACCTGTATGTAGATGGGGTTTTATCTAAACAATACGGAGTACTTAACTACTTTAAGTTGATGGTGAGGGGACAACTCCAGCGTAAGATTGATGCAAGTAAACAGCCTTAATTTTCATTTATAACAACACATTACTCCTAAAAGGAGGTTTTTCATGTTACAGGCAGAGATTAATGCAAAGTTCTCTAGTACCAGTGAGGATCTACTTACCTCCTCGGTAATCGGCTCTTTACAGTTTCTATCCTCCCCTGCTTTTCTTATAGCTATTTTACAAAAAGCTATGAACACAGAGGGACAGCATCCTCAGCTTAATGAGGAGTTTCAGGATGCTCGATTCTATTTCTGGCCGCGGCTTCCGTTAAGTGAACCAGATGTCATTGTATTATTAAAGACAGCTGCCGAAACCATGTATGTCGTCTGTATAGAAGCTAAGTATTTCTCTAAGAAATCCAGCGAGGAAGATAAGACTGTAGCCATTGAGGAAAGAACTGTACAACAACGTGACCAATTGTCTAGAGAATATGAAGACATACATACACAAGAGTTTTACAAGACGTTTTCTATTAATCCTTCTGAAATAACTGGAACCATCTTACTCTACCTAACTAATGATACAGCCCTTCCAGTTGAAGAATTAAAACAAAGTTCCTCCAGCATTCAAATATCTAACGCTGGCCAAAAACATCATTTATACTGGTTGCCGTGGAAAGAATTTTATAGCGCAATCCATCAGAATTCTTCCACTATGATCAACCAAGATAGAAGGATACTGGACATTTTAAGACAATATCTAGAAAAGAAGGGGCTTGTTTGTTTTACACAGCCAACTCCTCTTCAATCGGTAACATTAAGCACCTGGGCATATGTTCCCCACTCTAACAACGCACTTGATTGGAGTTCCTTACAAACACATGAACCATTATTCTGGAAATATGGAGGAGATGTACATGAATGCAAATGAGATTTTAATGATGTCTATTCAGAATGTAAGAGAGATGTATTCTAATAGTATATTAATCCTACGGGATGTTGACACACAACTATCAGAGCATAATTTGATGCCTTTGTTTGGAAACACCCTTGGCCCCGAAACCAGCAAAAGTATAACCCAAACGACGGAACAGTTTAACACTTTCTTTCCCCAGTTCATGTGCAGAGTGTATGTTAAGGCTGCAGAGCAACACCTTAAAGTTGTGTTTGTAAACGTACAGTTTTATCATCCTAATCATCCGACTTTAGGACCTACTGTAAACGTAGGTGTATTCACTTTACCCGAACCTTACACATCTATAGAGTTAAAGAAAACGCTTTACTATTGGTGGTTAAAGTACGCAATTTTTGAGACTAACACATCTGAACAAATAGATGTGACTGGAAACCACATAGAAACAAAGCCATGGATAGAGAATGGAGATACTACAGTATGTCACTTTTGGTCCTATGAATTGGTGCACTTTCAACATCATGGTGACATTCAAAGCAAGATTGTACAGGGTATCCTGCAATACTTTTCAACAACTAGGGACAATTAGGTTGGTTCGTATAATCATTTTGTCGGCCATGCCCCATCGCCACCAAGGTAAGATAAAATCATATTTCAAAAATGAAAAAAGTGTAGCTTTAAAATTAAGTTTAATCATAAACATTCGTTTTTTGGTTCTGGTGCAAAAACTACTTGATAGAACATTTATATATTTGTTTGATAGTTTTATTGTTTTTTAATTTTCCTATGTGAAATACCTGTTGTTTACATAACACTGATTTTCGGCAATCAAAAATCTCTAGATTTAATAGAATATAAGGATGTTTTAACGTTATATAGCTGTAAAGGTAGCAACTAACGACTTCAAATAAAAAAGCACCAGGGAAGCAAAGAGACTTCCTTGGTGCTTTTTTATTGGTCACTTATTTTACAGCTTCTTTTAGTTCTTTACCTGGTTTGAAAGCAGGAGCTTTAGAAGCAGGGATCTGTATTTCCTCGCCTGTTTGTGGATTACGGCCGGTTCGGGCTGCACGTTCACGCACTTCAAACGTTCCAAACCCGATTAACTGGATTTTCTCTTCCTTAGTAAGCGTATTAGAGATGGTTTCAAACAACGCATCCACAGCTTTTGCGGCATCCTTTTTACTTAACTCGGCTTTCTCAGCTACAGCATTCACTAATTCTGTCTTATTCATATTCAAGCACCTCGTCCTTTTAATTTTAAATAGTATGTAGAGATGATAGCATAACACATCCATTAGAAGGTTTTCCAATTTGACAGATTGATATACACTTATTCTAAAAGAAACAGAACCCTTGTTTTTGCAATGAGTAAGTGACTTTTGCGAGGAAAGGAATTGAATAAAATCGCCTCTTTGGAAATACAAAACGCCTTATACACGAATATAAGACGCTTAAAATCCATTTTGATGTTTAAATCACCATAACCGCAGATTATCGGAAATCATAAAGAAAAACGGTTCTGGTGCAAAAAATCTCTTAAACTTGGACATACTGATACTATCAATCTAGAAAAGGGATGGTGTTCAGTGTGAATAAGCAAAATTCGTTCAAATGGAAGCACTATCAGCCTGATATTATTTTGCTAACAGTAAGATGGTACCTACGGTACAATCTAAGTTTTCGTGATTTAGTGGAAATGATGGAGGAGCGAGGTCTGTCCATTGCTCACACTACCATCATGCGATGGGTACATCAATATAGCCCTGAGTTAGACAAACGAGTTCGACGCTATTTAAAGAAAACCAATGATTCTTGGAGAGTCGATGAGACATATGTAAAAGTCAAAGGGAAATGGATGTACCTGTATCGTGCCGTGGATTCTGAAGGAAATACCATCGATTTTTATCTGAGCAAGAATAGAAATGCTAAATCAGCCAAGCGCTTCTTGAAGAAAGCCTTGGCTTCCTGTCATTCCGTAACACCTCGAGTGATTACAGTCGATAAGAACCCAGCATATCCTGTTGCTATCAAAGCATTACATGAAGAAAAAAGCATGCCGATAGGTGTGAAGTTGAGGAAAATTCGGTATTTAAATAACATTGTGGAACAGGATCACCGCTTTATCAAGAAACGCATACGTACTATGTTAAGTTTAAAGTCCTTTCGGACTGCCAAATGGATTCTTGCTGGGATTGAAGCCATGCATATGATGAAAAAAGGACAAACCTCTCAAGAGAAGTC
>NZ_NTTM01000022.1:0-249 GCF_002560985.1 Bacillus sp. AFS018417
TTGTATAGCTTCATATACTAAGTACAGATGATCTTGAATCATATAAATTGCTTTATATTCACTTAATTCTTTTTGTTTTTTCTGTAGTAATAGCTGTCGCATTTTGAACATAGTGGAAGAACAAAGAAAAATAGCAATTAACTGTCCATAAAGATGACATTCTAGACGCTCTCGCTTAATATTGTGACAATGATTGATACCAAAAAGAGATTTCCATGTTTTAAATACAATCTCTATTTGCCAACGTAG
>NZ_NTTM01000023.1:0-98783 GCF_002560985.1 Bacillus sp. AFS018417
GTTGGTCAGAACAAAAATTGGAAACAGGAAACGGATATGGGAAAGAAACAGAACCAAACGTTTTGTCATATCCCACACAGTGTATTGATTCAAATGATTACATATAAAGCAAAAAAAGTAGGTATCGAAGTGATTGTAATCGAAGAATCGTATACATCCAAAGCAAGTTTTTTGGATCTTGACTTCATTCCAACGTATAGAACAAATGACAAGCATGCAACTTTTTCAGGAAAACGAATCAAGCGTGGTATGTATCGTTCTGCAAAGGGAATCTTCATTAATGCAGACGTAAACGCCGCGGCTAATATTTTACGAAAAGCATTCCCGAATGCATGGACAAACGGGATAGAGGGGTTAGGTGTGAAACAGCTCGCCAGTGTGTTAACTCCACTAACGTTAATCCTCCGTTAGATCGAAACGTTAGAAACCCCCACTTCCAGCTCCGCTAAGTGGGGGAGTATTCATTTAGGACTGTTTTTGAGTATCTGAATGTTTTTATCTCTTTCTCCGCCATCGGAAAGCTCCTCTGAAAATTCATGGTCTGCTTTCTTTCCTAGCAGCAATTCAGATGACCGGATTGTGCTGGATGGCAAATTATTATTTGGTGCCGCCTGTTCATTCCATTTCCCCATCAAAATCACCTCTTTTTATTAGTATTAGAATTTTGCCATGATTTTATCCCGCTATTCGTGAGCAGTAAGACCCCCACCTCAAGATTGAAAGAGAAGCGCAGGAAAAAGATGTTGCTATTGTTGGCACGAAAGGATATTACCCTATCTCTAAAAAGAACAAACAACATTCAAGCTTGGAATTTGGCAGATGCATTGCTGGCTTTTATTAATTTCCTATAACCAACGTTATACGAATGAAGGAGCTTCAGTGTTAAGCTAAAGCTCCTTCAGATTACTAAAATCACCTTATTGTTTCCGCCCTTTATCTTTCTTATTTCATTTCTTTATTGATTAAATTGTAGGCGATTTTTAAAGCTTTGTCGTTCATCCCCGTTTTAAAATAATAGTTAAATAATTCCTTTTTATAAAGTTGCAATAAATTTACATAATTATTCACTCGAAAGAATGGTAAAGCATAATTTTCTATATATTTATAATAATAATCTTCTTTGTCTTCTATTAGATAAACAAGAAGGTTAAAAAGTATGGTAGATAAAAAATCATTATTATTTGTTGCACTGGCCAAGCCTTCATGAGTAAGACGTAATAATTCCTTATTAGATAATAAATTTCCTTTAAAACAACTTTGAATATAGCCATATAAAGAATTTAAATTTTTGGGCAAAGTCTCCTTTTTTAAATCAATCGCCTTTTTGTACAATTCACTCGCTGCGTTATATTCTTTTCTCTCAAAATATCGGATTGCTAAATTATGTAAGACGATAGCCTTCCTATGCGGAACGTTGCATAAATCACAATTTTGAATTAGATTTTCATATCGTTCGATTGTTTCTTTGAAATCAAAGTACTCATTTTCTTCTACTAGTATCAACATAAGTATTTCTGTATCAATGACTTTTCGGAAATTGCTACTTGCTTTGAAAAATTGCAATGCTTTTTCAGCATAGTAATATGCCATCAATTTAGAGTTCGTTTCATAATAGGCAAGAGCTAAATCATAGTAATATTCAAGGTTATTATATTCTTCAGCATCGATTGTTTTTAAAGTATTGATTGCGCTTGGAATGTCTTTTTTTAATAAATAACATTTTCCCATTATATGTTTAAATAAATTCTGTTCATAAGAGGTTAGTTTTTTATAGTTTCTTTGTACCTCTGTTGCTATTTCGTATGCACTCTTTTCATTTTTATGTAAGAGATAGTATTTTGCTTGTAACAGTTTATAGAGTAAGTGATAGTCAGATAGATATAACCATTTGATCTTTTCAAAGTCAGTTTTTATTTTTTCTGCCTTTTCAAAACATTCCATGATAATGAAATCATGCCAACGATGTAGTTGTCTTTCAATATTACGAAAGGAGTGTATTTCCTGATTTATATCTATTTCAAGGCGCTCGGACAGAAGCGTTATAATTTCTGGAGAATACTCGGTAACCCCTCGTTCGATTTTGCTAATATGAGTAACAGAACAAACTCCTTTTACGAGTTGTTCTTGCGTTAATCCAGCTTTTTCACGATGAAACTTAATGATTTTCCCTTCGTACATTATATCCCCACCCTTTGATATCTATAAAATTATACACCCGCCTTTTGATATTTATAAAATTAAGATCATCACTCTATCTTTTTTGTTTGTGCTCCTAATTTAATTGAATCGCTGTTGTTTTCCCATTGCTCATTTGTACTTTTTCCATGATTATCCCCTTTAATAATCATCTTTTAAAGAACATTCACGTACCCTATAAAGATTTTGTCCTCCTTTAATTTTATTTTGGGTCTATTTTAGAACTTGTCCTTAATTATATCACAACCTCCAAATTTAGACACAATATTCTGAAAAACGACAAAGTTTCTTAAGAGCTCAAATTGCTGTACAAATTGTTGAATATGATGCTGCTTTTGTGGGCTTGGCAAATACAGCATTTACGAATGGTTATTCCTAAATATTAAGATTAATAATTTATATTACCCCAATTTACATAATATTTAAAATAAATTACTCTTACTATAGACACATTGATATTGCATACATCTTCTTGAATAAGTATAAGGCCATCATGATTGAGATGAAGAAGAAGTTTAACAGTATGTTCTTTAATAAAGAAGGAAATTTCACTGCGTTTATGTATATCTCATACATAAAAATAAATTTTTCGGGGGAGAAGTATATCAATTAAGAACAAATTTGGAATGACGGTATTATCAGGTGCTTTAGCATTATCTTTACTTGGGGGAGGGAGAAAGCAAGTAATAAAAAACAAAAAACGTTTTAATTATATAAAAAGATATTTGTTTTATTAAGAATATATGAGGGGGGTAAAGCTATGAAGTTTAAGAAATCAATGATTGCTGTGTTATCAACTTCTATTATTTTAGGTGGGCTTGCAGCTAAACCAACTACTAGTTTTGCAGAAAAACAGTCAATAACGCAAACAGCAGACTGGGGAGTCGTAAATAAAGAAGCATTAAAGAAATATTTAATAGATAGTGGACAGATAGATAAAAATGCAGATCCTCAAGAAATTGAAAAAAAGATTCAAGAATATGTTACAAAAGGAAAAACAACACCTTTTAGTCAGACAGAAGGTATTGATACATCAAGTAAGTTTGGTTTAAAAGCGTATAAAGGTAAAAAAGCTGTACAAAAAGACACAGAAGAAAAAGTTGCTGGTATTAAGGAAGCAACCCCTGAAAAAGGTACCACGAAAAAAGAATTTGTAGATAATTCAGTTGTTGCACTTATTGAATTTCCTGATTTTCATCATAATAAACTGCCTGAGCCTGATGAAAATGATCCTCTTTTTACGTTGTATGGGTTTGGCAATAGTCTTTGGGTTTCTGACTTTAACCAAGAACATTATAAAAATTTAATCTTTAATCCTGATGGATACAAAGATTATAAAGGAAGAAATTTCATATCTGTAACCCAGTATTATGAACAACAGTCAGCAGGGTACTGGCATGTTGATGGTGAGGTAACACCTTGGGTTATGGCTAAGAATGATATGGCTTATTACGGGGCACCAAAAGGAGCAGCAAAGGATGCAAGACCACAAGAGCTCGTTAGAGAAACTTTGGAAGCTGCAGGGAATCAAATTGCTGGCAATGAGGCAAAATATGATCAACGTGATCCATATGACTTGGATGGGGATGGAAATACAATGGAACCAGACGGCTTGCTGGACAACCTATTTATTGTTCATTCCGGTCCAGATGAAGCGGCAGGCGGCGGGTCTGTAGGGGAGAATGCATTATGGTCCCATCGTTCTGTCATTGGAGCTGAGCCAATACAAATTCCGGGAACAAATTTAAAAGCATACGATTATATTATGCAGCCTGAAGATGGAGCAGCTGGTGTGTTTGCACACGAATATGGGCACAATTTAGGTTTACCAGATGAATATGATACTGGATACACTGGAGGGGGTTCGCCTGTTGCAAATTGGTCCATTATGAGTGCGGGGAGCTGGGGCGGTAAAATTCCAGGCACAGAACCTACAGGGTTTAGTCCATTTGCGAAGCTATTTTTCTATGAAAACTATGGAGGTAATTGGCCAAAACCAACTGTTATTGATTTTCCGAATTTAGAAGAAGCTCGAAATGTAAAATTGAAAGAAGCGGTTGCAGACTCAAAAAATGGGAAAATATTAAAAATTAATTTACCAGATGTTTTAAAAGATGCTCCGACGAAACCGCTAGGAACAAAATCATACTTCTCTACAAAAGGAGACAGGTTAAAAACGAGTATGACATCTCCTGTTATTGACTTAACGAATACTTCTCATGCAAAATTAACATTTGATTCATGGCGCGATATTGAGAGTGATTATGATTACCTATATGTAAATGTATATGAAGAGGGTTCAACTCAACCTGTGCAAATAAAGGTATTTTCAGATACTACAAATAATGAATGGGTAAAAGATGAAATCGACGTTTCTCAATTTGCAGGCAAGAAAATTAAAATTGAGTTCCAGTATGTAACGGACCAGGGATTAGCGAAAGAAGGATTTTATGTAGATAATATTAAAGTTGCAGCAGATGATCGTGTAATCTTTAAAGATGATGCAGAAACAAGTTCCCAGTTTACATTAAATGGGTTTAAAGAGTTTGACGGTGCGCCAGTCGCATTTCCAAATTACTACTTAGCAGAATATCGTACACATAATGGAGTAGATAAATCACTTGCTTATTCAGAAGATATTCCGTATGACCCTGGGATGGTTGTGTGGTATTATGATGGCAGTTATGGAACAGACAATATGACAGGATCTCACCCAGGACATGGGTTCTTAGGAATAGTAGATGCTCATCAAGATCCGATTTATCTGAATTTTCTATTCAGTTATCCGAACGGTGAGATGAAAAAATTTTCAGTTATAGGACCAATACAGCACCAAATCGCAGATGCAGCTTTCGGCCTTACCCCTACATCGAAGTATGATGCCACCGGATTTTCTTGGATATTTCCTTACAAAGTTGAACTAGATTCCCGCCCAGGCATCAGTACGTTTAACGATCAAAATGATTATTCTACACCATTTAATCCAAGCGGCGGAAAATTATTGCCAAAGAACGGTGTGCAAATTGATGTTCTTCGAGTAGATAACAGGAAAAATGAAATACAAATACAAGTATCAAAGAAAAAGTAGAGAAGAAAATATTTAATGCGAATGTGCCGAGAGGCTAAAAACGCACGATTAACCGGTACCATTAAACAATAACTTCTGATAACACTGATTATATGAATCAAAAAAGGAGCGGCCATTACGGTCGCTCTTTTCATTTATAACAAACTAAAGATCAATTGGAAGACTTCTTTAGCAGTGCCTCATATTTGATTGGAAACCCATATCTCTATACGAAAAGCATTGCATTAGCACTCTTCAGGCTTACCAGCATTCGTTGCTGTGCGGAAAGATGAACCGCATCCGCATGATGCGATAGCATTTGGATTATCAATCGTAAACCCGCCGCCAAGCATCGATTGTTTATAATCGATTTTTACTCCTTTTACAATTGGAGCACTTTCTTTATCAATAACAAATTCAACACCGAAAAATTCAAGAACTGTGTCGTCTTCATTTGGTTCTCTTTCAAATCCTAAGCCGTAAGAAAGACCGCTACATCCACCGCCGTGCACTGCAAGGCGAACGTATTTCTCTCCATCTTCAGCATCCTTTAACATATCTTTAATTTGATATGCAGCTTGTTCTGTTACAGTAATCATAGAATCCACCTTCCTTTCTTCTTTCGTTCTATTATACATCTTTACTCTTCAATCTTATAATAATATACACCGCTGCAAGTGACCTCTGCAGGACCATTCATTAAAACTGTTCCTTCTTCTGTCCACGTAATCATTAAATCTCCGCCTGCTAAATGAACAGTGATTTCTTGTCCGCGCTTCATCTTTCCATTCAAGATTGCAGCTACAACTGCGGCACATGCTCCTGTTCCACACGCTTGTGTAATACCAGAACCGCGTTCCCATACACGGAAATACATTTCATGATGATTCAGAACTTCAATAAATTCTACATTCACGCTTTCCGGAAACATCTCGTGTGTTTCTAGCACAGGGCCTAATGTTGTAAGCGGCGCTTCGTCAATATCATCTACAAAAATAACAGCATGCGGATTTCCCATTGAGACAGCTGTAAATGCATAGCGGTGATTGCTGTAAAGGAAATCTTCACGAATAAATGGTGTTTCTCCTTCACCTAACATCGGTAAATCTGTGCGTTTTAATCGCGGCGCACCCATATCAATTGTAGCGGAAGTTACAATTCCATCTTCAACTACTACTTCTGCTGTAACAATTCCTGCTAACGTTTCAATTGTAAAAACAGTCTCTTCTACTAATTTATGCTCATATGCGTACTTTGCAACGCATCGCAGTCCATTCCCGCAGCTTTTTCCTTCTGAACCGTCTTTATTAAAAATACGCATCTTTACAGGAGCAACGTCAGATGGACAAATTAGAATCATTCCGTCAGAACCAATCCCAGTATTCACATTTGACACTTTTTCAGCAACTTTCGCTATATGCTCTTCTGCAATTTGTTCTTCAAACATATTTACATAAATATAATTATTTCCAAGACCGTGCATTTTCGTGAAAAAAAGTTGTTCCATATTGGTTCACTCCAAAATTTTTTATTGTTATAAGTATAAAATGAGCGCTTTTGGAAAACAATAAGAATGTCCCCCGTTTCTCATATTCAACGACAATTTTGGCGTAACAAGGTCGTGCTTACACGTATCGTGTAAGAAAAAAGCCCTTCAACAAAGGGCTTTCTTTTTATATATATACATATCAGTACTTGCTGCACTAATTAGCCTGTTCCTTCGAGATGATTTTATGTATCCAAATAAAAAAGACGCTGCTTCGTTGCAACGCCTTAAAACATCGGATTTTCATCTAAATAATCATATATATTTTTCACAAGTTCTTCCGGTGTTTCACCTTTTACAACTTCACCGTTCACAAGTGCATACGGTCCTTCAAAGCAAATACCGCAATAACCAAGACAACCATACTCAATCACATCTAAATTCGGATCTTTCTCTAGTTGTTCCCTTGCCTTTTGCGCACCACTTGCAAGGTTGCCAACACAAAATTCAATTAACGGTTTAATCACCCTTATTCCCCCCTACCTCTATATATTAACCCTTGTTTTATAACAGTAAAACTAAGATGTTGTATAAATCGAGCTGAAACGACTAAAATTTTCAATCGTTTTATGCGTTAATCCTTAATAAAAAGCACTTTTCGGTCGAAAACTGCAACATTCTACAATTTTTTCACAAATCGCCCCACTTTTCTTCTTATTGTACAACAGATTATGCATTCATACATTGTTATTTGCTTCTGAATTCGATATAATTTGAGTGGGTAAAGTCAAAATATTTTTGTAATATAAAAACTTTTTATGATTAGGGGATATTTCAACAGAAAAGGGGTAATCCATCATGAAGCACCTCGTAATACTTGGTGGGGGCTACGGTGGAATGAGAGTTTTACAGCGTCTTCTTCCGAGCAACCAACTTCCGGATGATGTTCAAGTGACATTAATCGACAAAGTGCCGTATCACTGTTTTAAAACAGAATACTACGCATTAGTAGCAGGAACGATTTCTGAAACGCATATTCGCATTCCATTTCCAGAACATCCACGACTTAATATTCAATACGGGACGATAACTAATGTTGATTTAGAAAACAAAGCCGTTCATCTTGATGACGGTGAAATTGTGAATTATGATGACTTAATTATTGGACTTGGTTGTGAAGACAACTATCACAACGTTCCAGGAGCGCAAGAACATACGTATAGCCTTCAATCCATTGAACAAGTTCGTCAAACATATCAACAACTAAACGGTTTAGAGCCACACGCAACAGTTGCTGTTGTAGGAGCTGGACTAAGCGGTGTTGAAGTAGCAAGTGAACTTCGTGAAAGCCGTCCAGACTTAAACATTTATTTATTTGACCGAAAAGATCGCATTCTTTTCCCATTCCCAGAAAAATTAAGTAGATATGTAGAAGAGTGGTTTTTGAAACATAATGTTACAATCATTCGCAACTCGAACATTACAAAAGTGGAGCCAAATATTGTGTATAACCACGATGAACCACTTGAATGCGACGCAATCGTATGGACAGCTGGCATTCAAGCAAATGAGGTTGTTCGTAATCTACCTGTCGAGCACGATAATAGCGGTCGTGTTGTATTAACAAAATATCATAATATTCCAGATTTTGAGAATGTGTATGTGTTAGGTGATTGCGCTGCGTTGCCGCACGCACCATCTGCTCAGCTAGCAGAAGGACAAGGCGAGCAAATTGTCCAAATATTATTAAAACGTTGGAATAATGAAACATTACCAGAAGAACTACCTGTTATTAAATTAAAAGGTGTTCTTGGTTCTCTCGGTAAAAAACACGGCTTCGGTTTACTCGCAAATCAGCCATTAATGGGCCGCGTACCTCGCCTTTTAAAATCAGGTATTCTTTGGATGTATAAGCATCATAATGGTTAAACAAAAAAACAAGAGCGCACGTGCAGCTCTTGTTTTTTTGTTTTCACTTTATCTTCCCCACCTCTTCTTACATCCCTCTATCCCAAACAATAAATACTTCTTCGTCATCTCAGCACGTCTCCATCTCGATAAGGACGGTTTCATTCCTCCTTTGTGACGAATTCGATATACGTCTTGCAACAGCGGTTCCCATTGCTTAAAAGATTGCATCACGTATTGCAGCCCTTCATCTTTAGAAACAATCCGTTCCGTCTCTAACGTGTATATGATACGTCCCATTGTCACAACTGCAAACTCCACCCATTCTGTAGATAAAAATAAATACGGACGCTTTACTTTCTCACTCCAATATTGTTCCACATTGTATTTCATTGTGTTCACAACATCATTCCACGTGATTGCATACGGAAGTTCGTTTGCTTGTTTACCCCAAACAGTAATACCTTGATTTTTTAATGTCCACCACGTCACAGAATTAATATCCCAATGCCCTTCATTCATTTTTCCATCTGAACAATATAAATACGGTGACATTTCATGATTTTGCTTTCCTAAATCAACAAGCGGAATATACATACCGTCCATTCGCTTACCAAGATCATGTTTATAGAGTTTCTTATGTAGTTCACGTATCTTCACTTTCTCTGCTTCACTCACTTGTTCTGTTGTCACCGTTACAAAATCAACATCACTCATTCCCAAATGAAAAGCTCCTAATGCTAATGAACCATACAAATACACGCCAACTAGTTTTTCTTTAGAAACGATTTCCTGAAGTCCATTCACATACTGCTCTAATAAGACCTTTACTTCTTCTGGTACAAAATGCTCCGTTACGATACCCATAAGTATACCCCTAACGCAGCTACCACATTTGGAATCACTGCAAACACATTCGTTTTAGCAGATTGAAAACGGGATTCTTTTCGCCTTGGCTTTGCTGAAGCAAATGTCCCCCGCGCTCCTAAAATGAATCCATCTATACAAAGAAATGCTGCACTAGCTAAGAAAAAGAGGCTCAGCCAACCTGCTAACGAGTAAATCATCGCTGCATCTCCTTCCATATAGGCAATACCGCTGACTGCAAAAAGCCCTATACTCCCTATTACAAAGCCCTTCTTCATCTCATCCACCCTTTCGAATACGGAAAAAGCCCTTGCGTTTCGTAATCTACGTTGCAAGAGCTCTGTGAGTTATAAGTTATATTATAAATATTTCTCAATTTCTTCGTATACATCCTTCAAGCGAGGATTGCCTTCTCCGACAATCTCATTATTCACAAGAACAACAGGATAAAATAAGTCTTCTTCAATCACACGCTCAGCAAAAGCTCGTTTTTCTTCCTCTTCTTGCTGCTCGTGAATGTCCACATATTCAAAGTGAAATTTCTCTTCTTGTCTTTCATACTTCCTTCCAATTGCTGCTTGCAGCCATTCATACGTTTCCGTTGATGACGGCATCCCAACGCAGCTAGCACATACAACCTTTGCCCCATAGACGCTAACTTTAATCATATTTTCTCCCCCATTCGCACATACATTTTTTTCTGCATCTTATTGTCACATATAAGAAGGAATTCTCTATAAACTATTTGGACAACATAAGAAAGATAGTGAACTACCCTCCACCTACGCTTTGCTTAGTGATGGGGGCTTCTAAGGTAATCGTGCCTAACGATACGAAATTTACTTAGCTACCAAGCCTGTTCCATGCTCTGTATGTGATTATACTAACAATCGCAATCCTTCACGTTTGATATTGATAGAAGCATTCCAGTCCCTGTCTGCCACAAAACCACAATCACAGTGGAATGTGCGTTCAGAGAGAGGAAGAGACTCCTTTACTTGACCACAACATGAACAAGTTTTAGATGATGGAAACCACTTATCTATTTTGATAAGCTTTTTCCCTTGCTCCTCTAACTTGTATTGAAGAAATGTCGTGAACATGCTCCATGCGTTATCAGCAACGCTTTTGCCAAAATGAAGGGCTTGTGACATTCCTTTCATGTTGAGATCTTCGATAACCACGCAATCATACTGTTTCGCTAATTTTTGCGATTCCTTATGTAGAAAATCTTTTCGTTGATTCGCAATTTTTTCATGTATCTTCGCTACTTTCAGACGCTGTTTATGCCAACGATTAGAACTTTTCTTTCTGCGTGATAGAATACGCTGTTCCTTTGCTAACTTTTCCAAGGCTTGTCGATAAAATCGAGAGTAATTGGCTGTCTTACCTTCCTCACTATCGACAAATAAGCCGTTCATAGAAAAATCTAATCCAACAACAGCTTGTATTTCTTTTTGTATAGGTTGATGTTCATATTCAGTGAGAATAGAAATATAGTATTTTCCTGTTTTTGTTCGAGAAATCGTACAAGACTTGATGATATGGTGTGAGGGAATTTTTCGATGTTGCTTCACTTTCACTAGTTTCAATTTCGGTAATTTGATATAGCCATCCAAAAGCATAATGTTTCCATTAACCACATTAGTTGTATAGGATTGTCTCGCCTTACGAGTTTTGAACTTCGGAAATTCAGCGCGCCCAGAAAAGAAGTTTTTATATGCCTTTTGCAAATTAAGCCCTGCGTTTGCCAATGCAAGGCTGTCTACTTCTTTGAGCCATGCGAACTCTTTTTTATACTTGGCAGGAGTAGGGAACTTTTGTTTCTTTAGGGTTTCTTTGTCTTCTTTGAACTTGTCATATGTTTCCTTTTGTTCCACCAACATTTTGTTGTAGACGAAACGAACACAACAAAAGGTTTTTACGAAAAGTTGCTCCTGTTCTTGTGTTGGATACAAACGGAATTTGTACGCTTTATTTGCCATATCGAATCACCTCATTTCATACCTTGATTTTCTACATATGTCTTTATCACTTCAATGGGCGAACCACCTGTTGTATGAGACTTCTTTCCAATGAAAGTTAAAAATAGATTTTCCCCCGCATCTTGATTATAATAAAACTAATGAAAGGAGTCGATAAAAATGGAAAACGAAAACTTACACGAACAAGTAGCAGAAGTATTAGATAAATTACGTCCATTCTTACTTCGTGATGGCGGTGACGTAGAATTAGTAGATGTTGAAGAGGGTATCGTTAAATTACGCCTTCTAGGTGCTTGCGGCAGCTGCCCAAGTTCTACAATCACATTAAAAGCTGGTATCGAACGCGCACTTTTAGAAGAAGTACCAGGCGTAATCGAAGTAGAACAAGTATTTTAAGCTAAAGAAAAGAGACCCACTATGGTCTCTTTTTTCTAAATTACATATTATGTTAACCAATCTAACTTACGAATTCCTAACTTATCAACAGGTAAACGAATAAGGTCATAAAAGTGCTGAAGAAATTGTTCCGATTGATCTACCCGCTGTAAAATGGTTTCTAGCCGATCTTGATATACATATTTCTGCGTCTCGCTTCCAGTTAAGTAATACCCTTCAATTGTTTCAAAGTAATGAAGAGGAAAGAGAAGACGCGCAAATAGCAGCCGCCATCCAAAAGAAGATAATGGATAGTTACGTTCATAGTCGGTTACAAATTGAGCAATTTCTTCTTCCCAGTTCGCTCTTTTTTCAAAAGAAACGTGACGGACCCACTCTGCTAAGTCGCGGCTTGGATGATCGTATACCCAATCAACTGGCAGCTTTAATCGCTTCGTTTGCTGCCAAAGTAATGGCGTAAATCGTTCTTGACAAATCGTTGCGGCGTCAGCGCGTTGAGGAATATCATCAATTTCTGTATCCATTACATATTGAATCGCATTTTCGGCAAGACCTAAATAGTAAGGGAATGATTCGATAAATAATTGTTCAAACATGTCAGTAGGGTGACTCACTATTTTTGATTGCCAAAAGCGTTCGAGCTGATCTAATCGTTTTTCCCACAGCGCCTTCCATTCACCAATTCGGCTGAGATGTTCAATATCATCAGAAAAGAATGCTCCGCGCTTATGAAATAACGATAGCTCGCTTCCTGAAGACATTACATTGCGCTCTAACATACGCATTCCTTTCAGCAAACAATAATTTGTATCTTCTATCTCGCTAACATAATAACCTTGTATGTTTGGAACAAACGTCGCAACTGTAATATCGCCTTGCTGATTCATATAATCACTTAACTTCTTCATTTCAAAAAGCTCTTCTTCTTGCAAGTTTCCCGTAGCAAGAAGCACATAAGTTTTATTTCGAACCCAAAAGCTTTTATAGGGACCGAGGGTTGTAAATTCTTTGACGTGTATATGGTAATGCTCATAAATATGTTGAATCATCGTACTCGCCACCTATATTTTTTCTATATATATATGAGCTTCTGATTAACTTTCATTCCTATGCACATAGTACACATATACGTATACAATATTAAAAAGAAAAAAAGGTGATAATCATGACACAACGAAATGAACTACAAGAAAGAGCATTACAATTACTACAAGAACGCGGTGTAACAATTGACGATATTGCAGATCTCGTTCATTTTCTTCAAAAAAAATATCATCCCAATTTAGCAATGGAAGAGTGTCGTTATAACGTAGAACGCGTCTTATCCAAACGCGAAGTGCAAAATGCACTCATTACAGGAATTGAGCTGGACGTCCTTGCCGAAAAAGGGTTGTTAAGCGCTCCTCTTCAAGACATCATACATCGTGACGAAGGATTATACGGTGTAGATGAAGTCGTTGCCTTATCTATCGTCAACGTATACGGTTCAATCGGTTTCACAAACTTTGGCTATATCGATAAATTAAAACCAGGTATTTTAGAATATTTAAATGACAAATCCACAGGTAAAGTTCATACATTCCTCGATGATATCGTCGGAGCAATTGCCGCTGCTGCATCCAGCCGTTTAGCGCATAGAGCTGCACACGCTGAATAGTACAAAAACAGGAAAAACCAACTTCTTTAAGCTGGTTTTTCTTATTTGTTTTTACATTCCGCCGCGTCATACTCCATAAGTAAAAATTCCCTTCCCCTGCTCATGAAAGAAGTCTTCTTTTGAAAACCTGCTTTCATATACAGAGCGATTGCACGCTCATTAAAAGTAGCTACGCTTAAACGGATTTTCTCTGGTCTAAATTGCTCGTTCGCAAACTGCAGTCCAGCTTGTAAAAAAGATATCCCCAATCCCTTTCCAGTTAACGCCGGTTTCATTCCAAGCCCAATATCCACAACACACTCACCTGTGTATAACTTTGCCTCTCTTCCGCCCGGCACTTGTGCGTTATCCCCAAAACAAAAATAACCGACGATTTCATTATGCTCATTACGAACGCCATAATATGTACCGTCGAGCAATTCTTCCAGCGTTTCAGACGCTCCGGTAAAACTATATAATTCATACGGTGCATCATATTGCCACACATTTATGTTTTGCGCTTCTTCTAGCGTAAGTCTATGAATGTTCATTCCTACGTTCACCTTCTCTTTCCTTCTACATATTCGCTCACGCTAGGAAAACTCCTGTTTCTTAATCTGTAAGAGGCATCTTCTTTGACTTCTCAACACATTGTAACTACAATAGTTACAAAATATGTTTTATTCACACTTTGAACATACTACTAACATATCCACAGGCAGGAGGAATTGTAATGAAACATTTAATCGTTTATGCACACCCGAATCCACAAAGCTTTAATCATGCAATTTTAGAAACATTTCAAGGACAGTTACAAGAAAAAGGACATGAAGTACGTGTTCGCGATCTATATGCTATAAACTTCAATCCTGTATTAGCTGCCGATGATTTCATTTCCTTTTCACAAGGAAATACGCCGGCTGATATTAAGGCAGAACAAGAACATATTACGTGGGCAGATGTGATCACATTTATTTATCCAGTTTGGTGGGCAGGCCTTCCCGCTATCTTAAAAGGGTATGTAGAACGTGTATTTAGCCAAGGATTTGCTTTTACATACGGCCCAAATGGCGTTGATAAATTTTTAACAGGTAAAAAAGGGGTATTATTATCCACAATGGGCAATTCAAAAGAGAATTACGATGCAAGCGGTATGTTTGAAGCAATGAAGAAAACAACTGATGCAGGTATTTTTGATTTTACTGGTATTGAAACAGTCGAGCACGCTTTCTATACGAGCGTTCCTTCTGTGGATAACGAAGTGAGAACACAATACCTTGAAGAAGTGAAAAAACTAGTGAATCGTTTGTTTTAACGAAAATCCACCTTGTGAAGGTGGATTTTTAATTTCCAATAATTTTAGGGATATATCTTTGCAGGACCTCTTCTAACTCTTTTATATCTTCATTTCTAATTAATAAGTTTACATTGTTATTCCACTTTTCTATACCGCGATCCAAAAAGACATTCTCTTGCGGAAATTGTCCCTGTACGAATGTTTTATCGCCTTTCCCTTCTTCGACTATAAGCTACTGTATAGATAGTTGCTCCGATTAATATGGTAACAATAAAAACAAGTAGTAAATTACTATACAAGTACGCTTTAGCATTTTGTATAGTGGAAAATAACGGATATTCTAGAATATGTTTTGTTAACAACCCACCAACAATAGCCATCCCTAATCCCTCCGCTAAGAAGCAGGCGAAGCTGAGAAATCCCATACCTGCGCCGACTTCCTTCGGCTCCAGAGCATCGGCAACACTCGTGGAAATTACTGTTTTAACGAAGGAGAGTCCACCAAACATTAGAATCAACATACCAGAAACTAACCATGGTGTTTGATCCGCAAATAATGAAATGATAAAAAAGCTCACAATAATGAAAAATGAGCCCATCCATAACACAAATGTAGTTCCTCGTTTATCAACTAGGTTACCACCAACTATACTGAATAACATTGCACTCATAGTTCCTGGGAATATAACCCACCCAATCATACTTGCAGATAGCTGGTGTACACCTCTCATCATATAAGGGATCATTGATATGCAACCTGCCACAGTACCTAGCAGAATACAAGCAGTTAGAACTCCCAATATGAACTTTCGATTTATAAATAATCGTGGTTCTATAAAAGGCGATTCAGCCTTGTGTATATGCAAAGCGAATTCTGCAAACAACACAAAACTAATCGACAAATACAACCAGTTATATTGCGTTGTATATATAGTAAATGTGACAATCCCACAGGACAGTAACGCTAATCCCCAAGTATCTATCCTCTCTCCCTTTGTGGATTCATTAGGAAGTTCTTTTAGAAAAAAGGGGATAGTGAAAAGTGTCAGCATCGGAATCAGAAAAAGAAATGGCCACTGTACATAATGGGCAACCGTCCCACCAAGAGCTGGGCCTATTCCTTCTCCCATAGCTACCAACGAGCCGATTATACCAAATGCTTTACCACGATTCTCTGATTTCACGTAGCGTGCAACGATTACCATAATAAGCGCCGGCACTGATGATGCACCAACACCTTGAATAAAACGCGCAGCAATTACAGCAAAAAAATTAGAATGTGCCAACACACCTAAAAGTGACCCACCACTATAAACTAGCAGACCGAAAACAAGTAATTTCTTCACACCATATTTATCACTTATTGTTCCGTACGTGATTGATCCAATAGCAAATGAAAGCATAAAACTTGTATTTACCCAGTTAGCCAAAGACGGTGATATACCAAGGTCTTTCGCGATATCCGGTAAAACTACATTAAAAACCATTTCGTTCAATACGCTGAAGAAAGCAAGAAAGCCAAGCCATAGAAAAGCCTTCTTCACATCAGTAAACACATAATTCGGTAAATCGGTTACTGTAGTTGATATATTACTATTCTTTAATTGTTGTAAATCTTTTTCCACTAGGATGATACCCCCATCTTAAGGGGGAACCACGCAGTTTATAGGGTAAATGATGCGTTTTCCCCTTAAATTTGTACCCCCATCATTTTTGTGCACTTCATAAATACGCCTCCTTATCACATTTGTTCCATATTATACCATTCACCTGTTCAGCAAGGAAGGAATAAAACTTCACACAATTCGACCATATGTATCACCAGAACGAATTTTTTGTTATAAAAAAAATAGGCAACCTTTTACGATTGCCTATCTCTTCCTACATCTTCTCAATCCACTCTGTTAAACTGTGGACAACATGCGTTGGCTGCACATCATATTCTGTTAATTTTTCCACAGATGTGACTCCTGTGTGGACAAGAAGCGTATCCATCCCCGCATTCATACCAGCTAAAATGTCTGTATCGTAGTTATCCCCAACCATTAACGTTTCTTCTTTCGTTGTACCAAGCACTTTTAGAGCCTGTTCCATAATAATGGATTCTGGTTTACCAATGAAAATTGGATTTACTGTTGTGGATACTGCTACAACGGATGTTAAAGAACCGTTCCCTGGTAATAAGCCGCGTTCTGTTGGAATCGCAATATCAGCGTTTGTTGAAATGAATGTTGCCCCGTTACGAACGGCTAAGCACGCTTTTGCTAGCTTTTCGTATGTAACTTCGCGATCTAATCCAACGACGACAAAATCCGGATTACTATCCACAAGTGTGAATCCTTTTTCCACAAGGGCATCGCGCAAACCTTCTTCTCCAATCATATATACAGAAGCATTTTGCTTTCTTTCATATATAAAGTTCGCTGTTGCCATGCTTGTCGTAAATACTTGTTCTGCGCTAGCTGGAATATCAAACTGCACAAGCTTGTCTGCAACTTGCTCTGGTCTACGCGTTGAGTTGTTCGTAACAAATAAATATGGTAAGTTACGCTCTTGCAGCGCCTTTACAAAATCACTTGCCTCTTCAATTCGTTCTTCGCCTCGATACATTGTTCCGTCTAAGTCAATTAAATAGCCTTTATACATAGGTGCCACTCCTTCTTGATACATACTCTCCTCTTATCGTATCCTTTTTCCAAAAAGAAAAAAACGCTTTTTCAAAAAGCGTCCCATAATGTTCATTTTTTTTCTATTATTTGATACGAACAGAAGCAATCTCCATCACACATATTAGATAATACTTTCACATCAGCATCTGGCAACAGTGTATTATACATATTTTTCTCATCATGACAAATTTGCGGAAATTTTTCAGCTACCTCTATTAACGGACAATTTTGCTTTTGTAATAGGAAGGAGCGCTCACTTTCTTGCTGCACACGCACCATATAACCATTTTTCTCTTGCATGACTGCAATTTCTTTTAATCGCTCTACTGTTGTTTCTTTTCGATTTATACGGTTTGCCAATTGTTCTTCCATACGTTTCGTACGTGCCCTTAAAAGCTTCTTAACGAGTTCCTCATCGCCAATATGCAGCAAGTCTTCTAACATTTCGACTGCAAACTGCTTATATTGTTTCGGAAACAAGTCTTCTCCTTTCGTACTTAAACGATAGACATACATCGGTCTCCCGACATGTTGACGCACCATCTTCGTTTCAATCAACTCTTCCTTTTCAAGCCTACTTACATGACGACGCACTGCCATCTCCGTAATTTGCAATGCTTCCGCTAATACCGCAACAGTCTGTTCTCCCCTTACTTTCAAAAGTTGAAGAATTTCTTCTTTTGTAGAACGTGCTGCTTCCCCCATTTTTCTACCTTCTTCCCTTTAACAAGCTTTAATGAGCAAAGTACATCACTGTCCATTAGAGCCACATGAATTTATCCCCCTATCCGCAGGCAGTAAAACCCCCACCTCAAGATTGTGAGAAAACAAAAAAGAGAGGTGGGGACTGACTGTTGAGAGCTTTCCATCAGTGGGGATGAATCCCTCACTGATGAAAGTTTCACTTTACTCTCCTGCAAATGCAGATACAGGACCAAGTTCTTGCTCTAAATAACGGCGAATATTGGCAGGATATTGTTTGATCATATCAATATGTTTTTGTACTGTATCATACACTTCTGTATGGTTCATATTTACATATTCCTGCACAATCATTTTACGAAGACGAACGACTTCTTTTAAACGCTCTCCTTCTTCATTCGTAACCACTTTTTCATCCATTAAAATATCAATAATATCTTCATAACTACCTGGATCACGCATAATAAATCCATCAATCATGGCATTGCCTACGTCTAAAATACAATCAATCATAAGATGTGCCATGCGCTCTAATGCATATTCATCAAGCGCTCCGCGGTACTCTTGTTTTGTTTGAAATGCTGCAACAACTTTCTCTAAACACTGTAACATTTGTTCAATTTTTTTACGGTCTACAAAGTACATATATGTCACCTACCTGGAAATTAAAGCATTTTCATTCCCAATTGTACCCCTTTATTCGAAAAAAATCGACAATTTTTCGAATTCACCTTTTTCCCATTCTTTGTTATAGTTATACGTGTATGATTTTCGGAATTGGAGGAATGGCACCATGGAACGTGAACTCGCATTAGAAATTGTCCGTGTAACAGAAGCAGCAGCCCTTGCATCCGCACAATGGATGGGTCGCGGTAAGAAAAATGAAGCAGATGATGCTGCAACAACTGCAATGCGTACGATGTTTGACTCTGTGAACATGGCAGGCACTGTTGTGATTGGAGAAGGGGAACTTGATGAAGCACCAATGCTTTACATTGGTGAAAAGCTTGGAACAGGAAACGGTCCAGAAGTAGATATCGCTGTTGATCCATTAGAAGGAACAAATATCGTAGCAAAAGGTCTTGCAAACGCAATGGCTGTTATCGCTATCGCTGATAAAGGAAACCTTCTACACGCTCCTGATATGTACATGGAAAAAATCGCAGTTGGTCCAAATGCAGCTGGTAAAATTAGCTTAGATGATCCAATTGAAAAGACAATTGAAATTGTAGCCGAAGCAAACAATAAAAAAATTCGTGACTTAACAGTTATCATACAAGAGCGTGAACGTCATCAAGACATCATCGAACGAGTACGTGCAAAAGGTGCACGTGTAAAATTATTCGGTGACGGTGATGTTGGTGCATCTATCGCAACAGCCCTTCCTGGAACAGGAATCGACTTATTTATCGGTACTGGCGGTGCTCCGGAAGGCGTTATCTCTGCTGCTGCACTCAAATGTCTTGGCGGAGAAATGCAAGCACGTCTCGTTCCAATGAATGAAGAAGAAGAAGCACGTTGCCATGCCATGGGCTTAGAAGACCCACGTCAACTTCTTATGCTAGATGATTTAGTATCCGGTGACGATGCAATCTTCTCAGCAACAGGTGTATCTGCTGGCGAGTTATTAGATGGTGTGAAATTCCTTGGCGGAGATTTAGCAGAAACATATTCTATCGTTATGCGCTATAAAACAAGAACAGTGCGCTTTATTAAAACGCACCACCATTTAGATCATAAACCACACTTAAATTTAGATATTTAAAAAGGAGTCATGTTCATGGGAGAACGTTTTTTTCTT
The DNA here is from genome assembly GCF_002560985.1 of Bacillus sp. AFS018417. Classification (NCBI taxonomy): domain Bacteria; kingdom Bacillati; phylum Bacillota; class Bacilli; order Caryophanales; family Bacillaceae; genus Bacillus; species Bacillus sp. AFS018417. The sequence goes on from NZ_NTTM01000023.1 coordinate 20,011, forward strand.
TACGATGATACAGTGGAAACAAAAACGCGTTTCGTAAGCTTTATGGGAGAAAACGAGCGCCACGATTTAGCACTTTTGTATTCTGACCGTCATTATGGTAAAACTATCGTCCTTGATATACAGCGCAATAAATTTGCCATTATCGGTCGTGACGACTTAGAAGAACCCGGCTACTTAGAACATGCATTTTCTATTTCAGAAGAAAATGCAGAAGAATTACGTTCATTTTTATTTGAACTGATGTAAATTTAAATCACCAACTTACAACAGAGTTGGTGATTTTTTATGTTATATATTTCGAATTTTCAGTTTAATGTGATATAATAACGACAAATTTATTTGGATAGAAAGGATGTTACACTACGTATGCCAACATATACTTTGTAATGGAGCAGCAACTGGATAGTATTACTCTCAAAAAAGCACAACGCTTTTTTCAGGGGAGTAGTCTGCCCAATTCCCATTACAAAGGAACGTAGCACATCTGTAGTATGATTGTTACGAAGGTTCCTCACAGGGGAATCTTCTTTTATTTTTCTCTTTTTTCTATATTTCATACTGCAAGACATCCAAATAGATGTCCCACGTTCCTTTATCTAAATACGAGGTGAAGGAAAATGCAGAACATACAACTTTCTTGGAATTTATATAAGACAGAATTAGAAGATACTGTAGAAAAACATTGTAAAAATTGTGGTCATACAGTCCTGTTTACTGATACACATATTCGTAGACATAACGCGAATGGTAAAAACATTTATCGTTTTGCGATTTACAAATGCGAAAAAGAACATACATGGAATAAGAAATTACACATTTATAAAACGTATTCTGAACATGTTGAAACAGTCGATATGCTTCAAAAAGAAAGCCAAGAAACGATACACAACATTTCAATCCTGCCCTATGAAAACGCAGGATTGACGGAACTAACCATCCTATTAGAATCCGTGCATGGATTGTTTCGCATCGACAAAGCACTCGCGACCTATATTTCAGAATGGAGCCGTACGGTAATCATAAAGAAAATTAAAGACGGATCTATTCACTTAAACGGTCAACGCATTAAGCAAAATGCCAAACTTTCAGCTGGCGATTGTATTTCTATATACCTGTAATTGATATAACAATGTTAAAAAAATTCCTCTTACAACGGTGTAAGAGGAATTCTTTTACTTCTTCACTTTTCGCAGTACAAAGTATGCACATCCAAAATTACAATACTCGTATAAATACTCCGATAACGTACTAATTTTCGTATCATACGTTGCACGCTGGTTGCTATCGTCAAAAAAGCCGCGTAATCGTAGCTGATCATACCCCCAATCACCCACGATATAATCATATTTATTTAAAATTTCTGCGTAACGAGCTTTAAATGCTTCTTCATTAAATCCATTTCGATTTTCTTGTATGACTTCATAGTGGATATTATTCACGTAAACTGTAGTGCGAATCTCCTGCTTCTGCTCCATCTTCCATTCCCTTTCCTATTCTTTCTTCTTTTTATCGTATCATAAAGCCACAAAACCAACAATTTCAAATACAAAAAACCTCCTAAGTGGGAAATGCTATAGAGTGAAACTTCCTTTTGGAGCGTTCTTTTCCAAAAGGTTAGTTGAACCAATCGGGCTCTTACGGACAGTTATCTCCCTCCTATCTTCTTTGACTTCTCACAATCTTGAGGGGGAGCCTTACTATCCGTTAGGGCGGGATGAATAAAGCTCTCACCAATTAGGCTTTTTCGGGCAGTTATCCCCTACCTACCTTCCTCGTTTTTCCTTGAATCTTGAGATGTGGGTATTACTGCCCGCAAATAGCGAGATCAATAAGGAGGAAACAATCATGAAAAAACAACTGCTCCTATCCCTTCTCACCCTTTCCATCTTTGCTGGATGTCAAACAAACAACAAAGCGGAAATGAAACAGGAAGAAGGAAGCCGCGTACTTGTGTCTGAGCATAAAGACATATACGGGAAGGACGTGCCAAACCGAATGCTGACAAGAGTCGGCTATTCTCAAAAACAAAAAGATGAAGTGTCGAATCGCCAAGTCGGTACGATTAACAAGGAACGATTAGCAGAAATGATTACAGATATAACAGTGAAACTTCCAGACGTTATAAATGCCGCAACACTTGTAACAGATGATGAAGTATTTGTTGTATACCGAGCAAACACGACAGATCCGGCTCTAGTCGCTGATCAAGTACAAAAAGCAGCATTGTCCGTTGTTCCCCGCTATTACAAAGCATATGTATCAACAGATCAAAAATTAATATCACAAATTCAAGGACTCAAATCCGGCACATTAAATGATAAAGAATATGCACAAACACTCGATATGCTCAAGCATGAAATGAGCAAAAATCCGCATTTAAACAACACGCAAAATACTACACTGCCTAACACAATGAAGTAAAGTGAAACTTCCTTTTGGAGCGTTCTTCTCCAAAAGGTTAGTTGAACCAATCGGGCTCTTACGGGCAGTTAACACTTCGTTGCTTTCGCTAAATATTACTGCCCGTTAGTGCGGGGTAAAGTGAAACTTCCTTTTGGAGTGCTCTTTCCCAAACCAATCGGGCGCATGCCGGCAGTTAGCACTCCTTTAATGTTGCTAAATTATTACTAATAACAGGATACATTAAATGACCTGAGAATATACTCTCAGGTTATTTACTAAACATTTCACCGTTTTTCCTGCATAATAGAAATAGTATATATATTAGAAAGTGGTGAAATGTATGGTTTCAAATGCAACAATTGGAAGTATGATTGTGCAAATTGCTATTTCAGTTCTTATCCCAATCATTGCTCTCGTTTACTGTCGAAAGAAGTATGGAATCTCTTTAAAAATTGTCGGTGTCGGGATTGTATTCTTTTTGGGATTCTCACAAATTTTAGAAAAAACGTTACATGTCTATGTATTTGGAAATCCAGCAGCAACTGAGCTACTAAAAAATCCGTTTATCTATGCTATATATGGCGGATTAACTGCTGGTATTTTTGAAGAACTTGCACGTTTTATCGCCTTTTTCTTTTTACTCAAGAAGTACCAGGAGTATAAAGACGGCCTTGCTTATGGAATCGGTCACGGAGGGATTGAATCATTATTAATTGGGGCGACTGCCGGAGTGCAAAGTCTTGTATTTGCTTTCTCTATTAATAACGGAACCTTCTCCAAAATGATTGAAAAGGTACCTCAGCTCAGCGCTGTCCAAGATGCATTACTACATACTCCGCCTTACTTCTATTTACTTGGCGGAGTAGAGCGGATCGTTGCTTTTATCATGCAAATTGCTCTTACAATGCTTGTCTTATATGGCGTAAAGCATAAGAAGTATATGTTTGTAGGGCTGGCAGTATTTCTTCATTCGTTTGTTGACTTTTTCGCAGCGCTTTACCAACGCAGACAAATCAATTTGTTCGTAACGGAAGGAATTATGATACTGTTTGGCATTGGTGCTTACATCCTAATTCGTAAAATGAAAACAAAATTCCTAGCAGAACATGCAAGCTAAGCCGAATCGGCTTAGCTTTTTATTTTGATTTCAGTTACCAATAACTAGAGAAAGGAGGATTCCTCACTCTATTTGTCGAAGTACGTACAAATTCGTCTATTCATAAGTGAGGGATAAATCATGAAGAAATTAATTGTTGTCCGCCATTGCACTGCAACTGGGCAAGAACATGATGCACCACTTACAGCAGCAGGTCAGCAACAAGCTAAATCTCTTGCAGATTTTCTCATCACAGAACAGCTCCCTATCGAAAACATTATCTCTAGCCCATTTACTCGTGCTGTTCAATCCATTACACCTTACGCGTCACATATGCAGCTCCCTATTCAAGAGGATGTGCGGTTAACTGAGCGTATACTGAGCGGCGCTCCAATGAGTAATTGGCTACAAATGCTAGAGCAAACATTTATAGAAATAGATGTCGCATTTCCTGGCGGAGAATCGACGCGCCAAGCGACGGAGAGAGTACAGCCACTTATCCACAGCATATTACAAGAAGATACGAAAAAAGTAACAATGCTCGTTACACATGGTAACTTGTTCACGCTCATTTTAAGGCTTTTTGACAAAAACGTTGGTTTTTCCACATGGGAAAGCTTAAGCAATCCAGACGTATACGAAATTACGTTAGAACATGGTACAGCGACTATCCACAGATTGTGGGGAATACATTGTGAAACGAATTAACGTAACTACTGATAATCTAGAATCAGAACATATTTGCTGTGCTATATCTGACAAAAGAATGGCACACGGAGTTTTGCAAAAGAAAGCATGGTTGCAACAGCGAATGGGAGAAGGACTTGTCTTCAAAAAGTTAGACGTAAATGGAAAAGTATGTATTGAATACCTTCCAGCTGAATACGCCCCATTACAGCTCCAGGACATATGTGTATAAAATGAAACTTCCTTTTGGAGTGCTCTTCTCCAAAAGGTTAGTTGAACCAATCGGGCTCTTACGGGCAATTAGTACTTCTTTTCTTTCGCTAAATATTACTGCCCGTTAGTGCGGGGTAAACAAAAAAATTCAAAAAATTATGGAAAACACTCGATAAGTGAAAAGAAAGGAGCTTGTATTCCAATGTACGAAGAAGTCATCTCATTACTACATAAAACGAATGTTTTATATGAGAAATTTGAACATGAACCTGTTTTAAATTATGAAACAGATCGAATGATTCGGGAACGTCTCGGTTTAGATGGTGAACCAAGTAAAAGTCTCTTTTTAAAAACGAAATCCGGGGCTTACTATGTCTTTTTTACATTAGAAGGAACTCGCCTTGATATGAAGCAAATGAAAAATATGATCGGTACAAGCGTCTCTCTTTGTTCACCTGATGAACTAAGAACGACAACAGGATGCCTCCCAGGATGTGTTGCTCCTTTTGGCTATACAGAGGATGTAACAATTATTGTGGATTCTTCTATCTATCAATACGAAAAAATATTGATTTCACCTGGTGTCCCTGAATTTACAATTGCTTTATCCACAGAAGAATTACGTAAAGTGTTATCCACATGTGGAAATACCGTATTAGAATATGAATGAAAAAGAGCTGAAAATTTCAGTTCTTTTTTCATCCATGTGCACCCGAACCCGACATATTTAATACAACAACTCCGCCAATAATAAGCACTATGCCAACGAACGTTTGCCATGTAAAAGCGTCCTTCCAAATGAGAACACCAAGTAATGCCGTTAGCGCTGTACCAACTCCAGACCAAATCGCATAAGCAGTGCTAAGTTGAAGGTATTGCAACGCTTGGGATAAACAATAAAATGCAGATGTAAAACCAAGAACAACACCGATACTTGGCCATACTTTCGTAAATCCGTCTGACAACTTCAGCATCGTTGTCCCAAATACTTCACTCACAATTGCAAGCGCTAAAAAAACAAATCCTTTCATAGACTTCCCCCTTTATGCTCTATCGTATTTTCTACACTGATATCTTGTTCAAAAAAAATCCCCCTTAGCCGATTCACTAAGAGGGATTTCCTCATTATTTTGCTTCTACTGTATTTTCTTTTGCAGATTGTACTTGCTCATCTGCATGGTAAGAAGAACGTACAAGCGGACCAGCCTCACAGTGACTAAATCCTTTGCTAAGTGCAATTTCTTTTAACTCTGCAAATTCTGCTGGTGTGTAGTACTTAATAACTGGTAAATGCTTTTTAGACGGTTGCAAATATTGACCAAGCGTTAAAATATTAACGTTGTTTGCACGTAGGTCATCCATTGCCTCGATAATATCTTCCGTTGTTTCACCAAGCCCAAGCATGATACTTGATTTTGTCGGAATATCAGGCTGCATTTCTTTAGCACGACGTAAAAATTCTAGAGAACGATCGTATTTTGCTCTAGCGCGAACTCGGTCAGATAATCGACGTACCGTTTCAATGTTATGGTTTAAAATATCAGGACGTGCATCCATTAACATTTTTAAATTTTCTTCTACTCCGCCCATATCAGATGGTAAAACTTCAATAGACGTAAATGGATTTTTACGACGAACTGCGCGCACTGTTTCCGCAAAAACAGCTGCCCCTCCATCTTTCAAATCATCACGTGCAACTGCTGTTATAACAACGTGTTTTAAACCCATTTGTTCTACAGAATCTGCTACGCGTTCTGGCTCTTGTAAATCAAGCTCCGTTGGTAAGCCTGTTTTAACAGCACAGAAGCGGCATGCACGTGTACAAACTGCACCTAAAATCATAAATGTTGCTGTTTTACGAACAGCCCAGCATTCATGAATATTCGGACACTTTGCCTCTTCACAAACGGTATGAAGGTTCTTAGAACGCATCATTTTCTTTAAGCCTGTATAGTTTTCATTTGTATTTAATTTAATTTTTAACCACTCGGGCTTGCGCTTGTATTCTGTTTGTTTTGTCATGTTCATCAACTCCGCACAATATGAAATAGTTTACCATGTTCGCTTCTTTCAATGTAACATATCTATTCTATCGCATGAAAGCGATTTGCTCAAATGAAGATTCTAAGAATTCCTTCCAATTATTACTTATAATGAAATATCGTGTATATCCCACACTAAAGGTAGTGATTTCGAAAGGAGCTTACTGCCGTGCATCGAAAATTTTTCCTTCTGCTTTCTATCTGTTTTCTTCTTCAAACAAACATTGTATACGGGCAAGAAAACAAACAAGAAGATATATACATGAAGCGAATGACATTATATAAAGAAATGGAGACATTCTCTCTTATTCCATGGTACTACTTTGCTGCCATCGATCAATACGAGCGAAATATCCGTGCTGTTCGCCGCGATATTCCGAAAAAGCCAGATGCCATTATCTCTATTTACTTCAAACCAGAAGTATGGTCCGGACCAGCAAATCCAGACCCCCATGATACAAAACCGTACACAATCTCCTTATTTGGAGGCATGGGGTTAGACGGAGACAACGATGGATTGGCAGACGCAAATAATGAAAAAGATGTTCTCTATACAATGGCTACCATATTAGGGAAACGTGGGACAAATCGAGAACAGCTAAAAATTATGTTGTGGGAATATTATCAGCGGGCTAAAACAGTAGAGTTAATATTAGGTTATACTCGTATGTACAAACATTACAATCGGATTAATTTGGAAGGTAACGCTTTCCCTCTGCCTGTTCGCAGCGATCATAGTTACCGCAGTACATTTGGTGCTAAACGAAGCTTTGGCGGACGGCGTATGCATGAAGGAACAGATATTTTCGCCGGCTATGGTGTACCTGTTCGTTCTACTTGCTATGGCATTATTGAAACGAAAGGTTGGAATCGTCTTGGCGGCTGGCGCATTGGTATTCGTGACTTATATAATAACTACCATTACTACGCACATTTAGGCGGATTTTCCAAAGAAATACAGCTTAGACAAATCGTCGAGCCTGGAACTGTCATTGGATTTGTCGGCAGCACTGGTTATGGTCCGCCTGGAACAGCAGGTAAATTCCCGCCTCACTTGCACTTTGGATTGTATAAAGATAACGGCTATACAGAATGGGCGTTTGATCCGTACATGCATTTAAGCTTATGGGAGCGGAAAGAACGAATGAATTCAAAAAGATAACCGCAGTGCGGCGGTTATGAAAAATATGAAAAAGCGGATAACCTCAGTTATCCGCTTTTTTCTCCTTCTTCTCCGGTACAACAACTCCGCCGCTTCCGTAATAGCCAGGCACTTCTCCTTGAATAATGCGCGTGGCTACTGGAATATCTTGCTTCACAGTTACTTCCTTCGTATGAAACGGAATAATAACCTGAAGAGCCACTTCAATTTCCATCACAATTTTAATAGCCGTATTGTTAATTCCTTGCTGCTGAAAATCTTGTTTAATATTTGTGGATACATGACCGATTGTTGTAAACGTAATTGGAATATCTGGTCCTATGTTACCAAGCAATGCATTATCCGTAATTCTACCAAGAGGAACAGATAGTGCAGTTCCGTCATCTTCTGATAATCCTAACCCTTTCGTATCCCCTTTCTCGACTTGATGTAAATATTTCTCTATGTACGTTGTTGTCGATGTTAAAATCTCATTCACTGCTTCTGTATTTAAATCGATTGTAGATACTTTTCCATTCTTATCCGTTTGAACTTTCATTAATGAGTCAACATTAATCCCTTGTGCAATCCTATCTTTCACAGCCTTCGTCATCACAACTGTCGCAGTTTGCTTCGTCTGCATTTCTGCATATTTCATTAATGTTGGCTGAATGCTTTTGTTCACAAGCCACAATCCTTGTAAGGTTAGTATAATAAAAATAGCAAATGAAATAAGCAATACGTACCGAAATGGCAGTGGTCCTTTCCGAAACCGAGAAGTCCGGGGGCGAAACGCACGCATAACAAATCCCTCCTTCTTACACATGTATATGCAAAAAAGAGGGACGATATATTTAGATCATTTTTAGCAGTGCATCTTTTCCAATTGTGCCAGTTGTAATTCCTAACCTTTCTGCTTCAATCGTAACCGATTCAAGTGGTGCTTCTAACAACTGTTCAATCGTTCTTACGCCAACAGCGCGCCCTGCAAGAATGCCGCGATCGCTTAACTTTTCGTTTAACAATCCCACATCTAACGCCCCGCACATAATATATCCTTTATCACTCATAACTGCTAACAAATTTGTCTTTGGAAGCTTTACACTCACTGCTATAAACGTGCATTCATTTATTATAATTGGTTCTATATTAACCATAGTTCACACTCCTCTCTCCTTTATCTGTATGAGAGTAGAAAAAAGAATGTGAATACAAAAAGCCTACTGTAATCAGTAGGCTATAATTTTACAGATGATGCACATTTCATTAATGTATCCTTCAAAACATCACGGAGCAATTCCGGCATATAATATTCTTTTTCTGGCACGACCGCAAGCTCTGGGTATAAGTAACCGAATGTGAACATATCAATCGTTCCTACTGTATAGATTCGTTCTAGATCTAATGATTCCCCGTTAATGATTACGTCTTCGAGTAAAATTTTATTACCCGGAATCGTATCTGGCACAACTTCTACGCCAGCATACATCATTTTCCCCATGACTTTCCCGCGAAAACCTAAACCTTTTACTTCAAGCTGTTCCATGTTTGGACGTCGTGCTTTCAAAATAACATCTCGCAATGTTTTCCCTTTCACTTGCAAGCGGCATGGATTAATCGGATGTGGACAAATGTGATGAATATCTCCTCGGGTAACTATACCTTCCTGTAATCCTTCGAGTAATACACCAGCATTCACCATACCAATTTCAGCATCGCACCATTCTCGGAGGGATTCGGCAAGCATATGAGCAAATTTCGTTTCCTGAAACCAATCTATTTCTAACGATTCCTTTAAACTTACAACAGGCTCTGCCATGATGAACTTACTTTCTTGTTCAAGCTCTCCTAATAAAATATTGGGCTCTCCATATGCGCCTAATCGCTTCGCACTAATTGCTCGTCCATCTTTTTTCGTCACTTGCTTTGTTTGTAAGTCCACCGTTATTTGCACATGCCCCACATAATGTCCCCACTTCTCTGCGCAGCAGAGAAGCGTTCCATTCACTAATACACCGCGCTCAAATAAATGATGGGTATGTGCACCTAAAATAACATCTATATCATAATGCTCTGCCATATATTCATCTGCATTCTTTCCTAAATGAGATAATACAACAATGACATCCGCCTTTGAACGTACCTCTTCTAAAATTGTTTCCAAATGTAGAAACGGATCTTCAATATGCCAATCTAACTTCGCATAAAAGTCAGGATATGCCACTGTTAAACCGATAAAAGCAATTGTAACCCCATTATCAAGTGTTTGCAGCACGTATGGTTTTACCCAGCTAGGACGTGTTTGATTTGTTTCAAATAAATTGGCAACGAGCACTTCAAAATTTGCATCGTCGTATAAATGATCCAGTTGCTCCTTCGCAAGTGTAATCCCTTCATTGTTCCCAATCGTTACATAATCGTACAACGCTTCATTTAATAGCTGCACATTTCCTTTTCCGTTCGTTGCCTCAGAAATCACATGAAAGCGATCAACGTGATCGCCAATATCTAATGTAAAGACCGCTTCACCAGCAGCAAGACGACGCTTTTTCTCTTCTACAACAAACCGAGAAATTTGCGGCCAATTTTCAAAATGACTATGTATATCATTTGTATGATAAAGATGAATTGTTACTTCCGTATCTATATTCAGAGAAAAAACCTCCTCTCAATTCCATACTTCTTGTTTACGCTATATGCAAGCTCGAATCCTGTAAATACTTTTCGTCTTTTCTTGCTATTTTACATTGTACTCTCATTAATGGAAAAAGCAAAAGTTTCTTCTTTAAAAGTTAAGGAGAAGATGCAGCATGATTGTAATTAACAAAAGCTTCTCGCCTATCGAACTTCTTCAGAAGGTCTTTATATTGTGTCAAAGCACCGTTATATTTGCGCCCATGAAAAAAACGCCCTGTAAACAAGGCGCTTCTGACATATACATTACCTTTAATTATAACTAATACTAGCACTTGGGTATAATGTCGTTCCTCCAATTGAAATTTTGATTTCTTTTGATAATGGAACATTTTGTTCATTAATAACAGTTCTCCACCATTCCCATGCAAGACCTGTACATTCTCTCGCTACCACTTTTACATTTTTTGAATTCGGTGGAAGTGGTATGACTGTAGAGAAATGAGCAGTTTTGTCTTTGTTGTTTCCTTCCCAAGTTTTATGGGTTAATACTTCTTTTCCATTTTCATCATACGAGAATTCATCCCAAGATACATCAAATTGAGCAACATATGCACCGTAATGATCAAGCGTCATTTTAGCACTAGAATATTCTGTAGATGTAGTTTCGATATAATCTGTATTGTTATGAACAGTAGCAACCGCATTATCTTTTAAGAAAGTGCTAGTATATGAAATTGGATATGCTGGATTTTTAGGACTTAATTCTGCATTATCTTTAATTATATTTCGTATTTCATTAAAATCTTTTGTAACAACCTTGTTATGCTCCTTTGCATCTCCGCCTAGTACTACAGCGGTAAAGGTACTGTCTTCAAAAATATCTTTGTACTGTCCACTTGTTTCAACGCTGTTATTCTTAAGTAAGGCTTTAAAGGCAGCTTGTACATCTTTGCTCTTAGAAGTTGTTTCTAATTTTACATAAATTGTTCTGCCGTAAGCTACATTTGACACCATAACAGGCGGAGCCGTATTACTTACCCCTTTACGAGTTAACTCTTCAAAAGTAACGCTATTATCAAAAAGGTCTGATGGATTGTTAGGTAGTTCTGCACTTACGGTATAAAATATTTGCTTATATGCCGCAACCATCACTTTTTTCTCTCCATTTGCAATCGCATTAAAGTCAATGCTCAGTCCATTATCAAGATATTTAGCGTTAACATTAAGAGCACTTGCTATTTGAGATTTACTATAAACCATAGACTCTGTATACTGCATTCTTGCAGGTAAGGTATGTGTTGTTGAATACTTTTCATTCCAAGTAGATACTAAATCATCTACTGCTCCAGACACATTACTATATGTTGGATTTTGGACAGTTATTGTATTTTCTTTTCTCATGCCAGGTAAGTCTATACTAATATTCAAAGGTTTTCTCTTGGCTACTAATAAACTAGGTTGATTATCCGCAAAAGCTTTATTTGCAAGTTGTACTGCTCCTGGATATGTACGATTAACCATAGAATCAATAATTGAGATATCCACCGGCGAGGTTGTAAGTGATTTTTCCTCACGTTCAACCACTACAAATTTACCATTTGAATTAATACCTTCTTTCGGCACAAAACTCTCAACTTTATCACCATTTACTGCTAAAATATCTCTACTATCATACTTTAAATTTGCTATGCCAGTATCAATTCCACTAGCATTTTTTGTTGCATCAGCTGAATTATCTGTTTGTGTTTCAGCAAAGGAAATAAATGAATAATTAATAGTGCATAAACTAACTAATAAACATACTAGAAACTTTATTCCTCTGACGCTATTTATAATTTTCAAAAAATTCAACTCCTTTTTTAGAATAATTTTGTTGCATCAGCTGAATTACTTGTTTAAGTTTCAGCGAAGGAAATAAACGAATAATTAATAGTGCATAAACTAACTAATAAACATACTAGAAATTTTATTCCCTCAATAAAATTTAGAATTCTCTAAAAACTAACCTCCTTTTTTCAAAAAATTATATCATAAAATTTTGATTTTTGTATATTGATAAAATTTTTTCAGATAGTTTTTCAGCTACTTTCATGCACCCGATCCTTTTTTACTTCTTAACATCTTCAAGCCTATACCATCAGTAAGAAAAGCATCACTGATGGAAGTTTCACTTTATATCGTGTCAAAGCACCGTTATTTCAAGAATAACTCCAATATATCGGGAGAAACGGCTGATATATTTGCTTCCAAGTAAAAAAGCGCCCTGTAAACAGGGCGCTTCCGCTTTTAAATTAACCGATAGAACCTTCCATCTCGAATTTGATTAGACGGTTCATTTCTACTGCGTATTCCATTGGAAGTTCGCGAGTGAATGGCTCGATGAAGCCCATTACGATCATTTCTGTTGCTTCTTGCTCAGAAATACCGCGGCTCATTAGGTAGAATAATTGTTCTTCTGATACTTTTGATACTTTCGCTTCGTGCTCAAGTGATACATGATCGTTTTTGATCTCGTTGTAAGGAATTGTATCAGATGTAGATTGGTTATCCATGATTAATGTGTCACACTCGATGTTAGAGCGAGAGTTTGTCGCTTTTGGTCCGAAGTGTACGATACCACGGTATGTTACTTTACCACCATGTTTAGCAATCGATTTAGAAACGATTGTTGAAGATGTGTTTGGCGCTAAATGAATCATTTTCGCACCAGCATCTTGGTGTTGGCCTTTACCAGCAATCGCGATAGATAATGTTAAACCACGAGCGCCTTCGCCTTTTAAGATAACAGCTGGGTATTTCATCGTTAATTTCGATCCGATGTTACCGTCAATCCATTCCATCGTTGCGTTTGCTTCACAAACTGCACGTTTTGTAACTAGGTTGTATACGTTGTTTGCCCAGTTTTGGATCGTTGTATAACGGCAATATGCATCTTTCTTAATGATGATTTCTACTACCGCACTGTGAAGTGAGTTTGTTGTGTAAACAGGTGCTGTACAACCTTCTACGTAGTGTACGTGTGCGCCTTCGTCTACGATAATAAGCGTACGCTCGAATTGTCCCATATTTTCAGAGTTAATACGGAAATACGCTTGTAACGGTGTTTCTACTTTCACACCTTTTGGAACGTAGATGAATGATCCACCAGACCAAACTGCAGAGTTTAATGCTGAGAATTTATTATCAGTTGGCGGAATTACTTTTCCGAAATGCTCACGGAAAATATCTTCGTTCTCTTTTAATGCGCTATCTGTATCTTTGAAGACGATTCCTAGCTCTTCTAGGTCTTCTTTCATGTTGTGGTATACAACTTCAGATTCGTACTGTGCAGATACACCCGCTAAATATTTTTGCTCTGCTTCTGGAATACCTAATTTATCAAACGTTGCTTTAATTTCATCAGGTACTTCATCCCAAGACTTCTCAGATTTCTCAGATGGTTTTACGTAGTACGTAATTTCATCGAAATTTAAATCATTTAAGTCTCCGCCCCATTGTGGCATTGGCATTTCATAGAAGTGATCCAGTGATTTTAAACGGAAGTCTAACATCCACTGTGGTTCTTCTTTCATACGTGAAATCTCTTCTACGATTCCTTTTGTTAAACCGCGCTCAGCACGGAAAATCGAAACGTCTTTATCTTTGAAACCATATTTATAATCGCCGATATCTGGCAGCTGCTTCGCCATGTTCGTATGTCCCTCCTTGGATAAACTTCGTATTTAGGAACTCATTTGCATTACTTCTCTTCGTTCAAGCCTTTTTCTAACGCTTTCCAAGCTAATGTTGCACACTTAATACGCGCTGGAAATTTGCATACACCTTGTAATGCCTCGATATCTCCTAAATCAATGCTGTCATCATACTCTTTTCCTAGCATCATATCCGAGAAAATTTTTGAAAGCTGAAGTGCCTCTTCAATTTTCTTTCCTTTTACGGCTTGCGTCATCATAGAAGCGGAAGACATAGAGATGGAACAGCCTTCTCCTTCAAACTTCGCTTCTTGAACAATACCGTCTTCTACTTTCATTGTAAGTTGAATGCGGTCACCGCAAGTTGGATTGTTCAAATTAACCGTAACACTATCTTCTAATACGCCATGGTTACGCGGATTTTTATAATGATCCATAATAACTTGGCGATATAACGTATCTAAATTATTAAATGACATTTGTGAAATACTCCTTTGTTTTCGTCAGCGCTTCGACAAATGTATCAATTTCTTCTTTTGTGTTATATAAATAGAAGCTTGCACGTGCTGTAGAAGAAGCTTTGAGCCACTTCATTAACGGCTGTGCACAATGATGACCTGCACGAACCGCAATACCTTCTACATCTAATACTGTCGCAACATCGTGTGGATGTACGTCATCAATATTAAATGTAACAAGACCTGCACGGTGCTTTGGACCATAAATTGTAACACCGTCTACTTCTGATAGTCTTTCTAAAGCATACTGCGCTAATTCATGTTCATGCTTTTCAATATTATCAAGACCGATTTCTTCTAAGAAATCAATTGCAGCTCCAAGTCCGATTGCGTTGCCGATAATCGGTGTACCTGCTTCGAATTTCCAAGGAAGCTCTTTCCATGTAGACTCTTGTAAGTCTACGAAATCGATCATTTCACCGCCAAATTCAATTGGCTCCATATTTTCAAGCAATTCCTTCTTACCATATAATACGCCAATACCTGTAGGTCCGCACATTTTATGAGCGGATAAAGCGTAAAAATCACAGTTTAAATCTTGTACGTCCACTTTCATATGCGGTGTACTTTGTGCACCATCAACGACCATGATTGCTCCGTTTTGGTGTGCAATTTCTGCAATTTCTTTTACAGGGTTAATCGTTCCAAGTACGTTTGATACGTACATAATAGCTACGATTTTCGTATTTGACGTGATCGTTTGACGAGCATCTTCTAATGAAATTGTCCCGTCTGGTTGAAGCGGAAGATATTTTAATGTTGCACCTGTTTTCTTCGCAACTTGTTGCCAAGGAATAATGTTACTATGGTGCTCCATGTAAGAGATGACAATTTCATCGCCTTCTTTTACATGTTCCATACCATAGCTTGCCGCGACTGTATTTAACGCTGTTGTTGTACCGCGCGTAAAAATAATCTCTTCCATAGACTTCGCATTAATAAACTTACGAACTTTCTCGCGTGCACCTTCATACGCATCGGTTGCTTTCGTACCGAGCGTATGAACACCGCGATGAACGTTAGAGTTATATTCTTTATAATAACGTTCTAACGTTTCAATAACTTGAATTGGTTTTTGAGAAGTTGCCGCACTATCGAAATAAACAAGTTGTTTGCCGTTCACCTTTTGATCAAGAATTGGAAACTGTTTGCGTATTTCATGAATATCCATTAGCGAACTTTCCTTTCAATTACCTCAACAAGCTGTGCTTTTACTCCTTCGATTGGAAGCTCATTTACTACAGGTGCTAAGAATCCATGGATGACTAAACGTTCTGCTTCTTTCTTCGGAATACCACGGCTCATTAGGTAGTATAGTTGTGTAGGATCTACGCGTCCTACAGAAGCTGCGTGACCTGCCATTACATCATCTTCATCGATTAAAAGAATTGGGTTTGCATCGCCGCGTGCTTTTTCGTTTAACATCAGAACGCGAGAAGATTGCTGTGCATTTGATTTAGAAGCACCGTGCTCGATTTTACCAATTCCGTTAAAGATAGATGTTGCGCTATCTTTTTGTACACCGTGTTTTAAGATAAAGCCTTCAGAATGTTTACCGAAGTGAACAACTTTTGTTGTAAAGTTTTGTGTTTGGTTACCACGGCCAATTGTTACTGTTTTTGTATCAGCAAATGAACCGTCGCCCATTAAGTTTGTTACGTTCTCAGAAATTGTGTTTCCATCGTTCATAAGACCTAATGCCCACTCTAAACGTCCATCTCGTCCAACTACGCCGCGGCGGTTTACGTAAGATGTTACATCTTTTGCTAATAAGTCAACTGCACCAAATTTCACTTGTGCACCTTGTTCTACAATTACTTCTGCCACGATATTTGCAATACCAGTAACATTTTCATTTGCCACGTAGTTTTCTACATATGTTGCAGAGCTGTTTGCATCTGCTACAAATAATACATGGTTATATACATTTGCTTCTTCACCGTCTACTAAGAATACAGCTTGAAGTGGTGTTTCAAGAACAACGTTTTTCGGAACGTATACGAACGCACCGCCGTTGATTAGTGCAGCATGAAGCGCTGTTAAACGATGTTCGTCAACTTTCACGCCGTCTTTCATTAAATACTTTTGTACTAGTTCAGCATGCTCAGTTGCAGCTGTTACGATATCTGTAAAAATAACGCCTTTTGTTTTCGCCTCTTCTGATAAAGAAACGAATGCAGTTGTACCGCTACGCCCTACAAGAACGCTATTATTTTCGTCAATTAAATTTTTCACTGCTTCTGGAAGTTCTTCTAAAGAACTTACAGGCTCTTGCTTTGCAGTGTGACCTTTGCCGATAAAATCCCATTTATCAATTTTTGTTTTATCAGGCGTTGGCATTGGAAGTTCAGTTGCCTTTGCAAGAGCTTGTAAGCGGAACTCAGTCAACCAAGCAGCTTCGTTCGCTTCGCTTGCATGCTGACGGATAGAATCTTGATCGAAAGGTAATGTACCAATTGTCATGTTTATGCTCCTCTCTTACGCTTCTTGCTCTTCTGTTTCGTCTTCAATACCTAGTTCTTTTTTAATCCAGTCATAACCTTCAGCTTCTAAACGTTGTGCAAGCTCAGGACCGCCAGATTTCACAACACGACCATTCATCATAACGTGTACATGATCTGGAGTGATGTAATTTAATAAACGTTGGTAGTGCGTGATCATTAAGCAACCGAAATCTTCGCCGCGCATTTCGTTAATACCTTTAGATACAACTTTTAATGCATCGATATCAAGACCAGAGTCAATTTCGTCTAAGATTGCGATTTTTGGCTGAATCATCATTAATTGAAGAATTTCATTACGTTTTTTCTCACCGCCAGAGAAACCTTCGTTTAAGTAACGTTGTGCCATTGATGGATCCATTTCTAGGAATTCCATGTTTTTATCTAATGTACGGATAAATTTCATAAGAGAAATTTCATCGCCTTCTTCACGGCGTGCATTAATTGCAGAACGTAAGAAGTCAGCGTTTGTTACTCCGCTAATTTCACTTGGATATTGCATTGCTAGGAATAGACCCGCTTGTGCGCGCTCATCTACTTCCATTTCTAATACATCTTCACCGTCGATGATGATGCTGCCTTGTGTTACTTCATATTTTGGGTGACCCATAATTGCAGAAGATAAAGTTGATTTACCCGTTCCGTTAGGTCCCATAATTGCGTGGATTTCTCCACCTTTTACTTCAAGGTTTACACCCTTTAAAATTTCTTTGCCATCGATTGATACATGTAAATCTTTAATCGTTAATGTAGAACCAGCCATCTCAATACCTCCATTAATCATCTATATACATTTTAAAAATTCCTAAAACGTTCACATTCTCATTTTATTCTCATTCTAATTTTATATCAAATAAAATGATATCGCAAACGTTGAAAAAATGTAACAATTTTTCTACAAATACGAGCAGGTATTTTCTGCACATTATATTATGATACACCTTTCTTCCTACTTATATAAAGAAAAAAGGCTGAAAAATCCCAGCCCTTTTTTCATCTTATTCACTTACAGGAAGTACAGCTCCTTTGTACTCTTTCTTAATGAAATCTTGAATTTCTTTTGAGTGTAATACTTCGACAAGTGCTTTAATTTCTTTTCTGTTTTCGTCACCTTTACGAACAGCAATAATATTTGCGTAAGGAGAGTCTGATCCTTCAAGTGCAATTGCATCTTTTGTCGGATTTAATTTTGCGTCAATTGCGTAGTTTGAGTTGATGAATAATGCATCGCCTTCATTGTTTTCATATAATTTCGGTGTAAGCCCTGGCTCAACATCTGTTTTAAATTTCAAGTTTTTCGGATTTTCTACAATATCTTTTTCTGTCGCTTTTACGATATCTACACCATCTTTAAGTTTGATAACGCCGCCTTTTTGCAGAAGTCCTAACATACGTCCACGCTCTGCTACGTTATTACTCATAATCACTGTTGCACCATTCGGAAGATCTTTTAAACTTTTATATTTCTTAGAGTAAATACCCATAGGCTCTAAATGAATTTTCCCTGCATTTACAAAGTTATACCCTTTTTCTTGAATTTCTTTCTCTAAATACGGAATGTGTTGGAAATAGTTAGCATCAATTTCTTTATCAGCTAACGCTTTGTTTGGTAATACATAGTCTTGGAATGGTTGAATTTCTAATTTAATACCTTTTTTCTCTAATAGTGGTTTCGCTTTTTCTAAAATAACTGCATGCGGTACGTTAGAAGCACCAACTACAAGTTTCTTTTCATCTTTTCCGCCGCCACCACAAGCAGCTAATGCAAACACAAATACAGCAAGAAGTGCTGAAAATAATACCTTCTTCATGTTATAACATCCTCTCTTTTTTAATATTCAAAATATAAAATCTATATGGAGTTTTCGTACGAAACGAAAACTCTTTATCCAAATAATAACTAGCTTCTCTTTACCTTTTATCAAGTCGCTTTGTAAGAAAATCACCAAACATTTGAATAATAAATACAATAATAAGCACAAGAATTGTTGCCATGAGAGTGACATCGCCATTATTGCGTTGGAATCCCTCTAAATAAGCAAGTGTACCAAGACCGCCTGCTCCAACAACTCCAGCCATCGCTGTATAGCCTACAAGTGCAATTGCCGTTACCGTAATACCCGAAATAAGTGCTGGCAAAGATTCTGGTATCAATACTTTTAAGATAATTGTACTCGTCTTTGCTCCCATCGCTTTCGATGCTTCAATAACGCCTTTATCAATTTCACGAAGTGCAATTTCAACCATTCTCGCATAGAACGGTGCTGCTCCAACAATTAATGCTGGCAATGCGGCACTTGCTCCAAGAATCGTATTAAGAAGAAACTTCGTAAATGGAATCAGTAAAATGATTAAAATAATAAACGGAATAGAACGGAAAATATTCACAAACGCGCCAATTACAATATTGACTGGTTTGTTCTCCAATAGATTATCTTTTCCTGTGAGAAACAGTACTAATCCAAGAATAAGACCCAATACAAACGTTGCAAGTGTAGCAATTGCCGTCATGTATAACGTCTCTTGCGTAGCCTCTAACATTTTTGTCCAATCGACATTTTGAAACAAATTATCCATGTGCAATCACCTCCAGCTCTACTTGCTCTTGTTGAATCGTTGCAACTGCCTCTGCAACCACATCTTCGTCACCTTTTAAATGAACAATTAAACTTCCATACGCCCCGTTTGTTGTTTGAGCAATATTCCCTTGCAGAATGCTCACTTCCACTCCATCTTGCTTCATTAACTCTTGCAAAACTGGTCTTTCCACCGCTTCACCAATAAATTGCAGTTTCACGACTTTTCCTTCCGGGTATTTCTCTACTAACTGTTCAATTGCTTCATCTGTATCTTCAGAATCTGTTATTTGTTTAACAAAACGCTTTGTAATGTCTTGCTGCGGATTACGAAATACATCTAACACACTGCCGCTTTCAACAATCTTTCCTTTTTCCATAACAGCAACGCGGTTACAAATTTTTTGAATAACGTGCATTTCATGTGTAATGAGTACGATCGTTAAACCGAGGCGTTTATTAATATCGAGAAGCAAATCTAAAATTTGATCTGTTGTTTCTGGATCTAGTGCTGATGTCGCTTCATCGCATAATAATACTTTCGGGTTATTTGCTAATGCTCTCGCAATCCCAACGCGCTGCTTTTGTCCACCACTCAGCTGAGATGGATACGCATCTCCTCGCCCTTCTAAACCAACAAGACGAATTAATTCATCTACACGCTGTGTTCTTTTCTCTTTTGTCACTCCAGCAATTTCAAGCGGAAAAGCAATATTTTCACGAACAGTTCGTGACCAAAGCAAGTTAAAATGCTGGAAAATCATCCCGATTTCTTGACGCGCTTCTCGCAGTTCTTTTCCTCTAATTGCTGAAATCAAACGCTCTCCAACAGTAATTTTTCCAGACGTTGGTTTCTCCAATTGATTAAACAAGCGAATTAAGGAACTCTTTCCGGCACCGCTATATCCGATAACACCGAAAATTTCACCTTTTTCTATTTGTAAATTCGCATTATCAACAGCAGTAACATCGCCGTTTTTGGAGCGATATATTTTCTTTACATTTTCTAACACAATCATTGATGTCACCCCTTTTTAATTAAAAAGTGTAAGCGGCTCTCCGCTATACCGATAAAGTGAAACTTCCATCAGTGGAGAGTTTTTTCATCTCTCACTGATGGTTAGTTGAACCAATCGGGCTTTTACGGGTAGTTATCCCCCACCTATCTTCCTTGCCTCTCTCTGAACCTTCCGGTGGGGGCTTACTGCCCGTTAATGCGGGATAAATGAAGTTGTTGTTTGAGCGTCCTCCTACACTGAAACAACAAAAAAACCTTTCTGCTTTAAAATGAGCAGAAAGGTTTATATACATAAATTACTATTATCCTTTCCTCTCATCTCTCAAAGCATTCGCTTTGCAGGAATTGGCACCATTTCAACATAAGTTGACGGTTGCCGGGTTTCATCGGGCACAGTCCCTCCACCTCTCTTGATAAGAGAAAATCAGATATAAATTTCGTCTGATTTTGTCGTTATGAAGTTTTCATTATTTCATGTTTTGAATTGTATCAACGCATGGAATAGATGTCAACAGAAATTTTCGTAAAGAAGAAACTTTCTGAAATTTAAGCACCAACTCGTAGCGGTTTACAAATATGAAATACAGATTCTAATAATAACATTGTTTGGTATGTCCCTCTATATGTAATGGCCTTTCTACGCAATAGTGACTGCAAACGAACTTGTCCTGTAATTAATAACTGCAGGTCATCTTCTCGAAAACAAACAAGTTCTTCCGTTCCCAGTGCACCATTCGTAAGCTCAATTTTATCT
This sequence comes from Bacillus sp. AFS018417, assembly GCF_002560985.1. NCBI lineage: Bacteria > Bacillati > Bacillota > Bacilli > Caryophanales > Bacillaceae > Bacillus > Bacillus sp. AFS018417. Next base: position 41,289 of record NZ_NTTM01000023.1, read on the forward strand.
CTTGAAATTTTCAAGGAATAACGCTCATCTTGAAAAATAAAACAAACAGCCCGCTCAAATCGCGGCAGTAGCGGTTCTAAATGATACTGCGTATTGGCATATGTTACAAATGATTGAAGCAGTGAATACAATTTCATCTCCGTCACACTCCTCATATCACGTTCTACATAATACCATTCCATTTCTATAACGAGCTCTCCTGTATCTTTCTCTCGACAAAAAATCACTTGTTACTTATATTTCCCAAGAAATATGTCGAGGCGGCAAAGTATTTGCCGCCTATTGTAATTCCATATATAAATATTCCACAGATTGAAATGCATATATTTTCTTCATAAGTTGATTTTTCTCAAATATAAGTAAACACGGAACACTTTCAATTTCGTACTCCCGCGCAAAATGCGGTGCGTAATTTAAATCTAGCATCCCAATTTCCAAATGAGGTAATGCAGCTTCAACAACTGTTAACATTTTTTTAGCAAGTTGACACGTACCACACATTGGCGTATATACGTATAACACCGTTTTATCTTGATTTTCAACTGCAGTTACAGCTTCATTTCCTGTCAAATCGATCATTCTACCATTCCTTACCGTAAAAATTCTGTATAAACGTCAATGTCAGCTCCCCATAAAACGTTCGCTAAATGATTTGATGGTGCAGTTGCAACCTCACGATACGAACGATCAATATAAATATGTTCAGCATGTGGAAATTCTCGGCGAAATTGTTTGCGTAGCTTCTCTCCTGCATCATCTGCGTCCACAAGCACATACACTTCTTTATCGTACAGCTGATCAATAAGTTCATCCATTTTCGACAAACTAATTGTACCATTTGTACAAACAATTTCCACCGGTTCTCTAATAATCGTTTCAATCTTCTTCTTATCTGATTTACCTTCAACAATAATTACTTTTTCCACATAGACCACTTGGCATCACCCGATCACCATATACTATGATACAACCTTACCTTTAGTATATAGTATATTCGATATTTCAATGTTGTTTCCTGTTTATTTTTGTGAATAAAAGCGGAAGTGGCTCGTTCAGAATGTGAGGAAGAAGTGAAGCCACCGAACATTCTAGCTACTAGAGCTGACATAAATAAAAAAGGACAGCTATTAGCTGCCCTTTCCATCTTAGTCTTGATTGATCATTTCTTCGTATTGTTCTGCAGTTAATAAGTTATCCACTTGACCTGCATCTTCAATCTCAACTTTAATCATCCATGCACCTTCGTATGGAGATTCGTTAACAAGCTCTGGCTTGTCGTTTAATTCTTCGTTTACTGCTACAACTTTACCTGCTACAGGTGCGTATAGCTCAGAAACTGTTTTAACAGATTCTACGCTTCCGAATGGCTCGTCAGCTTCGATTGTTGCACCAACTTCAGGAAGTTCTACGAATACGATATCTCCTAATTCGTGTTGTGCGAAATCTGTAATACCGATAACAACTTGGTTGCCATCAACTTTTACCCATTCGTGTTCTTCAGAGTAACGTAATTGTTTTGGAATGCTCATGTCTGTACCTCCAATGAATGTATTAATTATGTAAAAATACCTTATCGGTACTTTTTCCACACGCTTTCAAATTGCTCTTCATTAAAGCCAACTGTTACATGATTACTGCCTGTTACAATTGGTCGTTTGATTAACATGCCATCAGAAGCGAGCATGTCCAACATTTCCTCTTCACTTGCATCTTTTAGCTTATCCTTTAAACCAAGCTCGCGGTAACGCATTCCACTTGTGTTAAAGAATTTTTTTAATGGCAATTCGCTTTTTTCATATAAACTGCGAAGTTCTTCCTTAGAAGGTGGATTTTCAACAATATGAATCATTTCATATGCTACATCATTTGCTTCTAACCATTTTTTTGCCTTTTGGCATGTTCCACATTTTGGATATGAATAAAATGTTACTGGCATACATTCACCTACTTTTCACTAACCTTTACCTTATCATATAGAAAATATTTTTTCATTTCAAACTTTAACTTAATTCGCTAAGAATTTCTTTTATCCTGCAAAATCTTTTATTTTTCTTAAATTCTCAAAAAATACTTTACTACCCTAAAGAAATTATTTAACATAATATTAACTATGTTAAATATATGGTTTTTAAAACGCTCAATATTAAATCAATTTATATTGTTTTTTAGTATTTTGTCATGTATTCTCTTTAAGGAAGAATACAAATGTTTAATCTTTTTTACTGCTTGAAACTGTTATATTAATTCTTTTGTTCTATATTTTTGTCTTTGATAGTACATAAAGAAAAGGAGATTATTTAACTATATGGACCTACAAATTCACTCAGTCATCCAGCAACAAATTCAACATCATTCAGATCAAACTACAATCCACTTTCAACTTGAAGAACTTGATGAATTAACAGACACAAAGTTAAAGTCAACAACATTGTCTGTTGCTATAAACAAAGACATTCTCCAGTTTCAAGTGATAAAGCAAACCGGAATAAACAGTACGAATACATATCGCAAAACATATGTCATTCCTGTAAAAGCATTTCACTACATTCTCGTATCAACACAAGAAGATTCAGGACAAATGAATGCTAATATACAGGTATTTGGACATCACGGTGAGTTTCTCTTAAACGAAAAACTCTCTTTACAACATATAGATAATATTCGCACGAATAGTTCAGAATTCCCAGACTTTTTTGCAACATTAAATGAAAGCGTAACTAAATACATAAATGAATATAATACATCTATTTAAGCTTATATGATATTTTATTGAAATAACAAAATTCTAACTATTTTTATTATAATATATTTAGAGACAGAAAAACACTTCATTTTTTTTGAGAAGTGTTTTTTTATTTTTTCAAACAAGGTGCGCAGCATTATAGAACATATATCTTAATCAAACGTTTAATTAGTATTATAAAATCGAACATACCTCTTAAACAAACGTTTGATTAAGACCACAAAATCGAACGTACGTCTTAATCAAACATTTATTTAATGGCAATTCTCTCTTATTGAAAATGCAAATGATCTATATCTTAACTTTAGAATATACTATAGTAAAAACGCTTTAATGAAAATCGATAGCTCGTTTATATTTTTCTATTATAATTTTCCATCAGTGCGGGGGTCTTACTGCCCGTTAATGCGGGATAAATTCGAACATACCTCTTAAACAGACTTTTGTTTACTGACAGCTTCTCTTTATCAAAAATACAAATGAATAATATCGTCACCTTACAATATGATATAGTGAAAACGCTTTAATGGAAATTGATAGCTCATTTACATTTTTTCTATTTATAATTTCTCAAGTTTTATCTCATTACATTAGAAATAGGAGAACCGCTATGGAGAATAATCAACGTTCATCCTTTCTTCCATTATGTTATATATTGCTACTCATACTTGTAGGTCTTCTTTATGACGTACTCAATCAATCAACAGTAGGTGCTGTGAATGTAACAACAAAAATAGACGCATGGATTCCTTTTACAAAAGAATTTATCGTTCCATACTTACTTTGGTTTCCCTATCTATACGGTACTCTAATTTATTACTGCTTTGCTGACCGAAAGCTCTACTACGTTACATTAAGTAGTGTTATATTAGGTGACCTTCTTTCTTTTAGCATTTATTATATGTGGCAAACAACGGTAACACGTCCTGAAGTAATTGGCAATGATGTGTTTGCTAATTTAGTTCGCTTTATTTACAGTATCGATCAACCCGTAAATTGTTTTCCTAGCATTCACGTGCTCACGACATTTGTCATTATGATTACAGCATATAAGAGAAAAAAGCAAAACAAATGGGAATATGGTCTATTAACATTTGTTGGCGTACTCATTATTTTATCTACTTTGTTTACAAAACAGCACGCCTTTATAGATGTAATAACAGGCATCGTAGTAGCAAGTTTTCTTTATGCTGCTATGCAATCTGTATTTGAATTACGTAAACAAAAGGTTAAAGCCCCTGCTGGATGATCGTATAATCTATAAAAACAAAAGCAGACTGCGGCTTCAGTCTGCTTTTCTCTATGTAAAAGGAGCTTTTCAAATTGGTATATTATATGTCACACTCTTACTAATCTTTAAGATTGCGGTACAGTCATGTCGCCAGGTTTAATGCGACCTGCTTTTTTCAAAATCATATACAGTATATAAGAAACAGCTACTGGAATTATGATATAAGTAATTACCATCGCTGGAACAACACTTAATCCTTTGCTTGAAATTAAGTTAATTGGTGCGATTAAAGAACTAAGTCCAAGACCCGCAATTTCTTTCCCCGCTGTCATTTGGAATACAAGCGCCGATACAGGACCTACAATTGCACTGGCGACAACAGTTGGTACAAGAATCATCGGGTTCTTAGTAATATTCGGAAGCTGTACTTTCGGTGTACAAAGGGCTTGTGCCAAAATACCGCCTAAATTATTTTCTTTCGCAGAGATAACAGCGAATCCGATAAATTGAGCGACGCATCCTGCAAGTGCAGCACCGCCTGCTACGCCGTCTAGGCTAAGGGCAATCGCTAAAGCTGCTGATGACGCTGGAGAAATTAATAATAATCCCCAAACAACTGAAAGTAAAATAGAAGCAATAAACGGACTGCCTGCTGAGCTATCTTTAATAAATGCTCCAACCGCATTTAAAACCGGGCTAATATTGTGGGATAACCAAATACCAACTAAACCTGAACCTAATATTGCAGCAAACGGAACAAGCATCATATCTAAAGCAGTTTTTCCGCTTAATCGTTTACCGATATAAACTGCTAGTGTTGCTGTTAATAACGCACCAATTGGTTCACCAGTTTTAATCATCAAGCCGGCTGCAGTAATCGAAATTGATCCAGCTCCAATCGCTCCTGCAACCATCGCTGAGAAAATGACAAGTCCATTTGCTCCAAGCATAAAAGCGATTCCTGCTCCAATTGCTGGTGCCATAAGTGATTTTGCAACAACTCCAATTGTAATTAACATAGGAATATCAGCAATTCTTCCTATATTTTCGATGAGCAAACCAATTCCAAGAGATACGAAAATACCTTGTGCAATTCCTGCAGATCCTTTGAATATACGAGGCATGATATATTCCTTCATCTGTTTCACCTTCTTCTAGTTTAGTAACCGATTGTTTTCATGTAGTCGCGTAAAATGTCATTTGATTTTGCAAATCGGCTTTCTTCAGCTTCTGTTAAGTTCAGTTCGACAAGTTCTTTTATACCATCTCTTGTAATGATAGCTGGTACACCTGTGGATATTTCATACTCACCATATTCACCGTCTAAAACGGCTGATACAGCAATAATACAGTGATCATCATTAAAAATAGAACGTGCAATATAAGCTAACGCATTCCCAATACCATAATAAGTAGTTCCTTTCCGTTTATAAATTTCCCAACCAGCTTTTGCTGTTTTTTCCACAACTTCATCTAAATCAATTTCACCTAGACGCTCTTTTTGCTCCTCTAAAATTTGCAAGACAGGCTTTCCACCTACTGTTACATGTGACCAAGCAACCATTTGTGAATCGCCATGCTCACCTAATGAGTAACCGTGAATGCTACGAGGGTCAACTTCCAGCATTTCAGATAAAATTGTTCTTAAACGAGAAGAATCTAATGATGTCCCAGTACCCAGGACGCGATTTCTTGGCAAACCTGATAATTTCCAAACTTGATAAGTAATAATATCAACTGGGTTTGATGCGATTAGGAAGATGCCATCAAATCCGCTCTCCATTACACTTGATACGATACTCTCCATAATTTTCGCACTTGCCCCTAAAGTATCAAGGCGACTTTGACCTGGCTTTGGAGCAGGTCCTGCTGTAATAATAACAATATCCATATCTTTGCAGTCTTCATAAGTTCCTGCATATACTTTTGTTCTTGTATTTGTAAAATTAATACAGTGTGATAAATCCATTGCTTCGCCGACTGCTCGTTCATGATTGAGATCAATTAACGCTAATTCTTCACAGATTCCTTGATTCACAATAGAATACGCACAGCTTGATCCAACTAATCCAGTACCAATAATCGCAATCTTTCTTGTGTTTCTATTCATGACAATCTCACCTGCTTCTTAGTGTAATTTTCTTTTTGTTGTGTTCTTTACACTTTTTATTATAGAAGTTTTTACCATGGAAACCATGTACAATTTGTGAAATATATCACAATAATATGGACGTTTTATGTCCCCTTGCATATAATTTCGACAAAGTCACGAACTTTTTACTTTCACAAAAAAACAGGTAACGTCTCAATCACGTCACCCGTTTTAAAAAATCTCTTTTCTTATTGTGCACTTAATTGATTCTTCAACTGCTGAACAATCGTTGGATTAGCAGGAGCTGCTGGTTGATAATAATTCTTTTGTTTTGCGAATTGATACAGATTACGTTGACGCATTTCGTCTTGATTACGAATTTGAATTAACGTTTGATATAATTGATCGTTATTCGTTTGAGCAATGTAATTCGCATAGCCTGTTAAACTTGCATTTAATTCAGCTAAATAATCATTTACCATATCTTTTTCATTCATGTTCTTTACCCCCCTATCCTAGAAAAGACATTAATTGTTGTTTCGTATTTTGTGCATCTTGCACATCTTTTTGCAGCATCTGCTTCAGCTGCGGATCCGTACATGCTTGTGCATACTCTTGTAATTTGTTAATAACTGTTGCATGCCCGCCAATAAGATGACGTAAATTCTCCACTTCAAGCTCGTTTAAATTTTGCATCGTAACAGCCTTCCTTTCTTTGTTCATTCAAGATTTAGTATCTATTTATTTTTAGATTGTATGCACTAAAAAAAACTTAGGATCGCTTCTAAGGTTCCCTCTTATTCATACTCAAGCCGCAAAGCCAACTACATCTGTAATTAACGAAAGAATTAATAACACAACTACTACACCGCCGGCTACTCTTGCTATAGATTTCTTTTGTTGCTCTACACTCGAAACAACATATCGAAAGTATGATATACTACCTAATGCAATAAGAATACATTCCAATGCGATACTAATAGCTGGAAATCGCCACAACTCAAAACCAAGCATAGGTAAGTCTCCGAAATTCCCTGGAAGTAATGGCAAATCAGCACGATGCACAAGTAAATCAAGGATCCAATGACTAAAAACTACCGCTCCAATAACAAAGCCACTTCGTCTTCCCCAAAACGTCATACCCACTATTCCTGCAAAAAAGGCAATACACAGTGCTCCTATTAAAGAGTGTGAATAATCCGCATGAATCACTGCTTCACCATAGCCATTACCACCAATAGGCTCTATTGTCTCTACTCCTAAAACATAAAGCGGCACAAAGATCACGTCCAATAGTTGTGTGCTTAACATGAGAGCCCAAAGCGGTATTTTCGGTGACTTTGCCTTCACTGCTGCAGCTAAGCCAAAATGTCCTGCAAACATTTCACTTCACATCCTTTTGCACTTTCATCTCTAACAAGCCGCAACCTACTGTAAAAAGAAGCATGAACAGCAAAAAATTCATGTTTTCTCTCCCCTTATTTATTCTTTTATTACATGTAGCCCTTTAATAAACGTTTCCAGTAATAAATGTAAACTCACATCTAAATCCAGCGGCAATCCAAATCCACCTTGCTGTTCAATCGACGCAAATCCGTGACAAATACTTCTTAATCCACGCGTCGCATGGATTGCTTTTTCACCCTCTAAACCATAGTGTTGTAAAACATGAAGGCAAAGCTCTACAATTCCATCTCCTGCTTGTTGTACTTCTTCATCTCGTAAAAAAGTTGCTTCATACAATCCAGGATGTTTTCGGACAAACGACACGTACGCTTCTCCTAATGCATGAATTGCTTCATCCATACTTTTACCCTCTACCGCCTCTTTCAGCTCCTCATGCAGCTGCTCTATTCCATAAACACCAAGGTTTTTTCGTACGTCTTGTAAACCTTTCACATGATTATATAGAGAGGGAGAGCGTATCCCTAGCCTTTGCGATAATGACGCTAATGTTACTTCTTGCATTCCGTTTACATCTGCGATTTCTGCTGCTGTATCGATGATTTTCTGTAATGTAAGCCCTATTCTCGGTGACATAAATTAACCTTCTTTCATGCTTTCTATATTTCGCTTTGCTTCCTCAATCGCACGGTCTATTGCCGTGGCTGGATCCTTTATCATTTTTCCATGTCCTGCTGCAAGTAAGGAAGACCCATATTCTCTTAATCTCTCTGCACTCTGTAATGCTACTTCTTTACTCCACGTTGCCATCGCAGGAAACGGGAACCAAAATTTCATTTGTCCTGAAACGGCAGTGCCTCCTCTTGTTTGAAATGCATCTCCGACAATAAGAGTGTTATTTCGCGTATCAAGAAACGACATGGAACCTGGTGTATGTCCCGGTGTCATAATCGCAAGAAGCGATCCAATTCGATCTCCATCTTCTAATAAAACATCTGGTCTTGTCTTTACTTTTTTAGGTACACCGCCTTTTATTGGCGTATTTGGTTCATCTCTTTGTAATGTCGTATCTCCTTCTAACAAACGTGCGTCCCGCTTTGAAATATAAACAGGAACATCAGGAAGTACTTCTTTTAATGCATCTAGCGCACCAATGTGATCATCATGTGCATGTGTTAATACAATATTAGTAATCGGCTTTCCGATTTTTTGAGCTGCTTGTAAAATGCCTTTTGCGCTATATGGCAGCGCCGCATCAATTAAAGTTAAACCGTCTTCTTCCTCCACAAAGTAACAATTCACAGGAAACACTCTTGGCAAAAATGACAATTGATATACCGTTTTCTCATGCATCATTCTCATATTTCCAGCTCCCTTTTAAAAACTAATGATGTTAGTTTTATTATACTAATGGTATTAGTTTTTGTCACTGAAAATTCCATTTTTGGGCAAAAAAAAAGCAGGAGTCGCTCAACGATTCGCATGTTGAACATCATCGAAACGCCGATAAATATACTACTTCCGCCGATATATCGATGAACACGAAAAAAGGAGCCGCTCTAAACGACTCCTGCTTTTTACATATTAAACTGTATAACGCTCATCCTCTAACACTTTCGCCGCAATTTCACGTTTCTTCGGAATTACGTTAAGCGGTGTGTGACGAGTAAATTTACGAAGCGCAGATAACATCATGCGCAGCATATCGCCATTTTCTACAGCGATAATTGTTTCTTTCGCATCTGCTTCGATTTGATTGAATGCTTCTTGGCAGAATACTTCAGTGTATAGAACTTTTTGTTTGTTTTTCTCAAGGCCAGTTGTTTTAATTGCTTTTTCTGTACGAAGAACTACTGATTCCATTGCGTATAGGTTGCTTACGATATCAGCAATATTCACAAGAACTTCTTGTTCTTTATCTAAAGCTTTACCATACTTTTGAACAGCTAATCCAGCTACCATTAAGCCGATTTTCTTCGCATTCTTCACTAAATGTTTTTGCAGTGCTAATGGCTCATCGCCTACTTCTTCCGGCATCATCATCATTAATTCTTCTTGTAGTTTTTGTGCTTTTTCGAGAAGTGGTAATTCACCTTTCATTGCTTTACGCAGGAACGTACCTGGTACGATTAAGCGGTTAATTTCATTCGTACCTTCGAAAATACGGTTAATACGAGAATCGCGGTACATTCTTTCAATCTCGTACTCTGCCATAAATCCGTAACCACCATGAATTTGAACACCTTCATCTACTACGTAATCTAATACTTCAGAACCAAATACTTTATTTAAAGAACACTCAATTGCATATTCAGCAATAGAAGCTGCTACAGCTTTACCGTCTTTTACTTCTTCTTCTGATAATGTACTCATACGGCTTTCAAATAAACCAACTGTACGATATACAGAGCTTTCCGCTGCATAAATTTTTGCTGCCATATTTGCAAGCTTCTCTTGAATTAATGGGAAGCGAGCAATTGGCTGCTTAAACTGCTGACGTTGATTTGCATATTGTGCTGAAATTTCTAAAGCACGTTTAGCCGAACCAACTGTACCAACACCTAATTTATAACGGCCGATATTTAAAATGTTAAATGCGATTACGTGACCTTTCCCAATTTCACCAAGCACATTTTCTTTTGGCACTAATGCGTCTTCTAAAATTAACGTACGAGTAGAAGAACATTTAATACCCATTTTCTTTTCTTCCGGGCTTGTGGATACGCCAGCGTATTCTCTCTCTACGATAAACGCTGTGAAATGTTCGCCATCTACTTTTGCGTATACAATGAATACGTCAGCGAAAGCAGAGTTTGTAATCCACTGTTTTTCACCGTTTAATACATAGTGTGTACCTTCCGCATTTAAACGAGCCGTTGTTTTCGCTCCTAATGCATCAGATCCAGAACCTGGTTCAGTTAATGCGTACGCAGCTAACTTTTCGCCTGTTGCTAATGCAGGAAGATATTGTTTCTTTTGCCCCTCGTTACCAAATAATACGATTGGCAACGATCCAATCCCTACGTGAGCACCGTGCGTAATCGCAAAGCCGCCCGCACGCGAAAATTTTTCTGCAATTAACGCAGAGCTAACTTTATCAAGGCCAATGCCGCCGTACTCTTCTGGTACATCAGCACCTAATAATCCAAGCTCACCTGCTTCTTTTAATAAACGAACGGAACGATCAAACTCATGCTGCTCTAAATATTCAAGCTCTGGCAGTACTTCATTTACGATAAAGTCCTCTGTCGTTTTCGCGATCATTTTATGCTCATCTGTATAATCTTCAGGTGTAAACACTTGATCAATTGTAAAATCATCAACTAAAAAGCTGCCGCCTTTTACTGCACTTCCTACTATTTTTTCCATGAAAAATTTCCTCCTTCATATTTTCATAGGCTGCTTCTCTTGTTGTGAGAGAAGCTAGCCCTTCTTTGTTTGTTTTTATACCCTTTAGTCGCTTCCATTTTGAAATGCTATCTATTTATAGTGATTTCGCTTTTACAATAATTCAAACACTCCAGCAGCACCCATTCCGCCACCAATACACATTGTCACGATGCCGAACTGCTCATTACGGCGCTTCATTTCATGAATAAGAGATAATGTTAATTTCGCTCCTGTACATCCAAGTGGATGTCCAAGTGCAATCGCTCCGCCGTTTACGTTTACTTTTTCCTCATCTAGTCCAAGTTCGCGAATAACTTGAATCGATTGAGAAGCGAATGCTTCATTTAGTTCAAATAAGCCGATATCAGATAGTTCTAAGCCTGCTAATTTTAACGCTTTTGGAATCGCTGCAATTGGACCGATTCCCATTACTTCTGGCGGTACACCAGCTACTGCGAAGGAGCGGAATTTTCCAAGCGGCTTTAGTCCGTCGCTTACTGCTTTTTCACGATCCATCAGTAGTACTGCTGCTGCGCCATCGCTCAGTTGCGAAGAATTGCCAGCTGTTACTGAACCGCGCACGTTAAATGCTGGTCGTAGTTTCCCAAGAATATCTAACGTCGTATCTGCTCTTACACCTTCATCTTGTGAGAACACAATTGTTTCTTCTTGTAATTTGTTATTTGCCGAAACAGTGCGAAGTGTTACATCCACCGGTACTGTTTCATCCACAAACTTTCCTTCCGCTAATGCTTTTGCTGCACGCTGATGGCTTCTTACTGCAAATGCATCTTGCTCTTCACGGGAAATTCCATATTTCACTGCTACTTGCTCCGCTGTATGTCCCATGCTCATATAATATTCTGGAGCTGCTTCAACAAGACGGTTGTTCGGACGAACAACGTGTCCCATCATCGGCACTAAACTCATAGATTCAGCGCCGCCAGATAATACTGCTTCCGAATGCCCAAGCATAATACGCTCTGCACCAAAAGCAATACTTTGCAGTCCAGAAGAACAGTAACGGTTAATTGTAATAGCCGGAACATTATAAGAAAGTCCTGCTAATCCACCAATATTACGCGCCATATTTAAACCTTGCTCTGCTTCTGGCGTCGCACAGCCAAAAATTAAATCATCAATTGGACCGTCATAGTTATTCGCACGTTTTAATGTTTCTTTTACAACTAATGCCCCTAAATCATCAGGACGTACTGTTTTTAATGATCCTCTCTTCGCTTTCCCAACTGGCGTTCTTGCCCCTGCAACAATAACAGCTTCTCTCATGAACACTCGTCCTCCTTAGTTACGTAATGGTTTTCCTTTTACAAGCATGTGCTGCATTCTTGCTTGTGATTTCATTTCGCTCACTAAACTGATAAATGCTTCGCGTTCCACATCTAATAAATATTGTTCATCAACTTCTGTTCCATATGGGATTTTTCCACCAGCAATGACATATGCGAGTTTTTTCGCAATGTGTAAGTCATGTTCGGAAATATAGCCAGATAAGTGCATTGCTTCTGCCCCAAGCACGAGCGTTGCATATCCTGTTTCACCGACAACTGGGATCTTTTTACGAATTGGTGCTTTATAGCCCGCTTCATATAAAGCAAGTGCCTTTTGTTTTGCATCATATAGTAAGTGATCGCCATTGACGCTAATACCATCTTTATCGCCTAAGAAGTTATGAGAAGCTGCTTCTTGTGCAGATGTTGAAACTTTCGCCATCGCTACTGTTTCAAACACTTTATTTGCAACTTTTTGCAGGTCAAACTCAACACCGTTTGCCATTTTATTCAAATGTTTAATGTATAACTCTTTGTTACCGCCTCCGCCAGGGATTAAACCAACACCGACTTCTACTAATCCCATGTACGTTTCACTAGACGCTTGAATGCTAGCTGCCGGTAAGCAAACCTCTGTACCGCCGCCAAGTGTCATCCCATAAGGCGCTGCCACGACTGGTTTTGAGCAGTACTTCATTTTCATCATTGCATCTTGGAAGTTTTTCACGACCCACTCAATTTCAAAATAATTGTCATCTTGCGCTTCCATTAAAATCATCGCAAGGTTCGCACCAACGCAGAAATTCTTCGATTGGTTTCCAATGACAAGTCCTTTATAATTCTTCTCAACTTCATCGACAGCGTAATTAATCATTTGCGTAATATCCATACCGATTGCGTTGCTCTTTGAATGGAATTCTAAGCAAAGGATGCCATCGCCTAAATCAATAAGGCTCGCACCGCTATTTTTCTTCAGTACGCCATTTTTCTCTTTCAGTTGTTTTAGAGAAATTGCCTTTTTATTACGAACGATTTGTTTATATTCACCGTTATCATAGTAATAGCTCTCACCATTATCATGTTTATAGAACGATGTAATGCCTTTCTCGATCATTTCTTTTACCCACGCTGGAACAACTTGACCGTCTTCCTCCATTTTCTGAACGGACTTCTCAACGCCAATTGCATCCCAAATTTCAAATGGTCCTTGCTCCCAGCCAAAGCCCCATTTCATTGCATTATCAATTGCAACAATATCATCAGCAATTTCTTTCATAAGCTTTGCTGAATATAGAAGAGTTGGCGTAATAATGTTCCATAACAATTCGCCAGCGCGGTCTTTTGCGTATACAAGCGCTTTCAATTTGTTTGCTAATCCTTTTTCCTGTTTACTTAATTCAACAGAAGCCGCGTTCAAATTTTTACGAGCCTCGTATTCCATCGTTTCAGGATTTAACTCTAAAATCTCTTTTCCTTGTTTTAAGAAGAAGCCTTGACCTGTCTTACTTCCAAGCCATTTTCGTTCTAACATGTCGTGCATGAAAGCTGGCACTTTGAAGACTTCACGCTCTTCTTCTTGTACGTTTTCATATACGTTATTTGCAACGTGAACAAACGTATCTAATCCGACAACATCTAATGTGCGGAACGTTGCACTTTTCGGACGACCAATTAACGGACCTGTTACTGAATCTACTTCGCCAATGCTATAACCGCGTTTTAGCATTTCTTGCAGCGTTACAAGCAGTCCGTACGTACCGATGCGGTTTCCAATAAAGTTTGGTGTGTCTTTTGCAACAACAACACCTTTTCCAAGTCCATCTTCGCCAAATAATTTCATGAAGTCTAACACATGAGGAGCCGTTTCTTTTGTCGGTATAATCTCAAGAAGTTTTAAATAACGTGGAGGGTTAAAAAAGTGCGTTCCCAAGAAGTGTTTTTTGAAATCGTCTGAACGCCCTTCTACCATTTTTTCAACGGAAATACCCGATGTATTTGAGCTAACAATAGAACCTAACTTGCGAACAGCGTCTACTTTCTCAAATACTTTCTTTTTAATTTCCAAATTTTCAACAACAACTTCGATAATCCAATCAACGTCAGCAAGGCGCTCCATATCATCTTCCATATTGCCAGCTTCAATTAACGTTAAGTTTTCTTTCATTGTAAGAGGAGCTGGTTTTTGCTTTAACAATTTTTGCAGCGCTCCGTTACTGAAACGATTTCGTACACTTTTATGTTCTAATGTAAGTCCCTTCGCTTCTTCCTCTTTTGTAAGCGTTGGCGGTACAATATCAAGCAATAATGTCGGTATACCGATGTTAGCTAAATGCGCAGCAATTCCAGAACCCATTACACCAGAACCAAGAACTGCAGCCTTTTTAATTTGGAACATCCAATTCTCCCCCTTATTCTTGAATGAATGCTCATTCAATTTTTCGACAAACGTCGCAATCTATGAATGAGCCTCTACTAATAAATATATGATATTGTTTAAATTTTCGCAATATATTTAAAGATAAAATTTTCTGAACTTATTTCTTTTTTATATTTTGGGCATGATATGTAGTGAACTTCCTTTCTTAAAACACCTTCTCCTAAAAAGGTTAGTTACACTTTAAAAATCCATAAAATTGATCACACGGAGGCATAACTTATGGCTAAAATTAAGAAAAACCCATCAAAAGCAGGTATTAGTTCTACAAGCGTAACAGGAAATGCTGGTCCAGTTGATCGCGGCATCGAAAAAGGCCGACAAGGAAACAATCAGCAATATAAAAAACAAAACATGGGTGAAAAATAAGAGTACAACTATAGGCAGCGAACGTGGCATAATGAAAAATAGGCTATATCGCTGCCTATTCCATACATAAAAGAGGGTACAGAATGAAACGAACGATTACACTACTTGTTATTACTGCTACATTATTTATTGCGATGATTTTTTCCTTATATGCGCACAGACAAAAAGTAGCCAGAGCTGCCCAGCCTGATATATACGGAAAGTACGGCGTGACAATTGATGCAAATACAGGAGAAGTTTTATATGGAAAACGTGAACATGAACGCTCCTACCCAGCAAGTGTAACGAAAATGATGACTGCTCTTCTTCTACTAGAAAATGTAAAAGAAGATGAAGAAATTACCGTTACAGAACATGCAATAAAAACAGAAAGCCAAAGTAAAAAAATTACACTACATGCTGGAGAAAAGCTAAAGCGCGATGAGGCATTAAAGTTGATGCTTGTTATTAGCGCCGATCCAATCGCTGAATCGATCGCAGAACATATCGCCGGTTCCAAAGAAAAATTCGCAAAAATGATGAATGAACGAGCAAAACAGCTCGGAGCGACACATACAACGTTTAAAAATGCAAGCGGGGCTGATGCGCTTGGAAATAAAATTTCACCATATGATTTAGCACTTATTACAAAAAAAGTATTAAAGTATCCAGAAGTCTTACAAGATATGAATACCATTCATACAACTATACATACATCCATGCAAACGAAAAAAATCGCAAACTATGGACGTGAAGAACTGTACGCTGATCCACATGCGATTGGAAGCAAAAGCGGTCTTTCTACATTAGCAGAATATACAGTCGCTACAGTAGATGAGAAAGACGGGAAAAGGGTTATTACCGTTGTCCTCTCTTCTGGCCGCAAAACACTGTACCCTGATGCAAAAAAGATGGCGGACTATGCTTTTGAACAATTAAAATAACCAAGGAAGTTTAAACTTCCTTGGTTATTTTTTAACCATTCCTTTTAATACGAATGCTACGTTAGCTGGACGTTCTGCTAAGCGACGCATGAAGTAGCCGTACCAGTCGTTTCCATATGGTACATACACGCGCATTTTATATCCTTCTTTCACAAGCTCAAGTTGACGCTCTGTACGAATGCCGAATAACATTTGGAATTCAAACTGATCACGAGAAATGTTGTATTCTTCAGCAAGTTTTTTTGTATATTCAATAATTGCATCATCATGTGAAGCGATTGCTGTATAATTACCATTTAATAAGTGCGTTCTAATAATCTTTTTATAATTGTCATCTACATCTTTCTTCTCTGGGAATGCAACTTCTTCAGACTCTTTATACGCCCCTTTTACAAGACGTAAATTTGGATGATACGCATTCAAATCATCTATATCTTTCTCTGTTCGATATAAATACGCTTGAATTACTGTACCAACATTATCATATTCTTCTCTTAATTTCATGAAGATATCAATTGTTTTTCCGCAACGTGAATAATCTTCCATATCAATTGTTACAAACACACCGTTTTCTTTCGCTGCATCTAAAATACGGCGCATATTGTTCATAACTAAATTTTCTGAGATATCTAAACCCATAGAAGTCATTTTTAATGAAAGCTGAGAATCTAGCTTTTCGCGACCGATTGCACGAATCGCTTCAATCGATTCATCCGCCATTTCATTTGCCTCTGCTTCGTTATCAACAAATTCCCCTAAATAGTCGATCGTAACGCAAAGGTTTTGTTTGTTTAAATCTTTAATTGCAGCTACTGCTAAATCAATTGTTTCCCCCGCAACAAAGCGTCCTGCTCCAAAACGTAAACCGTATTTTTTCGCTAGTTTTGTTAACGCTTTATTTTTTGATAAAAACAAGAAAGAATTACGCATTAATTGTTCCATGTATTTCACCCCTATGACTGTACTTTGTCTGTTTTTTACCCCTCTTCTAAATTATATCATTGTTTAAAATTATTTGATACAAATAATTATTTAGATAATTAACATAATAATACAAGAATGTATGTATAATTGAATTTTAAAAGGAAAAATACGAAATAAAATTTTTTTCGACATACAGAAATTTCGGGGGGGTGGGTAACAATATAGTAAAATGCCTTCTTCAAAAAATAATTTCGACAAATGCTTTTTAACATCTTCTCCTCTCTATAAACACTCCTTCCATTTCATATAAAAAGTGGTATACAGATAAACAAACATTATATAAAAATAACTCATATGCCTATTCATCAAAAATAAGAAAAGACCACTTATACAAGTAGCCTTTTCCTATTTTTCACTTATTTTGTCTATGCTCATCATTTCGCTTTTTAATTTCTGTAATTAACTTTACCATCTCTTCTTTTGCATCTGGATACGTTTCATTCCAATGCTTTACAAGAGCTGGCATCGTTTTAGCAATATACGAATATAACGCCCATTTCTCAACCTTTTGTTTATATTCTTCGTTGCTCTCTCCTAATAATAGCTCTGTATACTTCTGTAGCAAGCCGTCAAACTGTTCTTGAAATTTGTCACTCATCCCTCTAGCTCCCTTCTCATTTCTTCATATTTGATAGTAAATAAATTTAAAGATAGAAACAATTTTCTTGTCCTACTTTTTTAAGTCATATTAAAAAAGAAGCAGCCTTATTTCGCTGCTTCTCCTATTCGGGCAGTAAAATCCCGATTAGTTCCACTCTATAACTTCGACTGTACAGACTGTAACTTCTTCTCCATGGAGCTGACTTTATCACGGCGGTCATCAACACGAATATTTGTTGCTACGCGACCTGCGCCTTTAGAAAATGGAACCTCATGCATTTGTTGAATGACTTCAAATAACACCGGAAGTTCTCCTTCAATAATTGTATTCATTGGTGTTAATTGATACTTCACGCGATCTGCATTTTTCTCAAGTACTTTTTGTATTTCCGCTACATACTCACTTACACTTGTAGTGCCTGTTCCAACTGGAATAATGGTAACATCAACAATTGCCATTTCTGTTCACCTCTTCTGTAGATTCTTTACTATTGTACAAAATTTTCTCCATAACTAAAAATATATCGGCGCTTTTTACAATATATCGGCGCTTCGACACAATATAAAGACCTTTCGACAATATACGACAGAAATTCACCTCAAAAAATTGCTACCCGTAAAAGCCCGATTGGTTCAACTAACCATCAGTGGGGGATGCCCCCCACTGATGGAAGTTTTACTTTATTTCCCCAGAATATGCTTATCTACCGTAACTCTTTTCTGTCCGCCCTGCATATATTGATATGACTTCTGCAAGAAATCGCATTTTCGCAACTTTGAAAGGAAGTGGATTATGAAACGTTTATTTATTACCTTATTATTAGCAGGAAGTCTTCTGCTAGGAACAACAGCGTGTGAGAAAGAGAAAGACAAACCAACTTCTTCTCCTCCAATTGAAAAGCCAGTTCCACCAGAACAAATACCAGCCCCGGCTCCTACCCCAAACCCACAACCTGCTCCTCAACCGGGCCAACCTAATCCACATCAACCAGAACAAGCTGAGACAACTCGAACTATCCAAGAATATGTTTCCACTTTTAACCGTCTTGGAAAGCCATCCGGATATAACTTAGGAAATGTTAAGCTATTCACAGAGGATCAAGCAACTGTTACGTACAATGGAACATTCAGCAATGGTTTAGGATTTGGCATGACAATTTATAAATCTAACGGCAATATCGGTGCTGTTGCTGTTGTCGGTTCAGATGCTTCTGAACAAGACACTTCAGCCTTTTATGCAACGGTAGGTCTTGTTATTTTGAGTTTAGACCCTTCTCTTGGTCAGCAAGGTGTTATGTCTATTTTAGAACAACTTGGATTAACTGATCGTACATCTCATCAATATACAACACAAGCTATTGGCGGGACATTAATGGTAACAGAAAGTAACGGCATCCTCACATTCCAAGCTGTCCATAATTAAATATGAAAAGAGTTACAATCTCAATATATCGGCGGAAGTGGGGCAGTTTTCTTCCCCTCTCTTCTCCATCCTTTACTGCCCGTTAATGCGGGATAAAGGCCTTCCGACAATATACAACAGAAATTCACCTCAAAAAATGGCTGTCGGAAAAATCCCGACAGCCTAAATTTCAATTTTCTATTTTAAACTGTTCTACTAGCTTTTCCAAATCGCTCATTTCCACTGTTAATTGCTTCATCGTTCCTGGCACTTTTTCTAAATGAGATACCTGTGTTTCTGTTTCAATCACAAGAGAAGAAGCTTCTTCCCTTGTATTCACGAAGAGAGTTCCTTATTCTTAAGAAAGAAGAAATTTTCGTTCAGGAGGAACTATGTTACAAAGATTCGGTTTTTCACAATATGAAAGTCAAGCATACGAAGTCCTCGTTTCAAGCGAAGAGCCGCTTGATGCAACGAGCATCGTGAAGTATTCTGGTGTTCCGAAAGCAAAGATATACGAAGTATTGGCACGTCTTATTGATAAAGGCATGGTGATGGATTCTGTTTCTGAAAAGAAAAAACTATATATCGCCTTGCCGCTGCAGCTTGCTATCGAAAAGTTAACCGCAGAATTTCAATCAAATATTGAAGAGTTACAAAACAACGTATCGAAAAAAATATATACAGATGACCGTGTTTGGAGCTTAAAAATACAGTCTTCTATTCATGCGCAAAGTAAACACCTTGTGCAGGAAGCAAAGAAATCCATCCGTATGTCTGCATGGAATGATACGTTCCTAGAATATATGCCGTTATTAGAAGAGAAGAAAAAGCAAGGTGTAGAGATAGAAGCACTTGTTGTAGGGAATCTTCATACAACACTAGAACAAATTCATCTTCTCATCCCAACAGAAGAACATGATGCACTTGAACGCTTTTTACTCATCATTATCGATGATCATGAAATTTTATTTGCAGGTGTTGAGCAAAACTCATGGCAAGCAATGAAAACAATGTCTCAGCCATTCGTTAAATTTTTCACAGAATTTTTCTATCATGACGTTGCCCTTGCGAAAATTACAGAAAAGCATCATGATTTATTTATGAACGATGAGGAAATTCGAAGCATATTAATGAAATTACGTTATTAAAAAAACGGACATGTATTCCCACTCATGTCCGTTCTTCATTTTGATTCTTTATATCCGATAACAACGAAATAATTTGTTCATTTTGTTTTATTTGTTCTTCTGAGTTTATATAAATAAAACGAATCCATCGAAACACAAAGGCAAGCAATGCAAGTGGTGCAATCATAAAGATAAATTCGACAACAGACGTTAATACTGTAAACACCTCCTTTTAACAACATATTCCACAATCTCTTTCAACATCCTTGCACAAAAAAATAGGCATCTCCAAAAGATGCCTATTTCAAAATTCATTATCGACTAACTTACCTTTTTCTTATTCAAATTTGCCTCTTTCTTATTCAAATACCAATACACTGGTAATCCAGTTAATACGATACCAATTGACAAGAAACAACTGATTGGATCATTAATAATCGCACTTCCAATTACAAAGAATGATCCTAAAATTGCTATGATTGGTACGATTGGATATAAAGGAACACTATATTCACGCTTTTGTCCTGCATTACGTTTTCGTAAAATGAATACACCGATAAATGTCATCACATAGAAAATATAAATAATAAATACGGAAATCTCGGACAATTTATTCGGGTCACTTACAATCATTAAAATAATACCAAGTAGAATCTCTACAAAAATTGCATTTGCTGGCGTTTTAAACTTATCATTAATTTTCGCAATAAATTTTGAAAACGGTAGCTGACCAAGTTCTGCCATTGATACTGGAATGCGTGGGAATGTTAAAATTTTTCCATTTAAACATCCGAAAATTGAAACGATAACCCCAATACTAATTAATTTCCCACCGTATTCACCTAATAACATTTCAGCCGCTTTCGCTGTTGCATTCTCACTAAGTGCAACAATTTGCGGAGCTGGTAACACTTTTAATAATGCCATATTAATCAACACATACGCTGCTGTTACTACAAGGATTCCAATTATCAGCGCTTTTGGCAATAGCTTTGTTGGATTTTTCATTTCACCGCCGATAGACGCTAGTAAAATCCAACCATCATATGCAAATAATGTTGCCAAAATTGCCATCCCAATACTTTGATTTGCGGACGCTGGTACAACGACGTTAAATATATCGCTGTCCCCTTTCCAAAATCCCATCACAATAATAAGTACAACCGGGATCATTTTCCCAACTGTTGTCACAGTTTGAACAATACCCCCATACTTTGTTCCAACACTATTTACAGCACCAAGAAATACAACTGTTCCAATCGCAATTGGTAAATTCCACACTTTATCAATATGGAAAAAGTTTAAAACTAACGAACTAAAATACAATCCTAATGTTCCAATAATTGCTGGTCCATATACAAGTGTTTGCATCCATCCAGATAAATAACCCCAAAATCTTCCGTAAATCTCTTCTAAATACGTATACAAGCCACCATTTTTCGGAATTTGCGCTCCAATTTCTGCAACAGTTAAACCACTTGCTAAGGTCAAAATCCCCCCTACTACCCAAGCAAAGATTGCCATGTTAGAACTTCCTGCGTAATCCAGTACCTTACCTGGCTTCATAAATACCCCAGAGCCGATAATTGTTCCGACAACGATTGATAATGCGACTGTTAGACCAATTTTATTTTTGTCATCGTGATGCATACTGCGTCTCCTCCCTATAATCCTAGTTTGATCTAAATAAAATAAAAAAACACTCCTCCCTAAAAAAGGGACGAGTGTTTGATTCGCGGTTCCACCCTTGTTCCAATTGACACGAAGACACAAAGCGCCAATTGCTCAAGTTTCAGATAACGGCTGTTGCCGGCAAACAATTACTAGATGTTCGTTCACTGCTGCAGTTCAAAGGTGGTAAACTATTCTTTCGTATTAGGAAGTTCACAGCCTAAGACTTCCCTCTCTGAGAATCGTAAAAAATAGATCATGTCCTTATCAATACTTTTGTCGAATATTGTTGTTACTGTTCATTATATTGAATTTTTGAAAAAATGCAAGCGTGTTTTATATTACACATACAAATTATCTCAGTATAATATAACAGATGTAAAGTTCCTCTCTGTTAACCTCCAAGCCCCTTCATAATCAAGCCGATAACAAGTGGTCATTACATTCATGCATCAATTTCGTATATCGAAATCACAAAAAATAGACAGTGCTCTCACAAGCACTGTCTTATTTATAAAAATAAATTTTTCTTATGCCCCTTGCCCTTGCACTTGTACATCTTCACGATCCATAACTTTCCTCAATACTATAGTTTGAATCACAGTAAATAGGTTACTTGTAATCCAGTACAAGACAAGTCCTGATGGTGCAGCTGATCCCATAAATAAAATCATTGCCGGCATTATAAACTGCTGGACTTTTAATACTTGGCTTTGCTCTCCTGTCATATTAGACTGAAATACTTTCATTTGCAGGAATGTTGACATAGCAGCAAGGACAGGTAAAATGTGATAAGGATCTGCATGTCCTAAATTTACCCATAAGAAAGAAGATGAACGAATCTCTTCCGTGTGACTAATTGCATAGTACAATCCTGAGAAGACCGGCATTTGCAGCAGCAATGGTAAACAACCCATCAGCGGGTTTACACCGTCCTCTCTCATTAAAGTCATCATTTCTTGTTGATATTGCTTTTGTTTTTCCGGATTCTTCGTCGTATCGCCATACTTTTCCTTCAATTTCTGAAGCTTTGGCTGCATTTTTTTCGTTTTTAATTGGCTGCGATATTGCGTAATCGTCAGCGGCAGTAATATTGTACGAACTACAATCGTAATAATGATAATGGCAATCCCAAAGCTATGATTCGGCAAATGGTGCGCCACAAACTGCAGCATAACAGAAATTGGATATACAATAAAGTGATTCCAAAATCCTGGACTATTCGCATCCACTGGTCCTGCATTTGCATTCGCATTACTACAACCAGATAAAACAACAACAAGTAATAAAGATAAACTTACGAGCCAAGCTCGGTATGATTTAAACATATATATATTCCTCCAATGTTTCTTAATTCGTTAGCGAAACATTGGTTATATACGGACCTACATCGTCACTCTCTCCGCTTGCTTCTTGCCTGCGAACTGAGTGGGCCATTCCATGTTTATAAAAGATAGAGAAAAGTAAGCTATTCCCTATATGCTCCTCACATGTTTCAACGACTGCGAAAGCTTTCTGTCTACCTCTATATGTTTGCTGACGTACAAAACGTGAAACATTAGTGAGAAATAAGACTTCTAATAAACAAAGTGCCGTTGTTACAACAGATATACATAACATTGCATCTTGCAATAGGAATTCCATCTCTTCACATCCTTATGACAGGATTATATCATACTACCTCAACATGTAAATTCCTTATATTTTACATATTCATGTTTTTATTTATGCACTTAAATTGTAAAAATTTTATAAAATTTTCGTATAATAATAAAACTATTGCCAGTGTTTGAAAAAAGCATTATTCTCTTCTTGTAATCAAAAACGAATATGGAGATGAAAACAGACTATGGGCCAACTAGGAGACGCCGATTACGTTCCCGATACCGCCTTTTTAGCATTCCCAGCCGCAAAAACATTGCATTTAGAATTCATCATTCAACTTGTTGTTATTTCAGTCGCTTCAATCCTCTATGCAATTTCAATGAATATGTTTTTTATTCCACACCACATGATTAGTGGCGGCTTTGCTGGCGTTGGGATGATTATCGGTTACTTAATGCACTATAGCATTGGTGCACTCATCTTTTTATTAAACATTCCACTGCTCTTTCTTAGCTATTTTTATTTAGGAAAGAAAACAACTTTTTTAACAGCATACTTTCTTGCTGCATCGACTCTTGCTATGAATATCATTCCAGTTCATCAACTTTCTGAGGATGTTTTGTTGTCTTCTGTTTTTGGTGGTATACTTTGCGGAGCTGCAACGGGAATCATTTTCCGTTTTGCCTCTTCAACAGGTGGATTCGATATTATTGGATTAATTGTAGCAAAACATAGGGATATTTCCATTGGATCCATTACTTTTGGCTTTAACCTTATTCTACTTGCAGTCGGTGGTTTTATTTTTGGATGGGATATTACACTTTACACACTTATCAGCCGATTTGTTGTAAGTAAAGTCATCGATTCTATTCATACAAAGCACATTAAATTAACAGTGATGACCGTTACAGAAAAAGGAAGTGCCATTAAAAAAGCATTACTACAAAACGGGATTCGCGGTGTAACAATGGTTGATGCTGTCGGTGGATATACAGATCATAAGAAAAAAGTGATTTACACAATTGTTACGCGCTATGAATTAGGAGAAATTAAACGTCTAATCCGCCACGTTGATAGCCATGCTTTTATTAACATTACAGAAACAGTAGAAGTGGTTGGACGATTTAAACGTATATAACAAAACGCAAGGAGGAAATCCTTGCGTTTTTATTTGCATATAAAAGAGTTCAGTAAAAGCAACTGATGGAAGTTTCACTTTATGATATAGAAGAAAATAGAATGATGTTTATAGCTATTTGAAACATCAAAAACTGGAAATATCAGATAATTATTTTTATTCAAATCTAAAACATGTTATACTATGTATATATCATAAAAGTAGATAATAACTATATCTTCTTATTTAATTTTTATTAATTAAAATTCAGGTCCTCCTGTTCAAATGATGATGATAAAGGAGATGAACGTATGAACAAACGAATTAGATTTATAATTGCAACATTATTTGCCGTAGCAGGTGGTCTCGTATGCTTTTGGACAAATACTCATACTGGTGAAAATTTATATATGAATGGAATCGATTCTATTGTAAGCGCTTCAATTTTAGGTGCGTTTACTTTCTTTCTTTTCAATCCGGAAGAAAACGCAAGAAAAACGACACTCTTAACGATGATTGGAATTGTCGGCGGTTGTATCTCATTTTCAACAACAACTTATGATTTACCTCTGCAACTTAGTACAGCATTCTTCCATGGTCTTTGGACTTGGTTTATCGCATTTTGCTTAGCAGATATCTTTGATTTACTACAAGATGAAAACCACGTTCAAATGGAAAGTAATTCGTAATAAAAAAGAAGGTGGTCTCTGAAATGCANNTGCATTTCAGAGACCACCTTTTTCGACATAGAATGGATATTTTTAATTTACTGTTTGCACAAGTGCACGTCTAATTTGTTTGCGAAATTTTACCGCTAAACCTACTGCCACAACCACAACAACACCGATAATAATCTTTCCGATATGATCTTCAAACACTCCAAAAATAGCATCTATGTTTCCACCTAACCAATAACCGCCTACTAAGAAGAATGACACCCAAAATAATGCCCCAGAATAAATTGTTATCGCAAAGCGGCGAAATGGTAAACTAATAATACCTGCAAAGTACCCTGTAAAATGACGCACACCAGGAATAAAAAATGCAATAAATATTAGGGAATACCCATACTTATCGAACCACTTCCGCGTTAAATCAATTTTACGCTGCGTTAAAAAGACATACTTTCCGTACCTTTGAATAAATGGCATACCGAGCTTGTTTCCTACAAAATATTGAATGGTCATACCAACGCTTGTCCCTAGAAAAGAGAAGAAGATTAATAATGTTAAGTGTAACTCACCTGTATGCACTAAATATCCTGCATACACTAATGTTGGCTCTCCCGGAAACGGAAATGCAATATACTCTAACAACAGTCCAACGAGTACAACATAGTACCCGTATTGTTGAAATAATTCATGAATCCATTCCATGTCGCCCTCTCCTTTTCTTGCTGATATTCAATCTTCTATAACGTACTAATTTTGTATCTTTATTGTATAAAAATGTTGTCGAAACTACTATCGCAATGGCTTACAATAAGCTTACATTTTTGTAAGGAAAGTGATTATATACTTTAATAAAAAAATAGCACCACAATCGGTGCTATTTTTTTATATTAAAGACCCATACAGTTTTTCCACTTCTTCCTCAATTTTCTTCACATCGATACGTTCAAATAACGGTGATACATTCGAAATATAAGCTGGACATTCAGTGACGTAATTCCATTTGCTCTGAGAAACCTCTAACATTTGTTGTACTTGTGCAGATGAAAACGGAAGAAACGGCGCTAATACTTGTGTAAAGTTTATAATGAAATGAACACAATTTCGCATTGTTTCATCGCAGGCTCTCTTGTCCTCTTTTATTTGTTTCCAAGGCTGTCTCTCATCGAAATATTTATTAGCATAACGAATCGTTTCAAAAATTATTTCTAGCGCTTGTTTAAAATGCGCTTTTTCAATCAATCGCCCTGCTTCCATATATAATCCTTTTAGCTTTTCTTCAATTTCTTGATTGATGTGTCCAGTTGGTACAGTATTCTCGTAATATTTTTCAAGAAACTTCAGCGTTCTATTAACAAAGTTTCCATATGCTCCTAACAATTCACTATTATGACTATAAATAAACTCTCGCCACGAAAAATCTGTATCTCGATTTTCTGGTGCGTTTATAGTTAAAAAATAGCGTATCGAATCAGGATTATATTCCTTTAACATGTCTGGTATCCATACAGCCCAGTTCCTACTCGTAGATAACTTCCTTTTTTCCACCGTTAAATATTCATTAGAAACAATATATTCTGGTAATGCTTTCGCTTGTATTCCCTGCAAAATAGCTGGCCAAATAATTGTATGAAATGGAATATTATCTTTGCCATGCACATAATACGTCCGTGTATCCTCTTGCCAAAATGGTGTATCATCACAGTTTATTTCTTGTGCCCATTGTTTACTTGCTGAATAATAACCAGACACAGCCTCAATCCAAACGTACACCTTCTTCTCTTCGTACCCAGCAACCGGAACGCTTACTCCAATTGGCAAATCTCTTGAAACAGCACGATCCTGTAATCCTTCTTGTAAATATCGCTGCGCCAGCTGCACGGCGTTCTCACGCCACGTGCCATTCTGTTTCACCGTTTCTATATACTCTTCTAATTGCTTCTGTAATGACGTTAGTGCAAAATAAAAATGCTCTGTCTCCTTAATTGTCGGCACACTGCCGCACAACTTACATGTTTTCTCTAATAAATCTATCGGATCCAAAATAGCAGAACATGCATCGCACTGATCACCACGCGCCTGTGCGCCGCATTGCGGACAAATCCCTTCCACATAACGGTCCGGCAAAAACTGCGCACAAGTCTCACAATATGTTTGCTCCACCTTCTTTTTATAAATAAGCCCCTTTTCTAAAAGCTCTAAGAAAATGTTCTGAACTACTTCATGATGATGAACACAGTCAGTACGTGTATAGCAATCATAGGAAAAACCTAACTTCTGAAAACATTGTTCAAATTCCTCATGATAGCGATCCGCAATTGTTTTTACACTTACTCTCTCCTGCTTAGCACGAATTGCAATCGGTGTACCGTTACAGTCACTTCCTGATACATATAACACATTGTCTCCTTTTAGACGGTAATAACGTGCTAAAATATCTCCTGGCAGTAAACTAGCAATATGACCAAGGTGCAATGAACCATTTGCATATGGCCAAGCGCCTCCAATAAAAATATTCATCCTACATGCCCCCCTTTAAAAATAAAAAAGCCTCGCCCCTATCTTTTAAAAAGATAAGGACGAGGCTGTATATACAGTCGTGGTACCACCTTATTTCGTCAATCGCTCACACGATTGACCTCTGCAAGTACGGAGCAACTATTGCTCGTATACTGTGACTTTGATAACGAGAGCCAACACTCGTCGTCGCCTACTATTATCAAGTGATAAGTTCAGGACGAAGCTCAGAGGCCATTGTTCAAATGAGTATTCTTGCTTCTTCTCAGCTACCGAAGCTCTCTGGAAAGAATGATTTCATTCTACTTTTCCTCTTCAACGCTTTTCATATATAATTTACATTTTATAATATCATACAGAAAAATCAAACTATTCGTTCGTTTTATTGCAAAAAAAATTACAATTCATTCCATCGAAAGGAAATTCCATGTTTACGAAGAACTTATACATCTTCATGGAAAGGAGAGGTCTTTTTGAATCAACAGCAATTAAGCGCAAAAAATAAAGCGGGCTGGAGTAAAGCCGCTTATGAAGCTTGGACAAACCGCCACGGAACGCCGCATTCTTTCGGCAAGCAAATACGGGAAAACCCTACTGCCGAGGTCGCTTATTATTTGCCTTACATCGGTGAAGTGCGAGGAAAACGAATTATAAATTTAATGGGATCAAAAGGAAGTAAGGCGGTTGCCCTTTCATTATTAGGGGCAGAAGTAACGGTTGTCGATATTTCAGAGAGCAATGCGAAATATGCTAAAGAACTTGCCGCAGCCGCTAAAACACATATTGAATACATCGTGTCTGATGTACTAGATTTACCAGAAACAATAGGCTCATTCGACGTAGTATTACTTGAGCTTGGTGTGCTCCACTATTTCATAGATTTAGAGCCTTTATTTACACTTATTTCTCAATTACTAAAACAAGGTGGAACATTCCTTTTACGCGACTATCATCCGATGTATACAAAACTTCTGCAAATAGAAAATAACCAAGCAATCGCAAATGGCAATTACTTTTATGAAGATGTAATCGAAGTAGATGTAGCATACGGTATGCTCTTATCAGAAGCAGAGCGCTCCTCTTTACCTAAAAATACGATTCGCAGATGGACGTTAGGAGAAATTGTAACAAAAATCGCCCAAGCAGGACTCCATATCGAAGAGCTCACAGAAGAATGTGGTGCAAAGCAAAAATGGGTCTTTCCACCTCACGCGCCGGAAGGAATTGAACATCGCATCTCTGGACTATATACACTGATCGCCAAAAATATATAGAAAAACTCTCTTTAGAATGAAGAGAGTTTTTCTTCTATGTATAGCGCGTATAAGTCGAAGTTGGAGATTACTAAAATATAATTAAATAGGATAAAGTGAAACTTTATGAGGAATGCTTTTTTCATCTAGAAAAAAATGCTGTGAGCTCAATCACTGCATCTTCTCTTTCTATCTTGTATAATGAGAATAACTATCAATCATGAATAGAGGTGTTTTCATATGTCTCAAACTTTAGAAGATAAAGTATATGCCAATTTAGAAGCTGTAATTGACCCTGAGCTTGGCGTAGATATTATAAACCTTGGGCTAGTATATGATGTCACAACTGACGAACAAAATAATGCTGTTATTACAATGACAATGACTTCTATCGGTTGTCCAATGGCTGGACAAATTGTATCTGATGTCAAAAAGGTATTATCGACAAATGTTCCAGAGGTAAATGAAATAGAAGTAAATGTTGTTTGGAATCCTCCTTGGTCCAAAGAACGTATGTCACGCATGGCAAAAATCGCATTAGGAATTCGCGATTAGATAAAAAAAGACCTGACATTATTAAAGTCAGGTCTTCTTCGTTTCTTATTTTACACCTACTGCATCATACGCTTTCGTTACAGCATATACCGCATCAGAGTTTTGACCATATAAATCTGTAGCCGCTTGAATGGCAGCTTGACGCATCATGCCAAAGTTTGAGTTTGCAGTTAAATATTTTGTAAGAGCGCGGTAATAAATTTTCTCTGTCGCTGCGCGTCCAACACCATTTACAGTAACACCGTAATGTGTGCCACCTTCAGAAACTAAGTATGCAGCTTTGTTATTAATGCTGCTGTTAATATGAACACCGCCATTATCAACCGTTCCTGTGTAGCGTTTACTATAATGATCTGGATAACCTTCAGTTGGTTTTAATGGATTTGGAAGAGCAGCAGGATTGCTTAAAGAACGCAGTGCATCTCCCGCTTTATCTGGCGTATAAATATCTTCTCCCATCTCCCAATCATCACGATCGACCATCGCACCCATAATATCAGATAACGATTCATTTAATGCACCAGATTCGTTTTTATACTCTAGATTTGCGGAGTATTCTGTTACTGCATGAGTCAGCTCATGCGCAATAACATCAAGTCCAGCTGATAGTGGAATGAATACTTTTCCATCACCGTCTCCATACATCATTTGGACACCATTCCACGCTGCATTATTCCAATTCTCCCCGACATGAACAGAAGAAATTAACTTCGCTCCTTCGTTATCAAAGGAATTACGCTTAAATGTTTTCTTATAATAATCGTATACTTTCTCAGCGTTAGCATGCGCATCAACAGCTGCTTTATCTTCAAAGAACTTGTTTTTACTTTCAATTTCATAACCTGTATATCCAAACCATTGTGACAATATGTTAAATATAAATTCATTCATATTTTTCGCATCGAATGTATGAACACCTTGTCCACGCGTGCCATCAAATAATTGAAAAGCGCCTGTTTTTTCATTTTGTGATATTTCAAACGATGTTCGATTTCCTAATACACCATACCCAAATCCAGCCATATGATCAACTGCATTATACTTTTCAATCACATTACCATTTGTCGCGTCAACGAAATAATGCCAGTAGCCTGGTGCTGGATTTGAAACAGATGCTTTTACAAGATAGGAAAGATAATATTGTCCATCTTTTTCATATACATATAAATCTTTCTTAATCCCATCATAGTTGTCTACTTTTCCAATCTCTTTCTCAATATCAGCTTTTGTAATATTTACAGCCTCATCTTCTGAAATACTTGCATTTGCTGGAATATTTTTATTTTCTAAATTCGGGATAACTTGTCCGAAAAATGCTTTCACATTATTATCTTTATCAATTGCTACTGTTTGATCAGAGCCATATACAGGAACACCATTATATTTTTCAATAAGCTTCACATGCGTTGTTCCCGCTTCTGCGTCTTTTTCTTCTCCAACGATTTCAAAATGTTTCTCCATATTTCCTGCTAATTTAAACATGTCTTTCTTACTCTTTAAATACTCAAACACCGTTTCTTTTTTATCTAATCCTTCCGGTGCTTTCCACTCTTCCCCAATATAAGATGGTGTCTGAAATTCTTGATTGTATTGAACTTTTTGCTCTGCTGCATATGTACGTGACGTACCAATTGTCGCAAATCCCCCTAAAGCTAGAGATAAAGCTAACGTTGAAGATAATACCTTCTTTTTCAAAAACAACACTCCCCATCCCCTAATGTTTTGACACTTTTATACAATTCTAGAGATAATAGTAATAACCTCCCGTTTAAATTTTAGAAAGTTTCGACAGAAAATTCATACAAAAAAAAAGAGCAGCGCTATCTATAGACGCTACTCGTGGCATATTTTTATTAACGGGCAGTAAGCCCCCTCACTGTTGAAAGTTTCACTTAATTATTGTTTCTTCATCTCAATTACTAAATAATGAGCTGTTTCTGCTGCTTGAATGTGGATATCTTCTTCAATGACTTCTGCTGCATCTCTCATCACTAACGTTTCACCATTCACAATGCCGCTTCCTTCAATTTGAACCAAATAAGCTTGACGCCCTTCACCAACTGGGAATGTAATCTCTTTTCCTTTTTCTAAAGCAAGAGAGTACAGATTTGCATCTTGATGAATTTCAATCGGTGCGCCGCCATCAATTGGCGAAACCATGTGGAACCATGTATTCTCACGTTTATTCCAATCAAATTTAAATTCACCGTAATTTGGCGTATGGCCAGCACGGTCTGGTAAAATCCAAATTTGCAGAAGACGCAATGTTTCATCTCCTAAGTTGTGCTCACTATGGAAGACACCTGTTCCAGCACTCATATATTGCACATGACCGCGCTCAATTGTCCCACGGTTTCCCATACTATCTTGGTGCGTTAATGCCCCGTCCACTACATAAGAAATAATCTCCATATCACGGTGTGGATGCGTATCAAATCCTGTTTGTGCTGCTACTAAATCATCATTAATTACGCGAAGTGCACCAAATCTCATATTATTTGGGTTGTAGTAATCTGCAAATGAAAAATGAAAATGTGTATTTAACCAACCGTGATTTGCTCTTCCCATTTGTTTATGATCAATTTTTTTGAACATATCCTTCACCTCATTTTATCTCGAATTCGAGATATTTATTTAAAATTTTTATGATTGTAATTTACGAAGTAATGCTAGCAGCTGTTTCTGTTCCTCGCGATCCAACTTGCAAAATTGCGCTGCTTGAAATCTTTCTTGGGGCGGAACAACTTCTTCATACAGTGCTTTACCTTTGTCTGTTAAGGAAAGATATTTCGTTTTTCCGTCTTGCTCTCTTTGAATCAAATCAAGCTGCTCCATTTTACTCAAAAGCTGCGTAACGTTTCCTTTTGTAACGAAAAGCTTTTGACCTAATTCTTGCTGCGTTAAACGATCCCCTGTCCCAATTTGTACTAATACATCAAATTGTGCAGCAGACAAATCCCATTTTTTTAAATGCTGATTCGTTTCTCTAATACTTTGGTTGTAAAAGCGTGATAAACGAAACCATACTAATAAACCAAGTCGTTCATCTGTTTTCATTCCATCACCTCGCTAAGCTTTGTAACTATAGTTTAGAACTAAACTATAGAAATGTCAACTACTTTCTTTTTGTAAGTAAAACTAAAACATAGTGCCGGATTCACTATGTTTTAGTTTGCACACCTTCTCCTATATTCTCTCATCTTTCTCTTCGCAAACACTCTTGCATCCTTCTCAATCCACCGCTTTTCATACATTTCATTACCGACATATAATAACTTCCGTTCATGCTGCATATCATGCCGAAACTCATGCAACAATGTTTCCAATAAGCACTCATACTCCTCCCACATACAAACGAAAATTAAACGCTTTTCTTTATGATAAAATCCGTTCAGCGGAAATAAAAATTCTTCTTCCTCTTCTCCTAGTCGGACTAACACATCATTTGTTTCACACGTATCACAGAAAAATACAGATACCTCACGCCGTTCAATTAATGAGAACACATCCCTCTGCACTTGATTTATATCCCATGGAAAATCTTCATCAAGTACATACCATTCCCCAGCTTGTTGATATATCTTTTGAGATAGAAGCTGCATCTTCATTCTCCTTTCTATTTATTCTCTTTTATCTATATGTCACATTATCTCCTGTTTTAAACCTACACCTGCGTCACAAAATGTTTAAAATTATATATGCAAAATGGGTTGATTTTATACCATCTATTAGATTATAATAAATATAAATTAGTAATTGATACAAAATAAAAAAACGTGAAGGAGATTGATATTATGAATACTCAAGTTATTGAAGTGTTAAACAAACAAGTAGCAAACTGGAACGTTTTATTTACAAAATTACACAACTACCACTGGTACGTAACAGGACCTCAGTTCTTTACATTACATGAGAAATTCGAACAATTTTATACAGAAGCAGCTACGCACATCGATGAAATTGCAGAACGTATTTTAGCAATCGGCGGCAAACCAGTAGCAACGATGAAAGAATACTTAGAACTATCTTCTGTTCAAGAAGCAGCTTACGGAGAAACTGCAGAAGCAATGGTCGAAGCAATTATGAAAGACTATGAAGCAATGCTTCTTGAGCTCAAAAAAGGCATGGAAATCGCACAAGATGCAGACGATGAAACGACATCTGATTTACTACTTGGCATCTACACAGAACTTGAAAAACACGCATGGATGTTACGCGCATTCTTGAATCAATAAGAAAAACGGCAGCAGCTTAGCAATATATCGGCGCAAATGCATCATTTATCGGCGTTTTTTTTAATATAACGGCGATTCGACACAATATAAAGACCCTTCGACCACATTCGACAAATATCACACCAAAAAATCGAGCGGGACAATTCCGCTCGGTTTTTTATTTATTTATTTATTTATTTATTTATTTATTTATGTTAACTGCTTCCACTTATTCCCCATCACTGGTCGTTTGTACTCTTTCATTTTAGGAATTAACTCATTAGCCGTTTTTGCAGATACAAGCAATTCTTTATTCGATGGATTCATAAAGCCTTCCTCTGCTGCACGGTCCACCATTTGTAATAACGGTGTGTAGAATTCTGCAATGTTCAGTAAGCCAACAGGCTTTTCATGAATCCCAATTTGCGACCAGCATACCACTTCAAACAGCTCTTCAAACGTTCCATAACCGCCTGGAAGTGCAATAAATGCATCAGCAAGTTCACTCATTTTTGCTTTTCTCTCATGCATCGTTTCCACTTCGATTAGTTCTGTTAAATCTTGATGAACAATTTCTCCTCTAAATAATCCACGAGGCATGACACCCGTTACACGGCCGCCTAGCTCTAATACTTGATTTGCTACTTCTCCCATTAATCCAACACAAGAGCCTCCGTATACAAGCTCTATATTATTTTGAACTAGTATTTCTCCAAGTTGCCGAGCTTCTGCTTGAAACTCTGGACGCTCTCCAACATTCGATCCTGCAAATACACAAATACGCTTCATTACTCCACCCCAAAACTACATATTGTTATGCTACAATGTAATCATACTACATATTGGGAGGATGGGAAAAGGATGAACACGAATGAATTTCAAAGCTGGGTGGAACAATTTTATTATGAGCGGGGCTGGGCACAATATAATTCCTTTATTCGCGTTAATTTTTTAGCGGAGGAAGTGGGAGAAGTTTCTCGCGTCGTGCGTGCTATTGAAATTGGTCGTGATCGTCCAGATGAACGAAAAAAAAGCGAAGAAGAATTAACAATTGAATTAAAAGAAGAAATTGGAGATGTGTTAGGAAATCTTATTATTTTAGCGCAAAAATATAATTTAGATTTACAAGATATTATGGAAACGCATGTTAAGAAACTCTCCAAGCGATTCGAATATAAATGAGAATTATTTTCAATTATGATATGATTATATCGTAATAATATGAAAGGGGTCTTTTTATGTTATCTCCAAAATTACGTGAAGCACTAAATGATCAAATGAACTTTGAGTTTTACTCCGCCCATGTGTATATGGCAATGGCGGCTTACTGTACATCAGAAAGCTATGATGGATTTGCCAACTTCTTTCTTGTACAAGCAGAGGAAGAGCGTTTCCATGCAATGAAGCTTTACAATTATATTAATGATCGCGGTGAGCGTGCGATCATTACTGGATTCGATCATCCAAATAACGAGTACGAATCCATTTTAGCTGCTTTTGAAATCGGGCTCGAACATGAACGCGAAGTCACAAAACGAATTTATCACCTATCTGATATTGCTTGGGATGAGCGCGAGCATGCTACGATCACCTTCTTAAAATGGTTTGTTGACGAACAAGTTGAAGAAGAAGCATCTTTCGATAGCACCATTCAAAAATTAAAACGAATTACAAACGATTCAAATGCATTATTTATGTTAGATGCTGAATTAGAAAAACGCACGTTTACTCCACCAGCTGAGTAGTAGAGTAGAAAACTGAAACAGATGTCTTAGAGATGGCTTTGCCATCTCTTTTCTGTTCCAGCTTAGCTGGCACGCAAACAAAAAAAGCATAAATCAACCGCTTTCGTCAATTTATGCTTCTTACATTGTAAAATTGGAATAAAAAAACAGATATAACGCCCTGTAGGTTCGTAGATTATAGTCATTAAAATCGAATGCTTAATAATCATTTTTATGTTAACATAGGTGTATTACAGTATATAATATACTCAGTTGGTAGGCAAAGTCTTTTACTGGACAAGTCCATAAGCTAGAGGACGCAACTAGCCTTTTAAAATTTACTATTTCAGATTCGGTGATTACTTATAGTTCATTCGAATGTTGCAACGGTTTGAAAAGACATATTCACCGGCAATAGTAACTTTAAGAGCAGCTTGCCCTAAATCTTTGTGTAAATTTTTACAAATTTCCTCGAGTTGTTACGGACGAAAAAATCTTACCTGTAATGGGGAATCTTCTTTCATTCCCAAAAATTTAAGAAGTATTGCTATCGTAAAGGAGAATTGGAGATGCCAGAAACAATCACTCAAACAAAGCCTGAACAAGAATCATTACAAATTTCTGCTAGTCAAGGACAGCTTGATGTACTTGATCAGCTATTAAAGCCTGAAGTTCAAGAGTCTTTAACTACATTAGTAGAACAACTTCCAAAATTAACTGAGCTCGTTAACATTTTAACAAAGTCTTATGATTTCGCTCAAGCAGTCACTACTGATGAAGTATTAAAAAATGATACTGTTGGAGCAATCCAAGAACTTGCAGAACCTGTAAAAGATACAGTGAAAGCCATTGCTGCAACTGCTATCGAAGCGAAAGATCGCGCTGAAGAAAGCAACGAAGTTATCGGTCTTTTTGGCCTTTTAAGAATGCTAAAAGATCCGCAAGCACAAAAAATGTTTCGCTTTGTAAACGCTTATCTTCAAATTACTGCAGAACGCAATCATAAATAATTCTTTCTTACACAACAATTAGTAAAGACGGGGGATATCATACTATGTCAAAACAAATTGTCATCTTAGGTGCTGGTTATGGCGGACTTCTTGCAGCTTTAAATGTACGTAAACATTACAGCAAATCAGAAGCACAAGTTACAGTTATCAACCAATATCCAACACATCAAATTATTACGGAACTACACCGCCTTGCAGCAGGAAATATTTCTGAACAGGCAATTGCTATGCCATTAGAAAAACTTTTCAAAGGCAAAGATATCGATCTTAAAATCGCAACAGTTGAGTCATTCTCAGTTGATAGCAAAGAAATTAAACTAGCTGGTGGCACTACTTTATCTTACGATGCACTTGTAGTTGCTTTAGGAAGTAAAACTGCTTACTTCGGTATTCCAGGACTAGAAGAAAACAGCATGGTATTAAAATCTGCTGCTGATGCAAACAAAATCTACAAACACGTTGAAGACCGTATTCGTGAATACGCTAAAACGAAAAACGAAGCTGATGCTACAATCTTAATCGGCGGTGGCGGATTAACTGGCGTTGAGCTAGTTGGTGAACTTGCTGACATTATGCCTAAACTTGCAAAAAGCCACGGCGTAAATCCAAAAGAAGTTAAACTTCTTCTTGTTGAAGCAGGCCCAAAAATCCTTCCAGTATTACCTGACCATTTAATTGAACGTGCAACTACTAGCTTAGAAGCACGCGGCGTTAAATTCTTAACAGGTCTTCCTGTAACAAACGTTGCTGGCAATGAAATCGACTTAAAAGACGGTCAAAAAATCGTTGCTAACACATTCGTTTGGACAGGCGGCGTACAAGGTAACCCATTAATCGGTGAATCAGGTCTTGAAGTAAACCGCGGCCGTGCAACTGTTAACGAATACCTTCAATCTACTTCTCATAAAGACGTATTCGTTGCTGGAGACAGCGCTGTTGTCTTCGCTCCAGACGGCCGTCCATACCCACCAACTGCACAAATCGCTTGGCAAATGGGTGAGTTAATTGGATACAACTTATACGCAGCACTAGAAGGCAAAGCATTCGAAGAGTTCGCACCAGTAAACTCTGGAACACTTGCAAGTCTAGGACGTAAAGATGCTGTTGCTACAATCGGAGCAAGCTCAACTCCACTTAAAGGCTTACCAGCATCATTAATGAAAGAAGCAAGTAACGTTCGTTACTTATCACACATTAAAGGATTATTCAGCTTAGCTTACTAATCTGAATGATAGCCCGAATCATGTTTATCTATGATTCGGGTTTTTATTTGGTCAAAATTCTCTACATAACTTATTCAACAAGAAAGTGACATACACCTTTTGAAATCTCTAAATATACTGTCTACTTTGTTACGATTTTGTGTATTGTAAATAATCTATGTACTCCTCTTTCTTTTTAACATGCTTCCAAAAGAATTCCCCTTCTTCAATCAGACCAGAAGGTGGATAAGGAGGGGTTACTCACACGGTAAAGAGCAGTTCGCCATGCCTAGGTGGGCACAGAGGTAGTAGAGTAGAAAACTGTACGTGAGGCATACCGTCCTCCTTACCCCGAGGGATTCTTCGATGTTGCATTTCCAAGTTCTTCACATCTTCCATGGTCTTCATCTATTAACTCCAGGCTCGACTTCCCTTTCTCCTATTGCTAGGGTGCTCTTGACGAGGCGGCAAGGTTCACTTTATGTTACGGTCTGCTAATTCGCTCGCACTTCTAGTAAGAAGTTACTTTGTCACAGGGCTTCAATCTTAGAATTTCTCGCCCGATTGCCTGTCAATTACTAGGCGACTTGATTCTTACCTAGACCGGACTTTCACCAGTGAGCAGTGTCCAGCTTAGCTGGGCACGCAACAAAAAAAGCAATGAGCCCGCTGCTCATTGCTTTTTTTCTTTTTTATAGCATTACCCCAACGATAATTGCTGATAACACACTTACTAACGTTGCACCGTATACAAGTTTTAATCCGAAAGAAGATACAACGTTTGCTTGTTTTGCATCGATACTCTTCGTTGCACCTGCGATAATTCCGATAGATGAGAAGTTCGCAAATGATACAAGGAATACAGATAAAATACCAATTGTACGAGGTGTTAAATGAGCTGCTGCTTTTCCTAAATCAAGCATTGCAACGAATTCGTTTGTTACTAATTTTGTTGCCATAATTTGTCCAGCTGTTACCATCTCAGATGATGGAATACCCATGATGAACGCTAATGGTGAGAACACATATCCTAAGATCGTTTGGAATGTAATACCGAAAATAGAATCAAATAGACCGTTAATTGCTGCCATCAATGCAATGAATCCGATTAACATCGCTGCTACTGTAACTGCAATTGAAAATCCTAACATAATGTACTCGCCTAGCATTTCGAAGAACGTTTGGTGCTTGTCCTCTTGTAACTCTAAAATATCCTCTTCTTCACTTACATCGTAAGGATTTAAAATGTGAATGATAATAAATCCGCTAAATAAGTTTAAAACAAGTGCTGTTACAACATATTTAGGATCAATCATTTTCATGTAAGAACCAACGATTGACATAGATACTGTTGACATAGACGATGCACATAGCGTATATAAACGATTTTTTGGTAACTTGCTTAGTTGATCTTTAACTGTAATAAATACTTCCCCTTGACCAACAATTGCCGCTGCTACTGCATTATAAGATTCTAGTCTTCCTAAACCATTTACTTTACTTAATAAAAATCCAACCGCTTTAATAATAACTGGTAAAATTCTAAGATGTTGCAGAATTCCAATTAACACCGCTAAGAAAATAATTGGAAGTAATACAGAAAGGAAAAACGTATATTCTCCTTTATTTACAAGCCCGCCAAATACAAAGCTAATTCCAGCGTCCGCAAATTTTAAAATTGCACTAAATCCGTCAGAAATTCCTTTAACTAAATAATATCCAATCTGTGTATTTAGTAAGAAATATGATAATCCTAATTGAATAACAAGCATTATAGCAATTGGCTTATATTTAATCTTTTTCCGATCAGTACTTACAAGAAACGCTAGGAAAAATACAGCAATTAATCCTACAAGAAACATAACAAATTTCATACGTGAATCCTCCATTTTTTTCGTTTCATCTATTATTCCCTATTAGTTGTTGAACGATAGACGTCTGACAATTCAGATTAAAAAAATAAGTACCTCTAAAAACAATTTACCGCCTACACCAGTAAGCGTTTGCATTATGCAAATTTATATACTACTACATAGTTCATGTGGAATATGAGAATGATATCATTTTGTTCTATCCATAAGCAAATTGTAAGCGTTATCTTTCAGAAATGCAATATATTTTTTAAAGGGAAAAATAGCCAAAAAAAGAACATAGAATCTTTCTTCTATGTTCTTTTTGTACCACTAACCTACTTGTTTTTCTTTTCCAGCAACTGAATCTTCCCAGCATTCCGCATTCTTTAATCCTGGGATAGAGCTTGCATGGAATACAGGGTCTTTCCCTTGCTTTTTCTGCTTCACATAGTCTTTAAGTGCAGCAAATGCAAATTTACCAAGAAGTGCAATTGCAATTAAGTTTGTGATTACCATGAAGCCCATGAATAAATCAGCCATGTCCCAAACAATTTGTACAGCTGCAACAGAACCGAACATAACCATTCCAACTACCGCAATACGATATGCCGTTAACCAAGTCTTGCTCGTTTTAATAAACTCAATATTTGTTTCACCATAATAATAGTTTCCTAGTAGAGAACTAAAAGCAAATAAAAAGATAATAATCGCTAAGAAACCACTTGCCCAAGATCCGACTTGTGAACTTAACGCAACTTGTGTTAATTCAATACCTGTTAAACCTGGCGTTTTGTAAGCACCAGAGCATAGTACGATAAATGCTGTAGATGTACATACTAAAAACGTATCAACTAATACACCAATCGTTTGAATATATCCTTGCTTCGCAGGGTGAGATACGTTCGCTGTTGCTGCTGCATTCGGTGCACTACCCATACCTGCTTCGTTCGCAAATAAACCACGCTTAATACCCATCATAATTGCAGCACCAACGCCGCCGCCTACTGCTTCTTGTAAACCAAATGCACTCGTGAAGATTTCTGTAAATACATCTGGAAGCAATGTGATGTTTTTAATAACAACAAACAATGCAATTCCAATATATACAATTGCCATTGGTGGCACAATCAGTTCTGACATACGTGCAATACTCTTAACACCACCGAAAATAATAACTGCAACTAAAAGAGAAAGTGCAATTCCAACTATATAACGATCAAGACCAAATGCATTCTTAAATGCAAGTGTAACTGTGTTCGCTTGTACTGAGTTGAAAATCAGTCCATAACTAATTGTAATTAAGATTGAGAACACAATCCCCATCCAACGCTTATTTAAACCTTTTTCCATATAATAAGCTGGACCGCCGCGGAACCCGCTGCCATCTTTTATTTTATAAATTTGTGCTAATGTGCTCTCTACAAAACTTGAAGACGCCCCAATAAGCGCAATTAACCACATCCAAAATACCGCACCTGGACCTCCCAAAGAAATCGCTAGTGCTACACCTGCTAAGTTTCCGA
This sequence comes from Bacillus sp. AFS018417, assembly GCF_002560985.1. Lineage (NCBI taxonomy): Bacteria > Bacillati > Bacillota > Bacilli > Caryophanales > Bacillaceae > Bacillus > Bacillus sp. AFS018417. The sequence continues at coordinate 82,195 of NZ_NTTM01000023.1, forward strand.
TCCCAATACGGGCCGCAGAACTCATACAGAAAGCTTGGAAAGAAGAAACGCTTCCTTTTTTACGCGTCTTTCCTGTCAATCCATCCGTCATTAAACGCATCATTTCCCCTAGATGACGAATTTGAACGAATTTAAGTTTAAAAGAAAAATAAAGGCCTAAGCCAATTAACATGGCAATAATAACATAAGTCCATAGAATATTATTCGTTACTCCGATGAATTTTTCTAAAATGTCAATCATATTGTCCCCTCCCTTTTTTTCACATAAATTGAATTGTATCCTAAAATCGTTCAAAAATCAACAATTTTCGACAAAACAACAATTCCATATAAACTTATCTCGTTAATTCTCTAGTTTCCTTACAAATACTCAATAATACAAACGCTTCCATAAAAATAATTCATGTTAGCTTTTCTGACATTAAAATATAACTTACATAAAAAAAGCGCAATCCTTTTCTGAAAGAATTGCGCTTTTTTATATGATTTTTGTTTTCTTTTCTCTATTATTCGGTTAACAGCCTAAGATTTTATTAAGAAATATTTTCAAATCTACGATAAATTATTAGACTGTTAAAAAATAGCATTAGACTGAAAAAGTGATCGGAATGTGATACCCCAAATTGGGGGTGTTTTATGTCTTTTGCGAAAGTAGCAAGTTCCACAGTTTCCGTTTCACTCGTTTACTACAAAGGCAAGAAAATTACACAAGGTTTAATAATATCGTTTTCGTACGATTATCCACTACTTCATAATAAATTTCTAACCCTTTTCGAGTGCCCGAAACGATTTTAGCAGCTTTCAACTTAGCTAAATGTTGACTAATTGTACTTTGAGGCATTCCCAATTTTTCATACATTGTTGTTACATTCGTAGGGCCTTTTGTAAGCATGGTTTCTACTAAGCATAAACGAACAGGATGTGCTAATACCTTTAATACTTCAGCAATATCTTCATATTTTTCTATCATATTCCTTCTCTCCTCTTTATATATAAATATTGTGTTTATAACGTTCCACTATATTATTCGAAAGGATATGTGATTTTATGTCCGTCGTTTTTAAAAAAATTTTAGAAATTAAAAAACCCAACGTTTCATGCTACCTCGAATCGTTGGGTTTTATACTTACCTTTTCTTTTTAGAAGGTGCTGGCGCTTCCCAATTCACTAACAAATCAGGACTCGTTTTCTCTTCTCCTCGTTCTAAAAGAACTGTGGCATCTTGAATTGCAGGAGTACCTTTATATTTAATAGCTTGTAACTTCGAAAGGTTTGCAACAACTTTAAAACTAAATTCTCCTGCTTTTGTTGCCTTTGGAATTAAAACACGAAATTTTTCTCCTACATTAAACTGTGTTTTTGCTTCGCCATTTTCATTCACAAACTTTACGCCTTCAGGTGCATTCGTTGCTTGCACTTGGTACGTACCTTTTGTCGCATTTGTTTCAACTGTATACAAATTGGTTTCAAAGAAATCGTCTTTTAACGTTGCTGTTTGCTTTTCTGTTGGAGTTACATTCATCGTAATCTCTTGCACTTCTTGGCTGCTCTCCGCTTTTGCAACAATTTCTTTCATTGCTTTTCCTACATTTTTATTGCGATGCTCTAAATCATTAATATCGATTTGCTTCAGCGCATTCCATACAGCTAACTGCGTTGCATAATGCGCTTCTTCCCAAGTCGATACACCGAGCTCTTGCGGACTTTTTACCGGATATCCATTGAGTAATACACGGTATACCCCAATATCTGCTTTTCCTATTTCAGGTAAATCCTGACCGCTTGGTGATTTTAAATGCACATTTAAACAAAAGGCAATTTTTCCATCTGCTGTTTTAATGAGCTCAGTTCGAATTGGTTTCTTTAAAGATTTACTATAACTCCAATCCATTTGATACTTCGTATGATCCATCACTTCTGCGAATGCCTTCCCAAGCGGAAAAACGAGATTTGTTATGATGAATAGCGCGCTCACGAAGGCAATCCAGAACTTATACGGTTGTTTTAAAATCATGCTTACAGCCCCTTTTTAGATTATAATAAAGAAAATAGCAAATTTAATATGTTTAGTATTTAATTACGGGGCGTTTTTATACATGCTATTTCATGCAAAGTAAATGATCCGTATAGTAATGATTACATGTAATTGGGTGAAACTAGGAAGAATACATAGTAATTCTTAATGCATATGAGATGGACGGTGATTACAAATAGAACAGCACTTAACTTATATCATTTCCCATTATGGATATTTCGGACTGATCATTGCTTTAGTTGGAGGAATTATCGGATTACCGATACCCGATGAAACTTTATTAACTTTTGTAGGGTACTCTATATTTCAAAAAAAGATGATATTTTCTCTTGCCTTACTAACTGCATGGGTTGGCTCTTCAATTGGCATTACACTTAGTTATATATTAGGAAAAATACTTGGACTTCCCTTCTTAAAGAAATTTGGTCCTAAACTGCACATTACAGAAAATAAAATCGCTCGGACACGAACTCTCTTTCAAAAAATTGGTCCACCTTTATTGATTTTTGGTTACTTTATTCCGGGAGTTAGGCATGTTACCGCCTATTTAACTGGTATTTCCCGTTTGAGCTTTCGGAAATTTTGCCTTTACGCTTACACGGGAGCATTCATATGGAGTTTCACTTTTATTAAATTAGGAATGATATTCGGGAAAGATTGGCATCTAATCGGCCATTCCATTCACCGTTATGCTTCTATATTATTATTGGTGTTACTCGTTCTCGCGCTTTTCGTTTTGGTTTTTCTATATGTGCGCAATAAAAAAGCAAATGCGAAGCGATGCACATGAAGTTGAGGAAAAGAAAAGGAACTAAAACCAAAGAAAAAACACCTCCTCAATACGGAGGTGTTTTTTTACATGAACTTTTCGTGATTATTTATGCGTTTTATTTGGCTTTTTTTTGCCTGGATTCCCATTGCCTTGACGCTTTTTATTTCTTTCAGCTTTTTCCTGTGTATCGTGCAATTTCTCTACAAAATTACTTGTGTTGTCCACTAAAGTAGCCTCCTTGATTATCGTTCCTTTGTTACTATAACCAATTGCATGTCAAATCATGAAGTATGGTTTTACTTTAATTTAATCTGAACTGGCGGCAATGTCTTATCAGGGTGAAACGGCGACATCTCCACTTCTAATACATAATCCTTCAAGCTGAAATTCTTCACGCCATACTCTCCGTCCAATTGAAACGTTGCTTGAAACTGCATTTTTTCCTTGTCTAATACTTTCACAGTACTTCCCTTTATAACGTGAAACTCCTTATCTATATAAGCCGAATCCTTCATCTTCTTAAGACGGCTCAATTACTTTCTTCCTATTTTCCTTGTTAACCAAAATGGACTGTACAGAAGATAAAAGCTTACAATCATCATTAACTCCAGCGAGAGAAGATACCATGGCCACGGTCCGAGATAATCTAAAAGAGAAGCGCTTTTGGGCTTTTTCATGATATACAGATAGTTCGCTCCTAACCACTTATCAAGAAAAAATACGCAAGCTGCATAAAGGTTAACAATGAGAATGGTCACCCACATAGAAGGAATGGTCGGTCGATATTTGCAGACCGCCACCATAAACAAACATGCTACCACCACTCCTCCATGCGAAACAAAAAACTCGATGTATCGAAAATGGGGAAACGAAAATTTTCCAAGATCAGGTGTAAGGATAGCTTGAATAGAACTGCTTAATCCCGCAAAATACATAAATTGAAAAAGTCTGTAGCTCCTCGTCAGTAACATCACAATAGCCAAAATGACAGCTAAATCACTAAGTTGAAGCGGCAAAGCCGTTTTAGGCGACCAAGCATTCTCATACACGAGCCAGAGATGATTAAGAACTTCAAAAGCCAATAAGAGAAACGCTAGAGAGAAACGAAAAAGTCGTTCTCTTCCCTGCTCTTGAATCTGTTTTCTAAAAACAAACAGAAGAATACTGAGGGCTAAAATGATTCCAAGCGTCAATAAGTGCTCCCTGGAAAAAAGACGAAACGGATCCAATTTTGAATGAAATTGAAAATATTTTTGCATATCAATAACTCCATTATCTGACATAATTTTATACGTGAGTATTCCTAGTTTAGGACAAACTCTTCTAAGTCTATACCCCCTTCTTTGTTATCCATTTTTTCACCAAAATGGATAGTTCATAGACATGTCGTGAACTACCCAACAACTTTTAAATAAAGTGAAACTTCCGTCANNAGTTATCCCCCATCTATCTTCTTTGCTTCTCTCTGAATCTTAAGGTGGGGGTCTTACTGCCCGTTAATGCGGGATAAAATTTTACTTTCATTTTTTACTTATAAAACCTTACGAAACTGTCACCTTTATGTAAGGTTATTAAATAGTTACTTTCCTGTTTCAATGTAATAATAAAAGCATAAGAAACAATCATAAATTTTTAAAGATTATAGGAGAGTGTCGGTAATGATCGTAACAACAACTTCTGTTATTCAAGGAAAAGAAATTATTGAGTATATTGATATTGTAAATGGTGAAGCAATTATGGGGGCAAATATCGTACGTGACATATTCGCTTCTGTTCGTGACGTTGTCGGTGGCCGTTCTGGTGCATATGAAAGTAAATTGAAAGAAGCACGTGATATTGCGATGGAAGAAATGAAAACTCTTGCGAAACAAAAAGGTGCCAATGCAATTGTTGGTATTGATGTAGACTACGAGGTTGTTCGTGACGGAATGTTAATGGTTGCCGTAAGCGGTACAGCTGTACGTGTGTAAATATATATAAGAAAAAGCACCTCAATTAACGAGGTGTTTTTTCTTATATATAAAGTGAAACTTCCATTCATACTTTTAAACTCTTTATCCCGCCGTTACAATCGGTAATGTAATAATAAACCGAACTATCCCATTCTCATATTCTGCTCGAATTTCTCCGCCCTGCAGCTCCACAATACTTTTCGCAATCGCAAGACCAAGTCCCGAACCTTCTGAGACCCTACTTCTTGATTGATCTTTTTTATAAAAGCGTTCAAATACGTTCTCAAGCTCTTCTTTTGTAAATTCTTCGCTATGATTTTCAACAGAAATGAAAATATTGCGACGCTGCTTTTGAAGTGAAACTGTAATTTCTCCCTCATCTTTACTATATTTAATCGCATTCATTAATAAATTATCAAACACACGGACAATTTTTTCCGAATCCAAGGCAGCGTATAGACGCTCTTCAGGAAATTCCTTCACAAACGAAAGATTATGTTCTTCTGCTTGGGGTACAAGTTCTTCGATTAATTGATCAAGAAGTTCGTTTACACATACTTCTTGCTTTTCTAATGTGATTTTCTCATTTGTTAGCTTTGTGTACTCAAATAAATCTTCTATTAAATTCTTTAACTGCTCCGACTTTGAAAATGCAACTCTTACATACTCATCATATTGTTCTTTATTTTCATATTTGGCATCACGGAGCAAACGCAAATATCCCATAATAGAAGTAAGCGGTGTTCGTAAGTCATGTGATACATTTGTAATCAATTCACTTCTTTGCTTTTCAATTTTCCGTTCTTTTTCAATATTCACCATCAGCTCTTCTGCCATATGATTAATATTTTCTGTTAGTAAAGCCATTTCATCTTGTCCCTTTTCCTCAATCCGATATGCTAAGTTTCCCTTCGCGATTTCTTTCACTCCTTGTGCCATCGCTTCAATTTGCTTCATCTTTCGCTTCGTTATATAGAAGAAAGAAAAGATAAATACGATAACGCCAATAAGAAATGGAAAAGGCCCTTCCGTCGTACTATATACAACATCCCCTCTTGGAATGCCACCTACGAACATATATAAATTTTTACCTTCAATTGTAACTGGATAAAAAGTGATAAATTCTTTATGCAAGTCCTCAATTTCTCCTGAACCATTATTATCAATTGGACGGTTAATCGCAAAAGACATCACATTTCGAATTGTATCGTGCAGGTTAATTTGCTCTTCCTCTGCTTGTTTTGTTTTATACAAAACCTTACCAGTTTCATCTGTAACTAGCACTTTTAAAGCATGCTGCCCATGTTCTGCATTTTGATTTTCCATATCAATCATGTTTTGCAACGCATCTACTGTATTTTCTCTCGCTATTGTCTCTGCTGTGTGCTTTGCTTCCTCATTAATTTCCTCCATACCACTGCTATAATCAATTACCGCATGTTGATTTGCTTTTTCAAAAAATGGAGCTGATAATCTCGTTACAAAAAAACCTAACAAGGCACAAAAAATAAACGTAGTAATTAATTGAATCCTAATGCTACGACGAACTTCATTTATCATTTTATTTATTAACATTTTTATCTTTTTATTCATATAATAAAATGGTTTAAATATCTTTTTCAATCTTATACCCCACTCCCCACACTGTTTTTATATAACGAGGTTTCCTTGGATTTTCTTCTATCTTCTCACGTATTTTCCGAATATGTACCATCACAGTATTATCAGATTGAAAGGGTTGTTCATTCCATATTCGCTCATAAATTTGATCCGCACTAAATACCATCCCGGGATTCCTAGCAAGTAACTCTAAAATCGAAAACTCCCTCGGTGTCAATTTCACTTCTTCCTCTGCAACAATCACCTCATGTGTTGCAATATTCATTTTCATATCCCCAATTTCAATTTCATTTTCGTTTTGTATAAAGCCTCCGCTCATTTTCATATATCTGCGAAGCTGCGATTTAATTCGCGCAATTAATTCTAATGGATTAAAAGGCTTTGTTACATAATCATCTGCTCCGGTTGTTAATCCTAAAATCTTGTCCATGTCTTGTGTTTTAGCAGACAACATAATGATCGGCATCTCAGCCACTTCTCTTACTTTCATACACATATGAATACCATCTACTTTCGGCATCATAATATCCAATACAACTAAGTGCACTTGATGTTTCTTTATTAGCTCTAATCCCTCTGCACCATCCCTGGCCTGTAATACTTCATATCCTTCATTTTTTAAATAAATCGTAATGAGATCCCTAATTTCTTTCTCATCATCTACGACAAGTATTGTTTCTTTGCTCACAATAGCCCCTCCAACATTTTCAGCCTATCAAATCTTCATTGCATGATTCCTTTGATTCTTTCCTTATAACGATCTGTTCTTTTCGATGTCTATATAAATAAGAAATACCGAATGCAGCAGCGATAGCTACTCCAAAAAACACACCATACTTAGTTGTGAGTTCTACAATACTCTCTATGTTTCCTCCAAAAATAAATCCAATTATAAAGTATAACAATGTCCAAACAAATCCTGTAATGTATGAGTACTTGGCATACGTTTTAAATGGCATATTATTGATTCCAACTAAATAAGGCACAATATGTCTCACTACTGGTATGAAATAGCTTGTTACCAAGGCATAACGTCCGTATCTATTCAGTAGTTCTTGTGATTTTAAAAGATACTCCATCTTCTTCTTTTTCATGAGTGTATCAAGAATTTTCGAACCAAATATTTTTCCAAGTATATATCCTAAAGAGAGTCCTGACACAACACCTAAGTACGTTAACATAAAAGCTGGAATTGGTTTTAATATCCCCATCGATGAAACAAATCCACCACTCATCACAACCATTTCATCAGGAATTGGCATCCCAATAATCCCTAACCATAAACAAAAAAACAAAGCACCGTAACCGTAATGTTGAATATATAATAACAATTCATGTAAGTCCATTTGCTACAGTCCTTCCTTGTTCTTTTCCACAGCTAAACACATAAGCTGGCGGGAAATTGAACCATACCTTTTTGAGTGATATCGCTGGAAAGAAACTTTGGATAAATGCTCTCTTTACGAGCGAATATTGAAATGTTATGAATTCACCGTGTTCTTGTAATGCTTCCATAACATTGCTTAAAATACGTGACGATACTTCCGCCGGTAAAGAAGTAAACGGTAATCCAGATAATACATAGTCAATTTTATCTATATTTAACTCTTCGATGTACACTTGAATATTTTCAGCTGATCCATGTACAACAAAAACGCTTGAATCATCCTCAAACTGTTTCTGTAAGTCTTTGAAAAACACTTCATTAATTTCAATAAGAATCAATATAGTATGTTTCTTTTTTCTCTTCATTATTTCTCTTGTAAAAGATCCTGTTCCAGGCCCTAATTCGACAATATATTTCGCTTCTTCAAAATTGATAGTATCTACCATTTTTTTCGCTAATATTTTCGAGCTCGGAGCAATCGCCCCAATGTTTTTCGGGTCCTTTATAAACTCAGTTACGAATGTAATCAATCGCATGAAATATCTCCTCGCTTACTCAGTATTGTGCAAGATGGCTCTAAGTATAAATATGTTTTTTTCAAGCAGAAAGTGCAGCGGCTTGCAATACTCTGTACTTTCATTCTGTATTAAATAGTATAAATATCGTTTCTTAAAAAATAGCGAGGAGGTTTCTTAAGTTTTTCTTAAGAAAATAAAAATGCCCCAAAACGAAAAAGATACTACTTTTTCGTTTTGGGACACATATTTACTTTACCTTTTTAAATGAAACAATAGAATAGGAACGGATGTATCCGTTCCTATTAAAAAAACATATTTATATTGTATTACTTCGCAGGAAGTGCCTCCATTACACCCGCAACTTCTGCAACAACAATTTGGTTACCTAAAATTGGTGATTCTTGCTGTGCTTCTTGAGAACCTGACTCTGGTCTTTTATGTGCTTGTTTAAAAGCATCACTATTTTTCCAGTTCATAAAGCTCTCCATATCTTCCCAGTACGTATTTACACTTATTTCATCATGCTCAGTTAAGTTTTGTGTAAGTAAAATTTCAACTTTCACAAATCCTTCCATTTTTTGCAATGCACCAGGACGAGTGAATGCTGGAGCCATCTTTTCTGCAAATCCTACTTTTGTTTTAATTCTGTTTGTAACAACGATCATCTTCAAAAACCTCCTTAATATTTTGGAAACTTCTTCGAATTGAATATCTGCATTACATATATACTTTTTTCATTCATCCTAATGCTAGAATGATCTCTGTTTCTATTTTCTTGCTAAATAACACTTAGCTTGCTCTAGTTTATCGTCTTCCATTCGGTAGACTTTGTCACAGTATGCAAGCATTCGTTCATCATGTATTACCATAATGGTTAATTTCTAAATGTTACTTCTTTTGCTATAGTTGGACGACTTCATAGACTCTCTAAATATCAAAGCTTACTCTCGATTCATCTACTAAAATAGTAGAAGGACTGTCCATGACAGTGCGAGAAATAATATAAGTCACCCCTTTAGTTTTAAAATAATTAGTCACGTGTGACTAATTAAGATTATTATATACACAACAATTTTATTAGTCAACCGTGACTAATAAAAAGCTGACTATAAATTATATTGTTCTATTTAGATCAATTATATCAACGGGATATGCAGCAGAAACGCTCACGTAAATAACAAAAAAGAACCTACTATACACAGAGGTTCCCTTGTCTTTCGCATTATTGAAGTTAGTTAGAACTAAGCGTTTGAACAGTTTTTTCAAGAAACGCAATTTCTGCTTCTAACATTGTTATTTTATGTTCTATTGCCAGGTTGACTCCAATCCTCATCTCATGAGCTGGAGTTTGTTTAAAAATATGAATGAACTTCTTATTTTTATTTAATCGTTCCTCTAGAGCAGGCAACGATTTTTCTAATGGCAGAAAATCAATAAACATTAATCCTATATCGCCTTGATAATTGACACTCTCGGCTGATGATAAGTTGTCCAATAACAATTTGTAAAAATATTGCTTACCATTTTCATTAATAGAATATACCTTGCGCGATGGTCTGTTTCCTTCTTGTTCCAATTGAACATCAATGTATCCCTTTTTATTGAGTTTATCTAAAGTTGCATAAGCAGTAGGTTTTTTCATATCTGTAACTGTACTTAAATTTCTTTCAATAAATTCATTAATTTGATATCCATGCTGACTTTGGCTCATAAGCAAACCAAGCAGGACGAGCGAGCGCTGTTCCATAGAAATCATCCTTTCTAAACCATATTATAGCCGATGATGTACATGAGAACTAGACAATAACTCAATTACTTGGATTGGTATCAATTATCATATTATGAAGAACCCGCACTTATCTCCTTGCGATCTTGAAGTGGGGTTCTTCATGTATCTCCTCAGATGCTTAACATGAGCAAAATTGACACAGCTGCCTGACAGTATAACTTCTCTATCCCATTACATTAAAAATCAAAATTATCAGGATCTGGACCAACACGATGATTTTCATTCAAATCATCAATGCGTTTCATATCTTCTTCCTTTAACTCAAAATCAAATACATCTGCATTTTCAATGATTCGATGTTCTTTTGTAGATTTCGGGATGGTTATAACACCATTTTGTAAATCCCAGCGTAAAATGACTTGGGCAACAGATTTGTTATAGTTGTTAGCAATTTCTTGAAGAACTTCATGATTAAGTAATTGTCCTTGCATTAACGGCGACCACGCTTCTAACTGAATGTCATGTTCCTGACAAAATGCTTGCAGCTCTTTTTGCGTTAAGCGTGGATGGTATTCTACTTGGTTCACCATTGGTTTAATCTCTGCATCTTTCATTAAGTCTTCAAGATGATGAATTTGAAAATTACTTACTCCAATCGCCCTTACTCGTCCTTCCTTATAAAGAGTCTCTAATGCTCTCCATGCCTCTTTATATTTCCCTTCTACAGGCCAATGAATCAAATATAAATCTAAATACTCTAGTCCAAGTTTATTTAAACTTGTCTCATAAGCAGCAATTGTAGACTCATATCCTAAATCTGCATTCCAAACTTTTGATGTAACGAATACATCTTCTCTAGAAATACCCGCTTGTTGTATTCCTTCACGAATCCCTTGCCCAACTCCTTCTTCATTTCCATAAATCGCTGCTGTATCAATACTACGGTAGCCATGTGTAATCGCTGTTTTTACAGCATTCACTAACTCAGGACCTTCCTCTACTTTAAATACCCCAATACCAAACCAAGGCATTTGTACACCGTTATGCAAAGTTGTTTTATCTTGTAAATGTTTCGCCATTATAAATAAACCTCCTAATTTTTAAAGAAAATTTTCTACGCTGCACGTTTTTGATCTTTTTGTTCTAGAGTCTTGCTCCAACCTGTTAAAATTACAGCTCCTAGAACCATTAATGCTCCAATCCAAGGCGTATGAATGAGCCCAATCGAATCTGTAATTACACCACCTAAATAAGAACCAATGGCAATTCCAGCATTAAATGCAGCAATATTAATTGCAGATGCCACATCTACTGCACCCGGTACAAAACGTTCAGCTAACATCACTACATATATCTGTAATCCTGGTACATTCATAAACGCTAATAATCCCATTAAAATGATTGTAATAAGACCAGCTATCTTAAATGGAGCTGTGAACGTTAATATAAAGAGTACAACCGCTTGTACGATAAACATATAGAATAATGCACGAATCGGATTACGGTTCGCTACTTTACCACCAATGACGTTACCAATCGCAATTGCTACTCCATAAACGAGTAAAATAATAGTAACAGCCCCTGCCGTAAACCCGGTTATCTCTTGTAACAATGGAGATAAATACGTAAAGACAACGAATGTACCTCCATACCCTAAAGCTGTAATAATGAATAAAAGAAGTAAACGACCGTTTGTGATCAAAGTAATTTGATCACGAAATGTTGTTCGATTACCTTTTCGCAAATTAGATGGAACAAGAATACTATTTGCAATGAAAGCAATGATACCTACTACAACGATCACTACAAAAGAAGCCCTCCAGCCAAATTGTTGTCCAATAAATGTACCAATTGGAACACCTGTAACAGTTGCTACTGTGAGCCCTGTAAACATAATCGCAATCGCACTTGCTCGGCGATTTTCTGGAACTAAATCCGCGGCAATCGTAGAGCCTATTGACATAAATACACCATGTGAAAGCGCAGAAACAACACGAGCAACTAGCAACAAACTGATACTTGTTGCACTCGCAGCAATACTATTTCCAACAATAAAGACAATCATAATCCAAAGTAATAAAGATTTACGTGACATACTGGATGTTAAAGAAGTTAAGACAGGCGCTCCAAATGTCACCCCTAAAGCATATAAAGAAACTGTTAATCCAGCTGTTGTAACAGTAACATTTAAATCTTGCGCAATAAGTGGCAATAATCCTACACTAATAAATTCTGTTGTTCCGATTGCAAAAGCACTTACAGCTAATGCCAACAGTGCCAATGTACTTCGTTTTTTATCTAAACTCATTCTTTCTCCTCCTCATCTTCTTGTTGTATCGTTCCATCTCTTCTAAACAAACTATATAGAAAACCATATGGTAAGAATCCGCCAACAAATGTTATTATGGGATATAGAAGAAATAAAGAAAAGTACGTACTTTTAAGTAATATAGGTACCAGAAAGTTATATAGGAACTAAAAAGTACCTATTAATTAGGAGGAAGAGCATGGAGAAAAAAAAGTACAATATTTCCGTAGAAGCAACACTCGAGGTAATAGGAGGAAAATGGAAATGTGTGATTCTTTGTCATCTTACTCATGGTAAAAAACGTACAAGTGAATTGAAATGTCTTATGCCAAACATTACACAGAAAATGTTAACGCAGCAATTACGTGAGTTAGAAGAAGATGGCGTCATCAATCGCATCGTTTACAATCAAGTTCCTCCAAAAGTGGAATATGAACTAAGTGAATATGGATGGAGCTTGCAAGATATTTTAAACTCTCTATGTACTTGGGGAGAAAAACATATTACGAAAGTATATGGTGATAAATTTGCTGTCTTGGAGGAGAATATTTTAAACGATAAACTGAAGCAACAAAATTAAAAATACACGTACGATTTTCGAACATGCATATCCATTCTGCTGTGTAACCGTGAATCTTAAAAACATCTATAACTAAAAACATCTTCTTACATATGAAATAAGAAGATGTTTCTTTTATAAAGTGAAACTTCAAAGCGTCTGCCCGTTATCAATTGTAAATACCTGTCCTGTAATAGACTCCTGAGTCAATTGAAAAATAATAGCCTCTGCAATCTCATCAGGTGTTGAAATTCTTTTCAGCGGTATGTTTCCCGCAAGTTGATACATCTTCTCTTCATTGTCAGCCCACCATCTCGTATGAACTGCACCAGGAGCGATACTATTTACCCTAATCTCAGGTGCAAGTGCAATGGCTAACGATTTTGTCATCGTATGAATAGCTCCTTTTGTTGCTGCATACGGTACAGACGAACCTAGCCCTGTTATTCCGGCAACGCTGCCTACATTCACAATAGCACCCGATCGTTGTTTCTTCATATAAGGAACAACAGCCTTTACACAATGAAACATCCCTTTCACATTTACGTTAAAAAGAGAATCCCACACTTCATCCGTTACAGACTGCAAATCATCCATAGGTATTTGCGCTGTTATACTTGCATTATTCACTAAAAAATCTACTGTTCCAAAAGATTTCACGGTTTGCAGTACCATGTCCTCAACTTCTTTTTCTATCGCTACATTAGCTTTCACAATGAGCGCTGTACCTCCGCATTGTACAATTTCATTCCTTGTTTCTAACGCTTCTTTTTCCGAACGGCTATAATTAATCACAACCTTCGCTCCTGCATCTGCTAGTTTTATAGCCGCAGCCTTTCCGATACCAGTACCACCGCCTGTTATAATAGCCACTTTATCTTTTATCTCCATTTTTCCTTCTCCTCTTCTTTTCATATTTGTTATGACTCATTGTATCTTCGCTCATACGAAAGGTATAATACTGAATAATGAGGCCGGTATCATTTAAAATGATATCAGTGGAGGGATGTATTTTTGGAAAGTCACGATTTATGGATTTTTAAACATGTTGCTGAATTACAATCTATATCTAGAGCCGCTGAAAAACTCGGATATGTACAGCCAAATATAAGCCAGCGCATAAAAAGCTTAGAAGAAGAACTAGGCGTCCCATTATTAATACGTAATAACAGAGGAGTAACATTAACTGACCAAGGACAAATTTTGTTAGATTACACCAATCAAATTATGATGTTAATGGATGAAGCCAAATCAAAAATAAATCCGAAAAAGTGGAGAGAATCTTTAATCATCGGGGCATCTCAAACGATTTCTGCTGTGAAAGTTCCGTGGCTCTTCTCTTCTTTTTTGCAATCAAATACAAACATTGATCTAAAAATCCGGACGAATAATAAGCCAAAATTACAAGAAATGCTTTCTTACGGAGAGGTTGATGGAATTTTTATAAGCGGTACATATAACGATTCACAGTTCGAAAGTGTTTACCGTTATTTCGAAAACCTTATACTCATTTCTCCAATTGAACAGCATCATCATCCAACACTACTTGTGAATAGCGATCCAGGTTGTATATATAGAAATAAGTTGTTAGATTTTGCAGAGAAACATCATTTTAATCAACCAACTATTATAGAATTTGATTCACTTGAATCCATTCTCCAAGCTGTTCATGCAGGGCTTGGGATTAGTATCATGCCAGCAGATGTTGTACATAGCCGAAACGAAATGAAGACCATTCATCATGAGGAATTACCAGACAAAATGAAGATTGATTTTATTATTAAACGCGGGAAACAAAGGTCACAAAGTTTAGAGAAGTTTATTTGTTTTTTAAAGGAATTATAATTCTTACAATAATGTAAGAAATTTGTTAGGCAATTCGATGTTTCCGCTTCTTGATTCCATGTAAGCTAACAATAAAGTGAAACTTCCATCAGAGGGGGATTCTTCATCCCCCTCTGATGGTTAGTTGAACCAATCGGGCTTTTACGGGCAGTTATCCCTCACCTAGCTTCTTCGCTTCTCTCAATCTTGAGGTGAGGGTTTTACTGCCCGTTAATGCGGGATAAAGCTAGAGGATATGACAAAGGAGCGGATTCTCATGAACGAAAATCAAGATTTATTATTCACCCAAATTGTTACTGGTTCTTGCTTAGGAGGCTTTGTATTATTATCTTGTATTGCTTGTTTTATAAAAATCGTTCATCAATTTTTCATGTAATAGCACTTATTTTTAACAACCGCTTAAAGGAGTTAGACACTGCGATGTTTACAAACTTTTATCCTTCGATAGTTAGTCATTTCAACAAAATGATAAAAAAGAAAACAGATTAAAAAGGATTACCTCTTATGAATACAAGGTAATCCTTTTAAGTTTCTATAAAGTGAAACTTCCATTCAGAGGTGCTTTTCCTTCGAATGGTTAGTTGAACCAATCGGGCTTTTACGGGCAGTTATCCCCCACCTAGCTTCTTCGCTTTTCTCTGAATCTCGAGGTGGAGGTCTTACTGCCCGTTAATGCGGGATAAATGCTTTACTTTATACCTTTTTAACAAATTCAGATTTTAATTTCATAGGTCCGAAACCATCAATTTTGCAATCAATATCATGGTCGCCATCAACTAAACGAATATTTTTTACTTTTGTACCGATTTTTACGACTAGTGAAGTTCCTTTTACTTTAAGGTCTTTGATTACTGTTACAGAATCACCATCGTTTAAAACATTTCCGTTCGCATCTTTAATAACCTTTTCATCTTCGCTACCTTCAGTTTCTAAGCTCCACTCATGTGCACATTCTGGGCAAACAAAAAGGACTCCATCTTCGTACGTGTATTCTGAATTACATTTTGGGCAATTTGGTAAATTCGACATAATTCCATTTCCTCCATCCGTTATTGTCATTCTAATATATAAGAATTGGCTTTAATTTCCTTTTTATAAAAATATAGGTCGTCCTTATATACTTTTATATACTGCCATAGTCTTCTTATATTGACAACCTCTCTTCCAACTCCCCTTTACATGAATGTGTACACTTACTAAACCCCCATTTGAAAGAGCTTTACTATCCTTTAAATGACTTTATTGTCACTATACAAATTTATGTGCTCTTAAATTATTTTTGTTTCTTAAACATCTAAAATTACACTTAAAACAATGTGATTATATGAATTTTTTTAAAATATCACAAAAATAAAGGGGTACTTATCCATACCGCACTTTCCAATTTGCTTCTGAATACAATGAAGAAATCTGAAAGAAAGGAGAGAACATATGAGCAGCAAAGAAGAAAGGTGTGATAGAGAAAGATGTCGTAAAGAAAAATGCGATTGCGATAGAGAAAAGTGCCGCAAAGAAAAATGCGATTACGATAGAGAAAAGTGCTGTAAAGAAAAATGCGATTGCGATAGAGAAAAGTGCCGCAAAGAAAAATGCGATTGCGATAGAGAAAAGTGCCACAAAGAAAAATGTGACAGATGCCGTAAAGAAAAGTGCGATTGCGATAGAGAAAAGTGCCGCAAGGAAAAATGTGACAGATGCCGTAAAGAAAAATGCGAGTGTGATAGAGATAGACGCCATAGAAAAAAAGACATTTGTCCACCTATTGGCTTTTGTCGAAAATGTTTCAGATCTAGGTGTGATTGTCACTGCCAAGAACAAGAGCAAGAACAAAATAATCGACAACGTACTGAGCAAGAAGGACCTG
>NZ_NTTM01000024.1:0-168872 GCF_002560985.1 Bacillus sp. AFS018417
CGGTCGGGACCGCCATTTATGAAGGCTCGGTAGCTCAGTCGGTAGAGCAGAGGACTGAAAATCCTCGTGTCGGCGGTTCGATTCCGTCCCGAGCCACCATTTTAGATATAATGCCGGCTTAGCTCAATTGGTAGAGCAACTGACTTGTAATCAGTAGGTTGGGGGTTCAAGTCCTCTAGCCGGCACCATGTAAGTCGGAGGGGTAGCGAAGTGGCTAAACGCGGCGGACTGTAAATCCGCTCCTTCGGGTTCGGCAGTTCGAATCTGCCCCCCTCCACCATTTACATTTTATATAGGGGCATAGTTTAACGGTAGAACAGAGGTCTCCAAAACCTCCGGCGTGGGTTCGATTCCTACTGCCCCTGCCAACACAGCATGGCGGCTGTGGCGAAGTGGTTAACGCATCGGATTGTGGCTCCGACACTCGTGGGTTCGATTCCCATCAGTCGCCCCATTTTTAAATATTACTTTACAAATTAAATTAGTTATGATAATATACTAAATGTCGAGTTTGGATATTTAAAGTAATAAAAATGATAATAAATCATATAATGTATTAATAATTCGATGGGCTATAGCCAAGCGGTAAGGCAACGGACTTTGACTCCGTCATGCGCTGGTTCGAATCCAGCTAGCCCAGCCATTTTTGCGGAAGTAGTTCAGTGGTAGAATACAACCTTGCCAAGGTTGGGGTCGCGGGTTCGAATCCCGTCTTCCGCTCCAAATTTAATATGGCGGCATAGCCAAGTGGTAAGGCAGAGGTCTGCAAAACCTTTACCACCGGTTCGAATCCGGTTGCCGCCTCCATATTATGCCGATGTGGCGGAATTGGCAGACGCGCACGACTCAAAATCGTGTTCCGTAAGGAGTGTCGGTTCGACCCCGACCATCGGTACTGTTTAGACGAGGATAACTCGTTTTTTTTGTGTTTCTAGACGTATAATAGGCGTGGATAATTTGATTATATCAAGCGTTTTCTACCGCAGTAGAAAACGTTTTTTTTCTTTCATTTAAATTACAACTTTGTAAGGAAGTTGTAAGAGAAATCGATTGGATATTTTTAAAAAGCAAGGTATTCTTAAATTAAGAACAATGAATATTGGAAGGAACGGGGGGTGTCTGTTGTGAAAGAACGAACAGTACATCGTACTGCTTTTGATCATCATATTACTTTAACTCCGATAACAAAAATTTTTTATAGAGCTCTTATATTATTATTATTACTAGGCTGTGCATTATTATTTGCTGGAAATAAAATGATTGAAAACAAAGATATAAGTAAATTGAAAGTACCTGTTCATTTTGAGGTGCCAGAACAATTAGGTACTGCATTTATTGCAACTGAAGATAAGCGCTTCTATCATCATAATGGATTAGACTATATTGCAATTGTCAGAGCGACAGTAGAAAATATAAAGGCTGGTCATGTTGTACAAGGTGGTAGTACAATAACTCAGCAACTTGCAAAAAATGTTTTTTTAACAAATGAACGAACATTTTCTCGTAAATGGGATGAAGTTTTCTATACAAAAAAAATAGAACGAACATTTACGAAAGATGAGATTTTAAAATTGTACTTAAGCAATATTTATTATGGAGAAGGAGCATGGGGAGTTGAGGAAGCAGCCAAACTTTATTTCGGTAAAGAGGTAGATCAATTAACATTGAGTGAAAGTGCTATGCTTGCAGCTGTTGTGAAAGCTCCAACTTATTATTCACCAATACAACATTATGATAAAGCTGTAGAAAGACGTAATATTGTGCTAAAGCTTATGGAGCAAGAAGGGTATATTACTCATGCAGAATATGTACAAGCTACAAATGAAAAGCTTGTCATTCGTCAGGATATTCCTAAAAATCAACCAGTACAGCATGTAAAGGCGGTTAGTTAAGAGTAAGTTCAAAATGAACTTACTCTTTTTTATCCCGCACTAACGGGCAGTAAGACTCCCACCTCAAGATTCTGAGAAAACAAAGAAGATAGGTGGGAGATAACTGCCCGTAAGAGCCCGATTGGTTAACCATCAGTGAGGGATAAAGAAAACCCCCACTGATGGAAGTTTCACTTTACGTGAATGAATTTAAGAAAAGTGAGACACAATATTGTCACATTTGTTTAATTTTGCTTATTTTATGAGCAACTTCAATGGACTGTTTATATGAGAATTGATATCATGAGTAATGTATATAAGCATCATACAAAGAATAAAAACATTAAAGAGGAATGTGTATGAAATCAAAAAATATTATAATTCTCGGTGTTATTTTTACTGTTGCGGTACTTATTGTAATTGGGACGATTGCATATAGCATTGTGAGTAATAAGACGGAAAAAGGAAAAGATACATTTTCATATGGTACACAACAATCGTTAGGAGAGAAAGATGCTCCAATTCATGTTGTTGAGTTTGGAGATTTTAAATGTCCAGCTTGTCGTACATGGGATGCAACGGTATTACCACGTTTAAAAGAAGATTATATTAACAAAGGGAAAATTCAGCTGCATTTTATTAATTTTCCATTCATTGGGAAAGATTCTGATTTAGGAGCAGCTGCTGGGGAAGCGATTTATAAGCAAGATCCAAAAGCTTTTTGGACATTTTATGATGAAATATATCAAAAGCAACAGAATGAACAAGAAGAGTGGATTACAGAGGATTTATTAGTAGATATAGTAAAGCAAAAGCTTCCTAGTATTGATGTAGCGGAATTTAAAAAGGATTTAAATAGTAAGGAAATAAAAGATAAAGTACAGAAGGATCTTGACCTTGCTGAGAAATTAAAAGTACAAGGTGCACCATCCATATACGTAAATGGTAAGCTTGTTAATCCGGACTACGATAGTATTAAAGCTGCAATTGATAAAGAGTCGAAAAAGTGATGAGTGATTCATCACTTTTTCGACTTTTTTCGATAAAATTCTTGCAACACCTTATATTCCATGCTATACTTCTTAACATAAGTTAACAAAAAATTAATATTTTCTTTATATTTGCGGGTGTAGTTTAGTGGTAAAACAAGAGCCTTCCAAGCTCTGGTCGAGAGTTCGATTCTCTTCACCCGCTCCAGATATCATTCCAAATTTCTATAATAATTGTGATCAACGCAGTGTTTCGTTTCTCAGATAAACGAGGTATTGCGTTTTTTTATGTTTGGAATGCATGAATATGCGTGAAAATAGTAATGTGGAATTTCCTATGATATATGTTGTTATAATAAAGTGAAATGTTTATCAGTGAATATATTAAGAAATAGTGAATCGTTTGTAAATATAAATGAAACATAATTAATGAGGACATTAAAGTGTGAACAACAACCTCTATATGGATTGTATCCCGCTATTCGTGGGCAGTAAGACCCCACCTCAAGATTGAGAAAGCAGCGAGGAAGATAGGTGGGGTCTTACTGCCCGTAAAAGCCCCATTGGGTGGGCTTTCCATCAGTGGGGGATCAAAAAACCCCACTGATGGAAGTTTCACTTTATAAAAAGAAAGGTGGTAAAACTGTTACTGAAAAGAGGCGGAACCTCAATAAGCAGAATATGTTGTATGAATTTAATCAACCAACATATATATACCGATGGCTGGGCAAATAATTAGGCCTATGGGGGACGATACAAACCAAGGTGACGAGATTGGGTTTGTAGAAGCTGGAAAACTCTAAATGGGTATGTTTGTACACATTTTCAGTAGCAGAGTAAGTGTGAACTTCGAACAATTAAAGCAAGATGTGATAGCTTATAGTAAAACAATTGGAATTGATAAAATAGGCTTTACAAGTGCTTCGCCATTTGAAGAGTTAAAGCAACGACTTATGCAGCAGCAACAATTGGGATATCAATCTGGATTTGAAGAATCGGATATAGAGAAAAGAACGAATCCGCAATTATTATTACCGGGTGCAAAATCAATTATTGCTATTGCATTGGCTTATCCTTCAAAACTAAAAAATGCACCGCTAAGCAAACGCGGTGAGCGACGAGGTATTTTTTGCCGTGCTTCTTGGGGACAAGATTATCATCTTGTTTTGCGTGATCGTTTAGAGAAACTGGAGGCATATTTAATCGATCGCTTACCAAATATAGAAGTTAAATCGATGGTAGATACAGGGGAATTAAGCGACCGTGCTGTTTCAGAGCGAGCAGGCATTGGGTGGAGCGGAAAGAATTGTTCTATTATTACACCGGAATTTGGTTCGTACGTTTATTTGGGCGAGATGATTACAAATATTCCTTTTCCACCAGATACTCCAATTGAAGATCAATGCGGGAGCTGTACGAAGTGTATTGATGTTTGTCCGACAGGAGCGCTTGTCCAAGGAGGACAATTAAATTCTCAAAAATGTATTGCGTTTTTAACGCAAACGAAAGGATTTCTTCCGGAAGAATATCGAGATAAGATTGGAAATCGCATTTACGGATGCGATACGTGTCAAACTGTTTGTCCAAAAAATAAAGGGATCGATTTTCATAATCATCCAGAAATGGAACCCGATCCTGAACTTGTAAAACCGCTATTAAAGCCTCTTCTGACCATTAGCAATCGTGAGTTTAAAGAAAAGTATGGGATTATGTCTGGATCGTGGCGCGGGAAAAAGCCGTTGCAGCGAAATGCAATCTTGGCACTGGCTCATTTTAAAGATGAAACGGCCATTCCGGATTTAATTGCTGTAATGAAAGAAGATCCTCGTCCTGTTATTCGCGGCACAGCAGCATGGGCACTAGGTAAAATTGGCGGAGAAGGTGTGCAAGAGGCGATTGAAAAAGCGAAAGAGCGAGAAAAAGATGAAGAAGTTCTTTATGAGATGAATCGCGGTCTTGAACTGTTAGCTGAGAAAAAATAGCAGATTATCCCTCGGTCCCTCATATTGTAATAAGGGGAGGGGAGACTCTATGTCTATAAAACAGCATCTTCAACAGTGTCTGCAAGGGCAATTGGATTATATAACAAATAAACGTATGAATGAAGCAGAAATTCCAGATGATATTGTAGACATGTTACACCGTAAAAAGAAGCTCTTTACAAGGCGTAATGCGGAGATTGTAAAAAGCAATGCTAACGTATCTTTTCTTAGACAGTTAAAAGGTGTGAACTATGATGAAGTAGATTATCAAATTCATTTTCAGTATTTTATTCGTCATCATCATTTATTTTATGTAGAGGAAGAACAAATGGAGAGGCGTTTACGATTAGAAGATGGATGTATCAAGCAAGATATAGCAATTGGAACGCCGATAGATGAACAGAAAGTTGGAACGTTAGAACGTGAAGTAACAAAGGGAAAAGGACAATATATTCCATACAGTTATAATCGCTTAGAGGCAGTGAAATATGCAGAGCGGTGGTGGGATGATCGGAATCCAGCTTATCAGAATTTCCAAGATAATTGTACAAATTTTATTTCTCAATGTCTGCATGCTGGTGAAACACCAATGAGTGGATATCCGAATATTCGCAGTGGATGGTGGCAGCAAAATCGCCAATGGAGCTGGAGCTGGGCGGTAGCTCATTCTTTTCATTGGTACTTATCAAGTGATTCTCTAGGACTTCGAGCAAAGCAAGTTGAGAAGCCACAGGATCTAATGCTTGGAGATATCATTGTATATGATTTTGAAAATGATGGCAGATGGAATCATACGACAATTGTCGTGGCAAAAGATGCGAATGGTATGCCTCTTGTAAATGCACATTCTGCCAATAGTCGCAGACGTTATTGGGATTATGAAGATTCAAGTAAGTATACACCGCAAATGAAATATAAGTTTTTTCATATTCTTGATAATGACTAGAGATTTTTTATCCAAGTGGTATAATACGTAGTAGAAAAAGATTGAGGTGAACATTGTGGGAATACATGTTGTTTTATATCAACCAGAAATTCCAGCGAATACAGGTAATATTGCGCGTAGTTGTGCAGCAACAGGTGCAGAATTACACTTAATTAGACCGCTTGGATTTTCTACTGACGATAAAGCGTTAAAGCGTGCTGGATTAGATTATTGGGAGCACGTAAAAATTACGTATTATGACTCTATTGAGGAATTTTATGAGAAAAATGAAAATGGTGAATTTTTCTACTTAACAAAGTATGGAGAGAAAGCACACACAACATTTGATTATAGCAATGTGGAGCAAGATTACTATTTCGTATTTGGAAGAGAAACAAATGGTCTTCCAGCAAATGTGATTGAACATAATTTTGATCATTGCTTACGCATTCCAATGACTGATAAAGTCCGTTCTTTAAACTTATCTAATACTGCAGCAATTTTAATTTATGAGGCATTGCGCCAGCAAAATTATCCAGGATTAGATGTAGAAATTGTTTATTAAAAACCGTCATATGACGGTTTTTTTTTGAAGAAAACTAATATTTTTTAATAAAGCTTGCATCTGTTTGAAAAAACGACAAATTTCATTAGGGTTGAATATCATTGCCGAAGGAGCAGAGGAGGAAGAACAAATTCAATTTTTGAAAGAAAAAAATGCGATCTTAGCCCAAGGTTATTATTTTATGACAGATAAAAAGTGATGAGCATCAAGCTCATCACTTTTTTTATTTTGTTCCTGGTTTATCATTGTACCCTGATGTGAAAATAGCAGTGAGAAATGTGAGCATAACACCTAAAATTAATAAAAGTTTCATGAGAATTTAGCCCCCCATTCATATTCAGTCCCTATTACTTGTATTATATCGAATTTTCTTTCAATTTTGGTAATAAAATTTATAAAGTTTGTGTGCGATTTCATTTGGATTCGTACGAATGTTTAAGGACATCCTCGCATACTTTTATAATAATCCGCTTGAACAAGGAGATGGGGGAGGAGCTATAATGGATATTTTAAAGAAAATTGAACAGCACCGGGAAACAGAAGAACGTTTAAAGTGGGAAGGGACATTTGCTGATTATTTAGAACTTCTTAAAGAAAGACCATGGGTGGCACAAACAGCACATTCTCGTATTTATAATATGATTAAGGATGCTGGAATTGAAGAAGTAGACGGCCTGAGAAAATATAATTTCTTTAGTAATCAATTATTTGGATTAGAAGAAGCATTAGAGCGTCTTGTAGAAGAATATTTTCATCCATCTGCAAAACGTTTAGATGTAAGAAAACGGATTTTATTATTAATGGGACCAGTTAGTGGTGGGAAATCTACATTGGTTACGATGTTAAAGCGTGGATTAGAGGCATATTCACATACAGATCGCGGTTCGGTTTTTGCAATAAAAGGATGCCCAATGCACGAAGATCCGCTTCATCTTATTCCGCATCATTTACGTGATGATTTTTATGCAGAGTATGGCGTGCGAATTGAAGGGAATTTGTCACCATTAAACTTAATGCGCCTAGAAAAAGAGTATGGAGGCAGAATTGAAGATGTAATTGTGGAGCGTATTTTCTTCTCAGAAGATCGCAGAACAGGGATTGGAACATTTAGTCCATCTGATCCAAAATCACAAGATATTGCGGATTTAACAGGTAGTATTGATTTTTCTACTATTGCTGAATTTGGTTCAGAATCAGATCCACGCGCTTACCGCTTTGATGGAGAATTAAATAAAGCGAACCGTGGGATGATGGAATTTCAAGAGATGTTAAAATGTGACGAAAAGTTTCTATGGCATTTATTATCGTTAACGCAAGAAGGGAATTTTAAAGCAGGCCGATTTGCACTGATTTCCGCAGATGAATTAATTGTTGCACATACGAACGAAACAGAATATCGCTCTTTTATTTCTAATAAGAAAAATGAAGCACTTCATTCGCGGATTATTGTAATGCCAATTCCATATAACTTACGGGTAAGTGAGGAAGAGCATATTTATGAGAAAATGATTCATGAAAGTGATGTTTCTGATGTTCATATTGCACCGCATACACTTCGCGTTGCAGCAATGTTTACAATCTTAACACGCTTAAAAGATCCGAAGCGGCCAGACATCGATTTAATTAAGAAAATGCGTTTATATGATGGTGAAATGGTAGAAGGGTACAATTCTATTGATGTAGAGGAACTGCAGCGCGAATATCAAGATGAAGGTATGAGTGGAATTGATCCGCGTTATGTTATCAATCGTATTTCTTCTACAATTATTCGTAAAGAAATAGCATCAATTAATGCTTTAGATGTATTACGTTCTTTAAAGGATGGATTAGATCAACATCCATCTATTAGCAATGAAGATCGTGAGCGCTATATGAATTTCATTTCATTAGCACGTAAAGAGTATGATGAAATTGCGAAGAAAGAAGTACAAAAAGCATTTGTATATTCATATGAAGAATCCGCGAAGACACTTATGGATAATTATTTAGATAACGTAGAAGCATACTGCAATAAATCAAAACTACGCGATCCATTAACTGGAGAAGAAATGAGTGCGGATGAAAAACTTATGCGCTCTATTGAAGAACAAATTGGCATTTCAGAAAATGCGAAGAAAGCGTTCCGTGAAGAGATTTTAATTCGTATCTCTGCATATGCTCGCAAAGGGAAGCGATTTGATTATAATTCACATGAGCGTCTTCGTGAAGCAATCCAGAAGAAACTATTTGCCGATTTGAAGGATGTTGTGAAGATTACGACTTCAACGAAAACGCCGGATGAAAATCAGCTGAAGAAAATTAATAATGTTGTAGCACGATTAATTGATGAACATGGCTATAATTCCACATCTGCAAATGAATTATTACGTTATGTAGGTAGTTTGTTAAATCGATAATGATCATAGTTGTAGAAAAAGAAAAGCTGTCTCTTGGAAAGGGGCAGCTTTTTTATATTTTATTTTCGACTATAAGAGGTGCTTGTCCACTATGAGTAAATTAAAATGCAATCTTATGAATTTATTTGTCAATTATTTTCACAATGAGCATATGATAGAGTAACCAACCATTCATACAGAAAAAAGTCAACACAATACAATATGTTGTGCAGCTGTAAAGTGTGCAACAATGCATTGTGTTTCTTTCTTAATTGCGAAAGTGTATCAGTTTTTATTAATGTAAAAGTAAATTTCTCTTAGTCGGATTTTCGTGTTTTAATCTGTGTTTAAGTGAAAGTATAAAAAATTATGTAAGGAGGGAAAGGAATGGCAGAAGAAAATCAATATAATTATACGGTTTCACAGGAAAATTGGTCCCTCCATCGTAAAGGACATGATGATCAACAACGTCATCAAGAAAAAGTACAAGAGGCAATAAAAAATAATTTACCAGACCTTGTTACAGAAGAAAGTATTATCATGTCCAATGGTAGGGATGTTGTAAAAATACCAATTCGTTCACTAGATGAATATAAAATTCGTTACAACTATGATAAAAATAAGCACGTTGGTCAAGGAACTGGTGATAGTAAAGTCGGGGATGTTGTAGCGAGAGATGGATCGAGCGGTCAAAAGCAAAAAGGACCAGGAAAAGGGCAAGGAGCAGGAGACTCTGCAGGAGAAGATTATTACGAGGCGGAAGTATCGATTTTAGAGCTTGAGCAAGCATTTTTTAAAGAATTAGAGCTTCCTAATTTACAGCGTAAAGAACTGGATGAAAATCGTATTGAACACATTGAATTTAACGACATTCGTAAAACAGGACTTTGGGGAAACATCGATAAAAAACGGACAATGATATCTGCTTATAAACGAAATGCAATGAATGGCAATCCAGCTTTTCATCCAATTAAGCGGGAAGATTTAAAATTCCGTACGTGGAACGAAGTCTTGAAGCCAGAATCAAAAGCTGTTGTGTTAGCAATGATGGATACGAGCGGTTCGATGGGGCTTTGGGAAAAATATATGGCTCGTAGCTTTTTCTTCTGGATGGCCCGTTTTTTACGTACGAAATATGAAACAGTAGATATTGAATTTATCGCACACCATACAGAAGCAAAAGTTGTTACAGAAGAAGAATTTTTCTCAAAAGGTGAAAGCGGTGGAACAATTTGTTCATCGGCATACAGAAAAGCATTAGAACTGATTGAAACAAAATATTCTCCGGAACGCTATAACATATACCCGTTCCACTTCTCGGATGGAGATAATTTAACATCTGATAATGCCCGCTGTGTAAAACTTGTGCAAGAATTGATGAAAGTATCTAATATGTTTGGGTATGGAGAAGTGAATCAGTATAATCGTCATAGTACACTCATGTCAGCATATAAAAATGTGAAAGATGAGAAGTTTCGCTATTATATTTTAAAACAAAAAGCTGACGTGTTTCATGCGATGAGGAGCTTTTTCCGAGAAGAATCGAAGGAAAAGATGGCTTGAACCCCTAAGTGAAGGGGTTTTTGTTTTCTAGTGAAACCAAAAAGATTGAGTAGTAAAAACTACTCAATCTTTTTTATGCGATCAAATAATAAACCATCTGTCGTACCATTTTCTCCTATTACAAAATCTTTCATATAATATGAAAGATAATCACCATACTTCGAATTTGTATTTAAAAGAAGTTCATCTACAAAATAACAACCAAGCGGTAAATTGTCGAGTAAGAGGCTAGCAAGTGCCCCGTAAACGCCGCAAGCCACTTGAAAATAAGTTGCATTTGTTCCGTATTGTGTGTACACATGCTGGGTAGCAGTAGTGTTGTACATATATACCTCTTTTTCTTTATACACAAGTAAGATGCCAATTAAGTCTTCACCGATGAGTTGTCCGTTTTCTGGATTTAATACGTGATGATTCCAGCTCCATAATTCATCAATATTATGTTGATTTTTATGGATTAATTGTGTCATATAATCATTGATACGATATAAAAAACCAACCTCCATGTCGTACAATTTTCCGAGATTAATTACTTCTTCATGCCCCATTAAACAACCGAAAAACTGTTTATCTCCTAACGTTACTTTAAATTCTTGTTCATAAGCAGTGTTACATAAGAGAATGGGAGTTTGATGTTTCATAAAAAGAGGATAGTTTAAAATGCCTTCTTCTAAAAAACCTGCTGGAGACCATGTCGAGTATACTGTTTTTTCTTTAATAAGAGTTGGATCATGATAGAAAGTTGTATCGTGTTCGACGATGAAACAAGCAAGGGGGATTTCCGTAGGATTTTGCTTCATTAATTTAATTGCCATCCATTGGACGACGCCGGGATTCATACCGGAACAAATAATACCTGTCATTTGTGTGAAAGTAGGTTTATGCTCTTCAAAGAAATTTTGTCTTTCTAGTAAACTGAAGCGTTTTATATGCTCATTCGCATCGATTTTTGGTGATTGCAGTGCCGTATTAATATAATGCACACCAAATTCATTGCAGCATGTCAACATTTCTACTGCATCTGCCAAGGAAGCATCAACGACCAGGGTTGTCCCCGTTTTTTGTAGATGGTTTCGAAATAATGCGTTATCGCTTAGATCGAACATATGAAATGTAAAACTCTCGTATAATGCAGGATACATTTCTTTAAAATAGGATTGCGGTTTTTGCTTTATGTCAATTAAATGGATCGAACAGTTTTGCAATTGAGAGTATAAAGGATTATGACTATCTTTCACGGCATGATTTAATAAAGATAAAAATGCACGAGCAGCGCCGCCGCTGCTTCCAAGTATAGTAAGAATGAGTTGTTCTTTTTTCATGTTTTCCCTCCTATGTGATTAAGATATGCTCTTCATATGAGAAAGGATTATTTGTTTGTCCATACATGCATAAAAATTCATTGTTTATCCCGTATGGCAGTAAGCCCACCATCTCAAGATTGAGAGAGAAGCGAAGAAGATAGGTCCACTGATAGAAGTTTCACCTAATCTATGAATATGGAAAAAACCGCAGTCTATTTGGAAGACTGCGGATGGAATAGTGAAAAGTATGATTATCCAGTTTTTTGCACACTTTGCGATTTTGGTGTTCGTTGTATTGTAAAAGCTTCTTTTCGTAATTCTTTAAATAGCGATGTCACCATTAATATAATAACAATTGAAAATGGAAATGCTGCGAGGATTGCTGCAATTTGCAGAGCATCTAAACCACCTGCTTGTAATAAGATTGCTGCAATTGCTGAAATGGTAAGTCCCCAAATGAGTTTTAAGCGATTGCTAGGAGATAAATTTCCATTACTTGTTTGCATGGCTACAACAAACGTTGCGGAGTCTGCAGATGTAACAAAGAATGTAGCGATTAAAATTAACGCAACAATTGTTAGAAATGATGAAAACGGTAAATGAGAAATGACAGCAAAAAGACCGGTTTCTATACCGTTTTTTGTAATTTCGTCCGCGATTCCCAATGATTGGAACATATCCATGTGAATGGCTGTTCCACCGAATACTGTAAACCAAAATGTGCAGATTAATGTTGGGACTAATACAACGCCGAAAATAAATTCACGAATTGTGCGTCCACGTGAAATTCGTGCAATAAATGTACCGACGAATGGCGACCAAGAAATCCACCATCCCCAATAGAAGAGTGTCCATTTTTCAATCCATGCAGAATCGTGATCGCTAAAAGCACCTAAGTTCAAGCTCATACTTGGCAATGACCCTATATAAGATCCTAATGTTGATATGAAATATTTTATAATAAAAACAGTTGGCCCGAAAATTAAAAAGGAAACGAGTAAAATTCCTGCAAGGGAAATGTTCAAGTTACTCAAATATTTAATCCCACGATCTAATCCTGTTTGTGCACTCGTTAAATAGAGGACTGTAAAGATTAAAATTAGTACGAGCTGTGTGCCAACTGTATTGCTAATAGAAGGGAATAAGTAATGTAATCCACTAGCAATTTGCTGTGCACCAATTCCTACGGATGGAACGATTCCGAATACTGTGGCTAAAACAGCTAAAATATCAACCGTTTTTCCGATAGGTGATGTTTTCGATCGATTAAATAAAGGAGTAACTGCAGCGCTAATTGTACTACCTTTTTGTTTGCGAAAGGTAAAGTATGCAAGAACTAAAGCGACGATTGCATATAATGACCAAGGGAATAATCCCCAATGGAAGAATGAATATTGCATTGCGAGTTCAGCACTTTGTTGGCTGCCAGGTTCACTTGTAAGAGGAGCATTTAAATGTGATATTGGTTCGGAAATGCCATAAAAGACGAGGCCGATTCCCATACCAGCTCCAAATAACATTGCGATCCATGAAAGGTAACTATATTTTGGTTTTTCATCATCTTTACCAAGACGAATGGAACCGTATTTCGAAAATGCTAAGTAAGCGGCTAAAAGAACCATTGCGGTCATTAATAGAGAATAAAACCATCCAAAATTACTGAGGATAAAAGAGTTTAACGACGAGGTAACACTTTGTAAATCATAGCCTTGTATCCATTTTGCTGGAAGTACACCCCATATAATAAACAAGGTTGTCAGCAAAATAGAGATATAAAATACACTGTTTTCTTTTTTGAGCATCCAATCCCACCTTTATTTAATAAAGTTAATAATTATATTAACCATAACAATTTTTAAGAGACGTGTCAAAACACGACCTTAGAAGTCGATGATAGATAGTAGAAAATGTAATATAAACTGAAACGTTTACAAATAGAGTTTTATATATTGTTTGTTCATCATTTTTTGCCACTTAAGTGTGTTATATTTCCAACAAGTATTATCAATCATTTTTATGTAAATAAGGCATTCTACAATTAATATCAATAAACCATAATTTATGTGATTTTACATCATTTACCTTTTATCATACCATAATTTTTAGATGAATAAAAATGGATCAAAAGCTACTATCTTTGATTTTGTAGGAGTCATAAGTTTTTGTATTACAACAGCAATTATTAACATTATTTGGTTTTTTATAGTTTTTCGTTCATCGTCAGTATCAAGTAAAGTTAATTTTTAAAAAATTCTAACGCATGTACATCTTTACTTTTTATGTAAAATAATATATTATATGGATATACAACATACCGGTTATTTTTGAGGAGGAGCCTGTCACTACAGGCTCCTCTTGTGTCTTTTTAAGGGGTCTGTGATGCAGACCCCTTTTGCTACGGAATAAATAAATGAAAATTTCAAAAAGATAAAATTTGAAGGGGGAGATGCATACATATAAGAAGATGGACGCATTGATGAAAGGAGGGGGAAGCGCTGTTGTTTAGCCATGAACTTGAAATAATTTACTTATACGGGTTTATTATAACGACATTCATTACTGTTATATATTTATTTTTTAGTGATGTGTTTGAATCATTATTTCACATAGTAGGCGGACCGACTTCACCTGTAACAATATTATTTAGCTTTCTTGCTATGTTTTGTGGTTTTGGATATATCTTTGAATATATGCTTTCTTGGGGAAGTATTTTTATTTTTGTCGTTGCCTTTTTTCTTGCACTTGTTGGTGTTATTACAATGAAAATGCTTATTTTAGCACCAATTTCTAAGGCAGAGCAAAATACAATGCACCGTATGGAAGAATTTATTGGGTGTAAGGGAGAAGTGATTATAACAATTCCGAAAGAAGGACTAGGTGAAGTTTTGTTAGTTTCTCAATTTGGCAGTAATGCGATGCCAGCTAAAACGATAGGAAAGAAAGATATTTTACAAGGATCTTATGTCATTGTTGAAGCTGTGCAAGACGGTGTTTTGCTTGTGCAAAATTTAGCAATGTCTTTAAAGAAACCAAAATAATAAGGAGGATTTATTATGGTTCCATTAATTATTGGCGGTGTTTTATTAGCAATATTAGCTATCCTTATTTTAGTCTTTATTACAAAATATCGTACTGTCGGTCCAGATGAAGCCTTGATTGTAACGGGAAGCGGACTAGGCAGTGGGAAAAATGTTGTTACAACAGATGATGGTAAGAAAATTAAGATTATTCGCGGTGGTGGTACATTTGTTGTACCAATTATGCAACAAGCAGAACCTCTCAGTTTATTAAACTATAAGTTAGAAGTGGGAACACGCGATACATATACGAAGCAAGGCGTTCCTGTAACAGTAAATGGTGTTTCTATTATTAAGGTGGGTTCTACAATTGAGGAGGTATCAACAGCAGCAGAGCAATATTTAGGAAAAGAAACAGAAGAATTAAAAATAGAAGCAAAGGAAGTGTTAGAAGGGCATTTACGCGCCATTTTATCTTCTATGACAGTTGAAGATGCTTATAGTAATAGAGAACAATTTGCACAAAAAGTACATGAAGTGGCTTCCACTGATTTGAAGAAGATGGGACTTCGCATTGTATCATTTACTATTAAGGAAATTAGTGATAAAAATGGATATTTAGATGCACTTGGACAGCCGCAAATTGCAACAGTAAAACGTGATGCAACAATTGCAAACGCAGAACGAGAAAAAGAGGCACGGATTGAAAAAGCGCGTGCTGAAAAAGAAGCAAAAGAAGCAGAGTATCAACGAGATGCACAAATTGCTGAAGCAGAGAAACATAAAGAATTAAAGGTGCAAGCATATAAAAGAGAGCAAGAACAAGCGCGTGCTGATGCAGACCTTTCATATGAATTACAGCAGGCGAAAGCACAACAAGGTGTAACAGAAGAGCAAATGCGTGTAAAAATTATTGAGCGTGAAAAACAAATCGAATTAGAAGAAAAAGAAATTGCTCGTCGTGAAAAGCAATACGACGCAGAAGTGAAGAAAAAAGCAGACGCTGATCGTTATGCAGTTGAGCAGGCAGCTGAAGCAGAAAAAGTGAAACAAATAAAAAGAGCAGATGCTGAGCAGTATAAGATTGAGGCTGAAGCAAGAGCACGCGCAGAAGAAGTGCGTGTTGAAGGTTTAGCAAAAGCAGAAGTACAAAAAGCACAAGGTACAGCGGAAGCAGATGTCATTAAACTGAAAGGTCTTGCTGAAGCAGAAGCAAAACAAAAAATTGCTGAAGCATTTGAACTATACGGTCAAGCAGCGATTATGGATATGGTACTGAAAATGTTACCAAGTTATGCGAAAGAAATTGCAAGCCCGCTTAGTAATATCGACAAAATTACAGTTGTGGATACAGGCGGCGGTGGAAAAAACAGCGGTGCTGGTAAAGTAGCAGGCTATGCAACAGATTTAATGGCAACGATGCAAGAAACATTAAAAGCTTCTTCAGGGATTGATTTGAAAGAATTGCTGGAAAGTTTTGCAGGGAAAGGTGCAGTGCAGCAGACAACGAAGGAAAAGATGGTTGTGCAAGTAGTTGAAGAAAACAAAGATAATAATTAGTTAAAAATAAGAAAACTCTAGNNCTAGAGTTTTCTTATTTTTAGTATATCTATAAAAAAGACTAGATATGATTGAATCAAGTGACATAGGGATTACATTGCTATAAGGTTGGTTATAGATTCATAGCTTGTATAGGAAATAGATCTCCTAGTACAATCTATATAAGAGGAATGTGTTTCATATAATGCAAATTTAAATTTCTGTATATTCTTAAAATTAAAGTGTGATATCAGTTAGGGGATCTTGCTTTGAAACTGAAAAAACTAAAATTGCAGCCAAGAGTTGCATTATTTATAGGTATTCTTGTTTTGTTCGTTATCGTTCAAATGAGTATTTTATTTTATTACATATTATCTGATAGCATGGAAGATCAAATTGGGAAGAAAGCTTTACAGGTAGCTAAGACAGTGGCTTCTATACCAGAAATTCATAAGGCATTTCACACAAATCATCCATCTGAAGTGATTCAGCCGATTGCAGAACAAATTCGAGCTGAAACGGGTGCAGAATTTATTGTAGTCGGTAATAAGGAAGGGATTCGGTACGCGCATCCTGTGCCGGATAGAATTGGTGAAAAAATGGTTGGTGGAGATAACGAAGGTGTGCTAAAAGAGGGAAGGTCTTACGTATCAAAGGCGACTGGAACTTTAGGGCTTTCTGTACGTGGAAAAGTTCCAATTCGTGATGAAACGAATAAGGTTATAGGAGTTGTGTCCGTGGGATTTCTTGCGGAGGATATACATGAAGTAATAGAAAAACATAGTGTTCCAATCTTGTGGGTAGCTGTATGTGGACTTGTAGTAGGTATTGTTGGTTCTGTCTATTTGGCACGGGGTATTAAAAAATTAATGTTTGGATTAGAGCCGGAAGAGATTTCTTCTTTGTATGAGGAGCATAGCGCTGTAATTCAATCTGTACGTGAAGGGATTATAGTTATTGATAAACGAGGGTGTATTAGTTTAGTAAATCAGGCAGCCTGCGATATCCTTTCTCTAAGGCAAGAGGAGTCTGTTATTGGGAAGCCTATTTTGCAGATTGTGCCCAATTCTTCCATATTAGAAGTACTTCGGACTGGAGAGGAACAATTGGATCGACAAATGGATTTAAACGGGAAAGTAGTGATTGTAAATCGATTGCCTGTCAAAGTAGAAAATGAAGTAATCGGAGTCGTTTCTAGTTTCCGGCTAAAATCAGAGATTGATCAGTTAACCGAAGAACTCTCACAAGTAAAAACATATACAGAAGCACTTCGTGCTCAGACACATGAATATAAGAATTTTTTATATACATTATCAGGATTAATTCAACTAGAATCTTATGAGGAAGCGATAGAGCTTATTCATAAAGAAACAGCTCTTCAGCAGGATTTTGTGCAATTTATTATGACAAAATTACAAAATCCGTGGTTAGGAGGAATTGTAGTTGGTTTTTATAATCGTGCTAGAGAATTAAAAATTGATTTAATAATAGATCGAGAGAGTTGTTTGAAAGAATTGCCAACTCATATAGATAGTAACCATGTTGTATCAATTCTCGGCAATTTAATCACGAATGCTTTCGAATCAGTAGAGAGAAAAGAAGAGACTAAGAAAATAGTAAACTTATTTGTAACAGATATTGGAGATGAAATTATTATTGAAGTAGAAGATTCTGGATTCGGAATTGATGATAAGATTGTTGCACATATCTTTCATAAAGGTTTTTCTACGAAAGAAGGAGAAAAGCGTGGGTATGGATTGGCTAAAGTGAAAGAATTAGTAGATGAATTGCATGGTAACATTACGATTGAAAAAGGGGACTTAGGGGGAGCTTTATTTATTGTGGCGTTACCAAAGGAAAGAGGGGAATAGCATGTCTCAAACTATTGAGGTGTTAATTGTAGAGGACGATGTTCGCATTGCTGAAATTCATCGCCGTTTTACTGA
The DNA here is from genome assembly GCF_002560985.1 of Bacillus sp. AFS018417. Lineage (NCBI taxonomy): Bacteria > Bacillati > Bacillota > Bacilli > Caryophanales > Bacillaceae > Bacillus > Bacillus sp. AFS018417. Next base: position 18,077 of record NZ_NTTM01000024.1, read on the forward strand.
TAAAGTGGAAGGGTTTACTGTAGTGGGTACAGCAATAACAGGGGAGCAAGCAAAGGAATGGATCGAACTTGTAAAGCCGCAGCTTGTATTACTTGATGTTTATTTACCTGATATGAAAGGAACAGATTTAGTAACGTTCATTCGTCATAATGTGCCAGATACAGATGTTATTATGATTACTGCAGCATCTGAAGTTGAGGTTGTTCAGCGTGCACTCCGTGGTGGTGTATTTGATTATATTGTAAAACCGCTTATGTTTGAAAGATTCAAGGAAAGTTTAGAAAACTATCGAAATAAAGTGGAGAAATTAAAGCAATCTCAAAAATTATCACCAGAACAGATTGAAAGTTTATGGAACAGGAGAACGCAGGGGGTGGGTATTCATACAGAACATTCACCTAAGGGGATTGATCCTCTGACTCTAAAAAAAATTTTACAGTGTGTGCTAACAATGGAGTATAACGGAATAACTGCGGAAATGCTTAGTAAAGAATCGGGAGTCAGCCGTTCGACAGCAAGGCGATATTTAGAGTATTTAATTTCGCAGAAGAAAATTTATGCTGAACTGATTTATGGAAATGTGGGACGACCAGAAAGAAGATATTTCCCTATTTCTTCATAAATAAAGTAGAAGAGCAGCCTTCATACAAAGGGGATGCTCTTTTTTGTGGGAGGAGTAGCTCAGAGTAGATGAAAAAAGAAACTCCTTATGGGAAAGGAGTTTCTTGTATAGAATATAAGCGATTCTTGTTTCTATCGTATTAGACTAAAATATGATTATACATGTTACAAATTATTGTGATGCGGGCTTCTTTATCCCGCATTAACGGACAGTAAGCCCCCCCGCTTCAAGATTCGCAGGAGATAAGTGGCGGGAGTTTTCATAAAGAAATTACCCCTGTAAGAATAGCAATGAATAACATAAAGAGTGTCGTTCCAACGGCCCATTTTAATGTGAATCGTTGATGATCTCCAAAATCAACTTTCGCCATTCCTACTAATAAATATGTAGATGCAACGAGTGGACTAAGCATATGAACAGGTTGTCCTAATAAGGAAGCTCTTCCCATTTCAGCAGCACTAACTCCGTAGCTTGCTGCAGCTTTCGTAAGAATAGGTAGCACACCGAAATAGTAAGCATCATTAGACATAAAAAACGTGAATGGCATACTTGTAATTGCTGTAATGATTGGCAGATGCGGGCCAAGGGAATCTGGAATAAGAGCAACTAAACTATGTGCCATCGCATCGACCATTTTTGTTCCTGATAAAATACCCGTGAAAATACCAGCTGCGAATACTAAGGAAACAACTGCTAATACATTTCCAGCATGAGAAGCAATCCGTTCTTTTTGTTGTTCAAGGTTCGGATAGTTAATCATGACAGCAATTGCAAAGGCAAGCATAAATAAAACAGGAAGAGGTAAAATTTCCATAATTAAACATGTCATAAGAACCACAGTTAATAAGAAATTAATCCATAATAATTTTGGACGTTTATAATCATATACTTCTACAGTTGCTGCTTGCTCTGTAAAAGCTGATTTCTCTGCTTTGGAAAATTGAATATCGACGATTCCTAATCGTTTCTGTTCCTTTTTTCCAAGCATGTAAGCGACAAAAATCACCCATAGTGCCCCGCCGATTAACGCTGGAATAAGCGGTGTAAATAATTGAGAAGCGTCAAGGCCAAGTGCGCTCATTGCTCTAGCAGTAGGACCACCCCATGGAATAATATTTGTTACACCAGCGCCTAGCATGACAATTCCGGCCAAAATGAGCGGATTCATATTAAGGCGTTTATATAGCGGATACATAGCAGATACAGTAATCATATATGTTGTTGTACCATCACCATCTAAAGAAACAAGTAGTGTCAAAATGGCTGTTCCAACAACAATTTTTAATGGATCTCCTTTTACAATTTTTAATATTCTCGAAATAGCGGGATCGAATAAACCGCTATCAATCATAATACCAAAGTATAAAATAGCAAACATTAACATAATACCAGTGGGTGCTAAATTTTTAATCCCCGCTAACATCATCGGTCCTACATTAGCATAAAAACCGCTTATTATAGCAAATAGAGTAGGAATAAGCATTAAGGCCACTAGTGCGGACATTCGCCTTGTCATAATTAAAAACATGAACACAAATACCATTGCAAATCCTAATATCGCTAACATGAAAAACCCCTCCTTAATAAATTGATTACGCTTTCAATAAATGATTTAATTTTCAGATAATGGCGTTATTACGGTCATGATACGTGATAAAGGATACCTGGTAAATAATTAGAGAAATAAATCTATTAAAAGCATAATTTTTATATAGTTCATTTTGTTCACAGGTTTATCAGAAAATGGGCAAGAAACTCCCATCTTCAAAACGCGCAGGGCATAGCCCAGTTTAAGGTGGGGATGAAGCAACCCCGCTGATGGAAGTTTTACTTTACTATATTGGTATAGCTAACTAAAAAATGTAATACAATTCAAATCTTTTAAAATATAAAAGATCTGGAATAACAGTGATAGAATGGGTGAGGAAAATGAGATTTTGAATAGGAAAGTAAGGAGTAGAGCTTGTATGAAAGCAGTTATTGAAAGTGTCTATAGTCCATGTAATGGAGTAGTAGAAGAAGTGTTAATCAATGAAACGTCTCATATATATGAATGGGAAAAGTTACTTATTATTAGAAATAATAAAGGTGTATTAGAAGAAGCAGCGGTTGGGATTAGTGGAAATATAGTATCTGTAGATGTAGTAGTTGGACAGGAAGTAGATACGAATACGGTATTGTGTAAAGTAGAAGATGATTTTTTAATAACGGGATGCGAATAAATTTCATTTTATTAAAATATAAAAAACAAAAACGAGTATGTGTGTAAGTAATACATGTACTCGTTTTTTGTAATGAAAAATGATATACCGAAGGGTTCTATTCATTGCTATCTATTAATATTTTTAATATGAATGAAAGATTATCCCGCTATTCCCACCTGAAGATTGAGAGAAACGAAGAAGATAGGTGGGGAATAACTGTTGGCATGCTCCCGATTGGTGAGAGCTTTCCATCAGTGGGGATGAAGAAGACCCCCACTGATGGAAGCTTCACTTTATTTTTTATTTATTTTTGTTATCATAATTGATAATATAATCATAAGATATAGAAAAGGAAGTAGGTTTTTATATATGAAAGAAAAAAAGATGGATATATTATTTCATCCAATTCGCTTTCAACTTATTCAAGAGTTTATTGGAGGAGAACGGTTAACAGCAAAGCAGCTTGCTAAAAAATTACCTCATATTCCACAAGCGACGTTATATCGCCATTTAGAAAAATTAACAACAGCACATATTTTACAAGTTGCTCAGGAAACACAAATACGAGGAACGGTTGAAAAATTATATGTGTTAAATATCAGTATGGCCAGCATTTCACAAAAGGATTTGCAAGATGTAACGAAAGAAGAACATATGCAATATTTCATGATGTTTGTTACACAGCTTACAGCAAATTTTAAGGATTATTTGCAGCAAGATCAGATTGATTTTGAGAAAGATGGAGTGGGGTATCGTCAAGCAAGTTTTTATATGAGTGATGAGGAGTTTCAAGAATTTGCACAGGAAATGAGTGGATTGTTTTTAAAAGCAATGGAGCGCAAGCCATCTCCAGAGCGAAAGAGAAGAACAATTTCAACAATTGTAATTCCTGAAAAAAATGGGAAGGGAGAATAAAAAAGATGGGAAAAGAATTGTTCGTTACAATTGAAAGTGCAGTTTCACTTCAAGGGACGTTAACAATTCCAGTATACGAAGCACAAACATACCCAGCTATTTTACTTATTGGCGGAACTGGAAAAGGAGATCGGGATGGAAATGTTCGCGGTTTAAAACTACATTTATATAAAGGTTTAGCAGATTATTTCACTTCATTAGGATTTGCAACGCTACGTTACGATAAGCGCGGTACGCACAAAAGTGAAGGCGATTATTACAAAACAGGTGTTGCAGACTTAATTGATGATGGGGTTGCTTGCGTACGTTTTTTAAAGGAGCATCCGCAAATTGATCCAAAGCGAATCGTAATTGTAGGTCATAGTGAAGGAGCTTTACTCGCGCCAGCTATTTATGTAAGAGAATCAGTTGCTAACTTAATTTTACTTAGCGGCGGAGCTGAGCCTTCGAAAACATTACTTCCAAGACAAATGGAAACGGTAGTGAAAGAATTGGAAGTAACACCTGGATTTCGAGGATGGTTATATCGCTTTTTAAAACTTCCACAACGTATTAAGAAACAGAATGAAGCGGTGATGGGAAAAATACAACAATCATCAAAGCCTGTTATGCGAATAAAAGGGGCAAAGGTAAATGCAAAGTGGATACGTGAACAATTTCAATATAATGTCGTAGAGTATTTAGAGAAAGTAACATGTCCCGTTTTGGCGATTACTGGAGATCGAGATATACAAGTGCCGCCAGAACAGGCAAAGGATATTGCTGAATATGTAGCTGGTGAGGCAGAGTGGCATGTCATCCCGAACATGAATCATATTTTACGAGAAGTCGAGAAAAATCATACAATGCTAGGCCTAATGAAGGAATATAAGGGGCTTGTGGATAAGAATATTCAAGAAGAGTTATTGTATGTTATGAAGGATTGGTTAGCAAAATACAATCTTCCATAGGAGATGGGACTGTGCGAAGAAAAAACGTTTCATTTCTCGTGTTACTTGGACTATTGGTGGTAATGACAGCTTGTGGAAAACAGAATCAAACAGAGTTTATGATAGTGAAAAAGGAAGACGTAGATACAAAGAAAGAGAACTGGATGGATAAGCAGTTATTACTTTCATCACAGCTCGGAGATACAGAAACAGTTGTAAAATTGATAAAAAGCGGAGCAAATTTGAATGTAAGAGGTACACAAGGGGAAACACCGGTTATGGCAGCAACGTATTATAACCATATTGATACTGTGAAAACATTATTAGCAGCCGGAGCAGATGTAAATATTCAAGATAATCACAAAGATAATCCGTTTTTATATGCTGCGGCAGAGGGGACTTTAGAAATTTTAAAGTTAACAATTGAAGCAGGTGCGGATCCAAAGATAATGAATCAATTTGGCGATACAGCATTAATTCCAGCAGCAGAGCGCGGCCATGTTGAAGTTGTAAAGGAACTTCTCGCTTATACAGATATCGATGTCAATCATATTAACAATCTTGGCTGGACTGCATTAATGGAAGCTGTTCTTTTAGGAAGTGGAGGTAAAGAATATCAGCAAATTGTACAGATGTTAATAGAACACAATGCTGATGTAAACATTCCCGATAAAGAAGGGGTTACTCCGCTTCAGCATGCTAAAGAAAGAGGATTTACAAAAATCCAGTCTATACTAGAAAAAGCGGGGGCTTATTGATGGAAACACCTTACACGTTTCATTGTGTGAGGTGTTTTTTTATTATTAAAAGCATTATTTTTTGGTTTGTATCCAAATACCACTTACCATTCTTTTGTATCCATTCTTTTTGTGTGTAGTTATTTTGGTTTTATGATTTATAAGATAGTTGTGCAGCTTGTAAGATTTTTTTATCCCACATTAATGGGCAGTAAGACCCATTACCTCAAGGTTTAGAGTGAATCGAGGAAGATATAGGTGGGGGATGAAAAAAAACCCACTAATGGAAGTTTCACTTTATTACAATCATAGCAAAAAATGCAGAAGAACTGTTCTGATTTTGGTTGTTTTATCTTAAAAAACATAGTGTTAGCAAGGACTTTTAACTGTAGCTATCTCTTGTACAAAATACGTGCAAGAAATAGAAAAGTTAATTATACTAGTGCTACATTTCATTTTTTATTAAAAGAGGGATTCAGATGAATATGAGTAAGAAAATTTTCACACTAATGTTAGCTTTCACTTTGTTTGCCGTACCAACATTTGCACAAGCAAAAACCTATAGTGGTAGTAAATCGTCAGTTTCATCTCATTCTAGTAGCGGAGGATTCAGCACGAAAGGATCGACTTCTGGCAGCTCTCGTTCTTCAGATGGGACATATCATTCTGGCTATAAATCTTCGTCATCAAATGTGCAATCGAAGAAACCAGCTTCTGTAGATCGTACACCACAGTCACAGCCAGCTCCTAAGAAATCTAGCTTTTGGGGTCATGCAGCATCATTTGGGGCAGGAGCTTTACTAGGTAGTATGCTACATCCATTTGGAAATCATGGAGTTGGTGGAGTAGGCGGAAGCTTCTTTTCTAGTGGTTTATTAATAGATATCCTCATTATTTTAGGAATTATTTGGATTATACGTCGTATTTTCGCAAGACGTTAAGAAGGAGGGACGACGATGAAGATTTACTTTATTGAACAAGATATAGTTGATGCGGTTTGTGTACACTCGGCCGCTATACATGCGTATCGTCCGGAGCAAATTGATGTTGATTTGCAGTTTCATCCGAATAGAGGGTTTGGCGCCAGTGCTCGTTTACCGTATCGAACTGTAGAGCTTGGTGAGCAGGAGTTAATTGATGCAATTGCATTTTATCTAAGGGAATATCACAACTTTATTCCAGAAAGTTTGCGTATTGACTTACAATTCCATGAGCAAACAGGGTTTGCAGCGGATGTCGAAGTAGCGTAGATAAGAAACCCTTCCTAAAGTTAAGTTACTTTAGGAAGGGGGAGGAAAAATGCTTTTTTACGGAATAAAATAATATAAATGTGAAATCAACCTGATTATAGTATATGAAGTATGTTTTAAAGACTAGTGTCTAAATAGACGCTAGTCTTTTGTTTTAATAATATTTTTAGTTTGAAAATTGAGATATTAATAGAGCCTCTCTATAATATGAATTAACTTTTACAACTAGAAGGAAGGGAATAGATATGAGAAGGATGCTTGTGATAAGTGATATTCATGGTGAATTAGAGAAGTTTGAAAAGTTATTAGAAAAAGTAGAGTACAATCCAAAAAATGATCAATTAATTTTGTTAGGAGATTATGTAGACCGTGGTCCTAATGCTAAAGAGGTAATTGAAAAAGTAATGCAATTAAAAGAAGTTGGCGCGTTCGTCTTAAAAGGTAATCATGAAGATATGATGATAAAAGCCTTAACGACAGAGGAAGAAAAATTCTGGAATCATTGGGTAAAGAGAAACGGAGGAGATCAAACGTTACATAGCTATGGCTTTTCTGAAAGTGATATTGCTGTAAGTGAAGAGGAATTCATAAGACCGCAGTTACAGTCTGAGGTGCTAGAACAACATATAGAATTTATAAAAGAGCTAGACCACTATATTGAAACAGATGATTATATTTTTGCTCACGCGGGTGTACAACCAATGACACCTGTTTCTGAAACGGATGCGTATACATTAATGTGGATTAGAGATGAGTTTCATAATGGATATACTGGCGAGAAAGTGGTTGTATTTGGGCATACAGAAACAAAAGTCCTTCACGGGGATAACGAGAATTTTGGCGTGTATTTTGGTGAAAATCGTATCATTGGTATTGATGGAGGGGCCGTATACGGCGGCCAGCTGAACTGTTTAGAATTGCCAAGTCAAAAAGTATATTCTATAAAATAAGAAAGATTCCCTATACAAACGAGCTAATGTAGGGGAAAAGAGGAGATAAGGGATCAAAACAATGATGAACCCTTATCTCTTTTTATTTTTGTTAAGGGAATTTTAAGGAATAGATTCGATAATAAGTCTTACTTAATGAATAATGAAGCATAGGAAAGGAGAAAGGACTTTGAAAAAGTGGATTAGTATTTTAGGAGTTCTTATCATTGTACTCGGTGCAGGGGCTTGGTATGTATTTAGGGATAAATCGCAACCAGTGACGAATCAAGCAGTAAGTGTGGCAGTTCAAAAAGGGAAACTAGATGTGAAAGTAACAGGTTCTGGTTCTACCCAATCTATGACAAATGAAGATATTACAGCAGGCTCAAATAAAGTAGTTGAGTCAGTATTAGTTTCAGCAAACGATGTAGTGAAACAAGGTCAGGAGTTAATTACATTTACAGATGGAAGTGATTCAATTGTAGCACCAGCTGATGGAACGATTACATCTATATCAGTGCAAGCTGGAGATCGTGTAACGAGTGGGAAGGCTGTTGCTCATATTACAAACTACAGTGATTTAGAAACAGTTATTCAAGTTGATGAATTAGACATTCCAAAAGTGCAGGTTGGACAAAGTGTAACATTAAAAGTGAATTCATTCCCAGATACAACCTATACAGGAAAGGTAACAGATGTAGCGAAGGAAGGAACAGTTTCTAATGGTGTATCTTCCTTTAATGTAACGATTCATATTGATGATCCAAAAGATGTGAAAATTGGAATGACAACAGAAGCTAGTATTTTGACTGATAGTAAAGACAATGTTCTATATGTTCCGGTAGAAGCAGTTCATACAAAAGGAGATCAAAAATTTGTTTTTGTTCAATCTTCAGCATCTTCTTCTAATGGAAAGGCAAATATGCAGCGAAAAGTTGTTAAAACGGGTATTCATAATGAAGATTCCGTAGAAATTACGGAAGGATTGCAAGAAGGAGAAAATATTCAATTGCCTATGGCTGCACAAGGAAATGGAACGAATAATTACAATAATAAACAAGGAGGCTTTATGATGACACCAGGCGGAGGCATGGGAGGAGGCTTTGGTGGCAGAGGGATGAATAGAAATAAATCTGAAGGGAGAGGGTGAGAATGAAACCGATTATTGAGATTCAGAATATGACCAAATCATATGAGATGGGCGGAGAGATTGTACGTGCACTCGATGGTGTTTCTCTTACAATCTATGAAAGTGATTTTCTCTCTATTATTGGCCCTTCTGGATCAGGGAAATCTACGTTTATGAATATGGTTGGTTGTTTAGATCGTCCAGATGATGGACAGTATCTATTGGATGGAGAAGTAGTAGATAAACTGAATGATAATCAACTAGCCACGATTCGAAACGAAAAAATTGGTTTTATCTTTCAAAACTTTAATTTGCTAACGAAATTAACAGCAATTGAGAACGTTGAACTTCCGCTTTTATATCGGGGAATAAGTACAAAAGAAAGAACGAATACCGCGTATAGTTGTTTAGAAAAAGTTGGTTTGCAACAGAGAGCTCATCATTTACCTAGCCAATTGTCAGGTGGACAGCAGCAGCGCGTTGCAATTGCACGCGCTTTAGTTGGAAGCCCACCAATCTTATTAGCCGATGAGCCGACAGGAGCATTAGATAGCAAAACAAGTGAAGAAATTATTGGGGTAATGAAAGAGCTGCATGTGCAGGGACATACAATTATTTTAATTACGCACGACTTAGAAGTAGCAAAACAAGCAAACCGAATTGTTCGTATACAAGATGGACAATTGTTTGAAAGTAGAGGTGAGTACATTGGGGCTAATACAATCCATCAAAATGGCAATGCGCAGTATCAAAGGTAATAAACTACGAGCATTTTTAACGATGCTAGGCATTATTATTGGTGTTTCGTCTGTTATTGTACTCGTCTCAATTGGTCAAGGCTCAAGTCAAGCTGTAACAAATCAAATTAATAGTTTAGGTACGAATTTGTTAACGATAAATATGATGGGATCTGACGCGATAAAACTTACTGAACAAGATATTGCAAAGTTTCAAAAGATTGATGGGATAAAGGAAATGTCTCCCGTTGTTTCGGGACGAGTTACTGTAAAGAATGGGACGGTTTCAACACAAGTATCACTTACTGGCACAAATAGTTCTTATCAGCAAGTTCGCGATATGAAAATAAACGAAGGTCGTTTCTTATCAGATATGGATGTAGAATATAGACAAAAAGTCATTGTACTTGGTGCGAATACAGCACAAAATTTATTTGGATTTGAAAATCCAGTTGGAAAAGATGTACAAGTAAATGGTAGCTCTTTTAAAATAGTAGGTGTACTTGCCTCAAAAGGTGGTTCTATGGGGCAAAGCGGTGATGATGTTATTATTATGCCGTTGAGTACAGCACAGCGAATTGTAAAGAACACAAGTATACAGACAGTGTATGTACAAGTGAGCAGTGAGGAAAAACTAAATACTGTCATGGCACAAATTCAAAATAAATTAGCTGTAATGTTCCCGAATAAGCAAGATAACTACAGCGTATTTAATCAAAAAGATTTAGTAGATACGATGAGTTCGGTAACAGGTACAATGACGATGATGCTTGGAGGAATTGCTTGTATTTCCTTATTAGTCGGCGGAATCGGAATTATGAATATTATGCTTGTATCTGTTTCAGAACGAACGAAAGAAATTGGCATTCGTAAAGCAATTGGGGCGAAAAGAAGAGATATTTTACTACAATTTCTGATTGAAGCAGTAGTACTAAGTTCACTTGGAGGATTAATCGGAATGGGAATAGGGCTATTGGTTGCAAAGGTTATTTCCATGGCAGCAGGCATGACAATTGCTTATTCCCTCCCTGTTACATTGCTTGCATTTTTGTTCTCCTTATTAGTAGGAGTTGGATTTGGGGTATTTCCAGCCAATAAAGCATCGAAGTTGCACCCTATTCAAGCACTTCGCTATGAATAGAACATGTTATTGGCAGTAGTTTTGCCTAGAAATTGAAGCGATCGCATAGTGCGGCCGCTTTCTTTTGCTAGGATAAAGTGAAATTTCCAATAGCAATTTTCACCCTACTGATTAGTATCAGCAATCGGACTTTTACGGACAGTTATCGTATACCTATCTTCTTTATTTTTTAGAATTATGAGGTGAAAGTCTTATTGTTCGTGAATAACGGAAGAAAAAATAAGAGGTGAAGAAGTGAGATGCGTTTATTAGTTGTAGAAGATCATCCTCCATTATTGGAGTCCATTACACAAATTTTACGAAATGAATTTGAAGTAGATACAGCAAAGAATGGTGAGGAAGGATTATTTCTAGCATTGCAAAATATTTATGATGCAATACTTCTGGATGTGATGCTTCCAGAGATGGATGGATTTGAAGTAATTCAGCGGATTCGAAATGAAAACATTCAAACGCCTGTTTTATTCCTTACTGCAAAAGACTCTTTAGAAGATCGGGTAAAAGGGTTGGACTTTGGCGGAGATGATTATTTAGTGAAACCGTTTCAGGCGCCAGAACTTCAAGCGAGAATTCGCGCTTTATTAAGAAGGAGTGGAAGCTTAACGACTAATCAAACAATTCGGTACCGTGGTATTGAGCTGTTTGGAAAAGAGAAAGACATTCAAGTGGATGAGGTACCTATAAAATTAACTTTAAAGCAATATGAACTATTAGAATATCTGATTCAAAATAGTGGGAAGATTTTAATGCGTGAACAAATTTTTGATAGAGTATGGGGATTTAATTCTGATACAACAGTAGCCATTGTAGAGGTATATGTGCATCATTTGCGAAAGAAGCTCGATCCATTTGGCTATCATAAAGATATTCAAACTATACGTGGTATTGGATATATCTTAAAAGAACAATGAGACAACATAGCATGTTTCAAAAGACGCGCATTCAACTTACGATTTTGAATTCATTGGTATTTATTATATTAATTGGTATGTTAGGAAATGTTATTTATTCTTACACACATAAACGACTATATGAAGGAATAGATGATTCAATTGACAGATTCATTAAGAAACAACAAAAAGAAGACAAGTCTATTCCGGGTCAGTTTGGTTTTAGCAAAGATGTGCATATTGGCGATTCACGGATTATCGTTTTAAAATGGGATGCAAAGAATCAACTGGTAGATATGGAACCACGATTTATAGATCCAAACTTTTTTGAGAGAAATCAATCTAATTTATTTCCTAAAACATTTGGAGAACGGCAGGATATAGAAGTGGAAGGCGTAAACTTTCGGATGATTGCAGTTCAGGGAGATACAGATTTAGGGAAAGTCACGTTTCAAGTATTGCGGGACATAAACCCTGAAAAGGAAATGCTGCATACACTGCTACTTATTCTTGTAATTGGGTGCAGTATAGGAAGTATATGTGCGGTAGGGATTGGCTTTTTTTTAGCTGGTAGGGCGCTTGTACCAATTAAGAATGCTTGGCATAAACAGCAGCAGTTTGTTTCAGATGCTTCACATGAATTACGAACCCCTTTAGCAGTGATTCAATCTAAAACAGATGTATTGTTTCAATCACCTACCGCAACAATAGAAGATAAGGCGATGGATATTTCAACTATATCAAAGGAATGCCGACGCTTATCCAAACTAGTTGCAAACTTACTAACATTAGCACGTTCTGATTCAGATCAAATTGAAATGGACAAGAAAGCTTTTGCATTAGATAAATTGCTAAGCGAAATTGTAAATCCTTATTCGGAAATTGCTTTGTATGAAGAAAAAACAATTACGTTGGATGCCGTTCCTTCTATTTTATTTATGGGAGATAAAGAGCGTATTCATCAATTAATTGTAATTTTATTAGATAATGCGATGAAGTATACAAATGCAGGTGGAAATATTAAGGTATCTTGCTTTGAAACAACAAATGGGATTGTCATCCAAGTAAAAGATGATGGGATTGGCATCATTGAAGAAGATATCCCGAAAATTTTTGACCGTTTTTATCAAGGTGATAAATCAAGATCAGCATCAAATGGAGCAGGATTAGGTCTTTCTATTGCAAGCTGGATTGTTGAAAAGCATTCCGGAAAAATAAAAGTGCATAGCAAAATTGGAGAAGGTACTTGTTTTGAAATTGTATTTCCAAAGAATCAAAAGTACGAAATATTTCTAAGAAAGAAAAATAGGTAATTAAAAAGACGATCTTGTTTTATACAGGGTCGTCTTTTTTAAGGGAAAGTTAAGGAACCTTTTTCATAATAAATATAGACCTAATGACGAATTACAAATGATAAATGATGAAAAAGGGGAGTGGAAAATGAAAAGAATGAGAAAACTTCATTTTTGGATTGGGTTAATTGCTTCGGTATTTATTTTTATTCAATCTGCAACAGGGATATATATGTATTTTAATGAAAAAGGCCACGGTGGAGGAGCTGCTAATTTTAGAGAACGAGGATTTGGCAGAAATGGTGCTATAGGGAATGGACAAAATGGACAAGGAATGCAACCTGGGAATTCCGATTTTAATCAAAGAGGTGCAGCGAAAAATGGACAATTTTTTCAAGATAAAAATAATGGGGGACTCAATTCTCTATCAAAATTAGTTAAGGAACTGCATACAGGAGTAATTGGATTAATCGGTGCGATTGTTATGCTTATTTTAACTGGAACTGGACTATGTATATCTTTTGTCATGTTGCGAGCGAAATGGAGAGTAAAGCGTCAAAAAGACATAACGGCTTAAGGAACAGTTATGATGAAGGGAGGAAGTGAAAGGTGATTAGAAAAAAGACGTTTGGTCTACTAGTTGTTGGAGTATTAAGTCTCAGTGTAATGGGTGGAGCTTCAGCTTGTACAAATAAGGAGATAGATAAAGGAATACAATCGTCTCAACCTAGTAGTGCACAAGTCAATGGTGAGACTATACATGCTGCATATACAGAAGATAAAGCGCAGAATTTAGGAATTGAAACACAAGGAAAAGAGCTACTTACACTTGAGAAGGAAATTCATGAAACGGAAGTAGAGAAAGAAGCAAATCAGCTGGGAATTTCTACAGAAGGAAAAGATGTTGGAACACTTTCTGAAGAAATATATGAAGCGAAGGTCAAATTAGAAGCAGAAAAACTTGGAATACCAGTAGAGGGAAAAGCAATTGTAGATTTAATAGCGGAAATTAATAAAATCAAAATAAAAAGTGAAGCAGAAAAATTAGGGGTTTCCACAAAAGATAAAGAGATTGGTGCGATAGCTGAAGAGCTTTATGGCACAAAAATAAAAAACGAAGCAAAGCAACTTGGTATTTCAGAAAAGGGAAAAAGTATGGAAGCGTTAGCGAAAGAAATATATGAAACGAAAATTCAAACAGAAGCGAAAAACCTTCATATTGATCTGTATGGAAAAGATATTTATCAAGTGCTACAAGAAATTAATGAACAAAAGGCTTTGCAAGTGGCAAAAGAACTTGGGATAGATGTGACGGATAAGGATACACAGAAGCTTACAGAGGAAATTGAAAAACAACAACCAGATCGAGTACAAGAACTTCATTTTTCACCTTGGGTACAAACAGATGCAGAGGCATTTTATTATTATTTAACAAGTGGTTGATGTTTTGAAAAGGGAAAAGAAATGGACAGAAAAAGGAGTTTAATATAGTATGCTGTTCTTTCATAATAAGAGGGAGATAAGGGATCAAAACAATGAAACCTTATCTCTTTTTATGTGATTGTATGGGGGATATTCATTATTTGTTGACCTCCAATGCAATATTTTTACCATTCACTAAAACTAGGACTACCGCTACTACAACTTCCATTATTTTTTTCATCTCTTATCTCTCCTTGTTTTTGGTTTCATTTCTTACTTTTAGTATAGTGAAAAGCTCATTTCGGAACTATTGAATTAGATGACATAAGGATTACAGTGTTGTAAGGAAAATACTATGGTTTGTCACCTTCTTCTACATGTACAACAATCTGTCCATACAACTTTTCTCCAATGTATACATTTAATAGCCATAAGCCAGAAGAAGGGAGTAACATACTAGAGGGAATACTTGTGATATCTTTTGTAATCTCTTGCGGTGCTGTCCAAACATTGCCTGTTATCTCATCTTGAAAAAGGACAGGAACTGGTTTCGTTGAGCCTTGTTTTATTGCAATGACGGTTAGTTTTCCAGAGGGTATATTTGAGTTGAGAAAGAACCACATATATTTATTTGGTTGATTAGCAATCCAAGTAGCATCTACAATTGCAACCTTGTCTTGTATACCTTTTACAGATATTTTATCGTGCTGAAATGATGGACTTTCTTCCCAATTGACATCTTTAAGAATGCTAAGGTGAAAGAAAGAGGGAATGTTATTTTGTGGTTGTATCGTTTCAATTATTTTTGGGGAAGTAGATTTCTTTACCGTAGTCGTACAGCCAGTGATGAGACAGGAGAGAAGTAGCACGGTTCCAAGTTTTTTCATTTGGCCACGCTCCTATTCATATTTGTATTTTAATTGTATTGGACAAAAGAAAGAACAATTCCTGTAAAAGAAAAAGAGAGGCTACGCGGATAGCGTTTCCTCTTTTCTTACATGTGTTCTGTTGCTAGATTTTTCTGGCATTGTTAAAAAGACAACTGCGACAATAATGAAAATACCGCCTAATAGTTGATAGGCTCCAAATGATTCATTTAACCAGATGATTGAAACAATGGCTGCTACGAGCGGTTCAATACTTGATAAAATACTTGTTTCCGTTGCAGATAAATATTTTAGACTACCAATATAGAGCAGGAAAGAAAGTGTTCCGCTTATAATTACGAGAATAAGCATAGAAAATGTGCTCATTGTTAATGTATTTGTTACATAACGGAAATGAAATTCTTGATTATATAGAAATAAGGAAATTCCTCCAAGTAACATCCCCCAACCAACAATTACTGATGTCCCCCATTGTTTAATGAGAGAAGCGGGATGGAGTGTGTAAAAAGCAAAGCCGACTGCTGTTAAAATACCAAATAGTATTGCTTGTTTAGAAAGAACAATATTTTCAATTGAACCATTGGTAATAAGGAAATACGTGCCTGCCAGTGCAGCAGAAATTGCTATGACCTGCATAAAGGAAGGAAGTTTTTTATGCTGCATTGTAACATAAATAGTAATAAGAACTGGACCAAGAAATTGAAATAGTGTTGCAGTTACAGCATTACTTATATGCACTGTTTCAATAAATGCGTACTGAGCACCAAGCATGCCAACAACCGCAAAAATTAGTAGTTGAATCCAATGATGTGGATACTTCCAAATTCCAAATATATTTTGTTTTGTAAATAGTAGGGAGCATAAAATAAACATGCCTGCTAATAGTAGACGAATGACTAAAAAGTCACTAGATGATAGTTCAGTATGGTTAAATAGCCACTGAATCATAGGACCAGATAACCCCCATAATGTTGCTCCGCTAATAATCATCATCAGACCGATATGGCGAGGTGATTTCATGATGTATCCTCCTTTGTATGACTTGATTTCTTAAAACAGAAATGATAAGTATGATTATATATAACTTCTGATACCATAAAAAGTGTCAGTTTTCTATAAAATAAAGGGGTCAGTTTGTATGTTAGAATTAACACCGAAACTTGATATTCATAGTAAAGAACCACTATATGTACAACTATATAATTACATGAAAGAGGAAATGAAATCTGGAAATGTCCCGCCTTATACAAAATTACCATCGAAGCGAAAATTAGCTCAATATTTGCAAATTAGCCAAAATACAATTGAAGCCGCTTATGGTCAGCTTGTTGCAGAAGGTTACATAGAGGCGATTCCACGTAAAGGATATTTCGTATGTGAAATGGAACAAACTGTATTGCATGTAAAACAAAAGATGCAACATGTAAAAGAAATACCTTATTATGAACGAGACTACGTATTTGACTTTACGCATACAGGTGTTGATGCTCAGTCATTTCCATTTGCTCTATATCGCAAATTGGCAAATGAAGTGCTGCAGATTGAGAATGAAGAAGTACTACTACTTGGGCATCCGCAAGGTGAATTTGGATTGCGAAAAGAAATTGCAAAATATATGTACGAATCGCGCGGTGTCCATTGTTCACCAAGTCAAATTATTATTGGAGCAGGAACCCAATATTTAATAAGAATGCTATTTCAATTGTTAAAGGAAAGTACATTTGCGGTAGAAAATCCAGGATACCATCGAAGAATGGTTACGTATGAAAAAGGGATAGAGCATGTAGAACAGCTTCCTCTTGATGAAGATGGAATCATGCTTTCATGTTTAGAAGAAAGCAATGCAGATGTTGTGTTTGTTACACCATCCCATCAATTTCCATGCGGGATGATTATGCCAATTTCAAAGCGGATGCAGCTTTTACATTGGGCAGAAAAAGAGGAAGGACGTTATATTGTAGAAGATGATTACGATAGTGAATTTCGTTATTCTGGTAAACCCATTCCAGCTCTCCAAGGATTAGATACAAATGGGAAGGTTATTTATATGAGTACTTTTTCGAAAGCACTACTTCCATCGTTACGTATCAGTTATATGGTGCTCCCAAAAGCGCTAATTGAAGTATATCAACAAGACTATTTCTTTTATACGCAGACTGTATCGCGAATTGATCAAGAAATTGTGAAACGTTTTCTCGAGGGTGGACATTGGGAAAAGCATATTCATAAAATGAGAGTTGTGTATCGAAAGAAGAGAGATACACTGGTTTCAGCAATTTCAACATATTTTCCGAAATATGTTGAAATAATTGGACAAGATTCAGGGCTGCATATATTATTGCGCACAAATAATGGTATGGCAGAACGAGAGCTTATTGAACGGGCGGCAGCATATAGTATAAAGGTACATCCTGTTTCCATGTACTATGATGATGTGAAGGTTGATAATAAAACCGTCTTGCTTGGTTTTGCAATTTTATCTGAGGAAGAAATTGATAAAGCGGTTCAATTGCTGGCAAAAGCATGGTTTGATTGAAGGGATATTACAAGGAGCAAGCAATTTTACTTCATTAACATAGGTTATAAAGAAAAGGGACTTTTAAACAAGTCCCTTTTCTTTATTCGTTTTCTTCATGTAAAAACAATACCATGTGTTCTTCGTCCCAATATTGATCGTTATATTTTAACGAACGTTCTTGTACGCCAAATGTTTTAAAGCCTAATGATTCATAGAGTTTTTTCGCGCCTTCATTGCCAACGACAACATCAAGCATAAGTTGTTCTACTTCTAATTCTTTTGCTTTTTCAATTGCTGCCTGCATAAGTGCTTTACCAGCACCAAGGCCACGCGCTTTTGGAGAGACATAAACAGCACCGATTTTTGCTTTGTGCTCTTGCTTTAAAAATGATTTCGTTTCCAGAGTTGCAACACCGATTAATTCACCATCTTTAAAAGCACCAAGTGTGTAATTTTCATTTTGAGATAATATTTCTGCTTTATATTCAACAGGGTCTTCCTTGTTAATGATATCTTCATAAGAGGAACTGAACGCTTCTGGATTTTGCTTTAATCCTTCAACGCGAAGTGCTAAATAAATTTCTGCATCCTTTTTTGTCAATACACGAATTTCCAATCATATCACCTTCTAAATCTTTGGTAGTTGTACATATATATCTTATATTAAAGTAATAATAATTTCAAAAATATAGTATTTATGGTTAATGTTATTAGTTGAAAATTATTTACTAAAATAATAAAAATGTCTATTGAATTGGTAATTCTATCGTAAATATAGTTCCAATTCCAACTTCACTTGTTACATGTATAGAACCACCATGTAATTCTATGATCTCTTTTGCAACAGCTAAGCCAATACCTTTTCCACCAGTTGCTCGCGTTCGGGATTTATCGACCCGGTAGAAGCGTTCAAAAATATGTGGTAAGTCTTCACTTGGAATTCCCTCTCCTTCATCTTGCACTTGTACAAGAAAAGTATGCGCCTTTTTAAATACTCGTACTGTAATTTGAGAATCTTCGTGAGAATGTTGGTGTGCATTATGTAACAAATTCAGCATGACTTGCTCCATGCGGCGTTCGTCTATGCAGACATATAAATCTTCTGGGCAATATAAAGAGATGCCTATTTTCTTTTTTTGAAGAGATGGCTTTATTTTTTCAACCATACGCTCTACAAATGGTAGCAGTGAAACAGGTTGCTTTTTTATAGCAAATTGGTGTTGTTCAAGTTGTGCAAGTTCAAATAAATCTTGTACGAGTTCGGTAATATTTTCTGTTTCTTCTTCAATAATTTGTAAATATTCTTCCCGTTCTTCTTTAGATAAAGACGTTCTTTTTGCAACTTTTGTATATCCTTTTACATATGTGAGCGGGGTTAATAATTCATGTGCAACACTTGCGAGAAACTCATTTCGTTCCTTTTTCATATAGGTTAGCTCACTAGAAAGCTGTTCAATTGTTTTTGCTAAACTTCCTAATTCATCCTTACTCTTAATACCTAATGTAATCGGTTCATTTTGCTTCATCATTCTTTCGGTTGCTCGCTTCATTTTGATAAGTGGATTTGTAATAACTCTTGAAAATAAAAATACTAAAATTGTTGTGAGAGCTACTGTCAAAGCACCAACGGAAACGAACTGTTTTGTTAGGCGGAAAATCATTTCTTTTATAGAAGCAGTTTCTAAAAACATATGGACATAGCCAACTACTACTCCATATTTTGTAATAGGACTGACTGTTGAAATATATTTTGATTCTTTCCAGCGATCTTCTGTTATCATTCCGTCTCTAGGAATATACTCAATCTTTTGTTCAAGTTGTTTGTGCATGCCTTCTGTAATGGGATCGGAAGAAGATAAAATATTACCTTCTGCATTTGTTATGACGAGTTTCGTATGAGAAGGGGCGTTAGATTCCATCGCCGCGACATGTTCAACGGCTCGTTCGCTATAGCGTTTTTCAATAATATCACGATACCAATTTCCTTTTGCCAATAAGGACGTAGTTTCTTCATTTACACGCATTTGCGCCAGTGTTGTATGAAAGGATACAAATAATACCGATTCAATGCAAAGAGATAATAATAAAAAGTATGTACCAAGTTTTATAGAAAGTTTATTCATTATGATTCACAACCTTTTTCCTGTACTAACAGGCAGTAAGACTCCCGCCATAAATTTCTGAAGAAATAATGAAATTCAGTAGAAGAAAAACTGCCGGCATATGCCTGAGTGGTTCCAATAAAGGTTCTTCACTAGTGGAAGTTTCATTTTATCCCGCTATTCGCGGGCAGTAAGACCCCCACCTCAAGATTGAGAGAAAATCGAAGAAGCTAGGTGGAGGATAATTGCTGGCATGCGCTCGATTGGTTCAACTAACCATTAGTGGGGGATGAAGCCGTCCCCACTGATGGAAGTTTCACTTTATCTTTACGATTAGTTACCTTTCCATTTGTAGCCGATTTTATAAACGGTTTCCAGGTAATCTTCGATAGGGAATCCTGCTTTTCGAAGCTTTTCGCGTATATTACGAATGTGAGAATCAACGGTACGATATTCAATATCTGTTTGAAATCCCCATATTTTTTCGATAAGTTCATCACGGCTATAAGCACGGTTTATATTTTGTAAAAAGAGTCCAAGTAATGAAAATTCAATTGGCGTAAGAGAGAGTTTTTCATCGTAGACAGTCACCGTATGTCGCGTTTTATCCCAGTCAATTCCGTTAAAGCTTATGAATCCTTCTTTCTTTGTACGACGCAATACAGCTTCAATACGAGCAATTAATACTTTCTCATCAAACGGTTTTGTAATATAGTCGTCAGCGCCTAAGGTGAGACCTTTTACCATGTCATAATTTTGATTACGTGCTGTTAGCATAATTATGGGTACGCTACTTATTTGCCGAATTTGAAAGCAAGTCTCCCAGCCGTCCATTTTTGGCATCATCACGTCTAATAAGATAAGATCAAACTCTTTTTGTTGAACGAGTTCAAGTGCTTCTTGTCCTGAAGTTGCCTTTATGCAAAAATGCCCGCGCGGACTTAAAAATAAATCTAATAAGCGCAGCATGCGTTCTTCATCATCTACTAATAATAGTTTTGCCATAATGATGTACACCTCAAGTTTCCAGTATTTATGTTTATCCCGATATTCGCGGGCAGTAAGACCCTACCTTAAGATTTAGAGAAAAGTGAAGAAGATAGGCGAAGCCAAATCCTCACTGCTAGAAGTTTCCCTTATATATTTTACATGAACTTTTACAAAAAACACTGTTCATATTATGAAGAAAAGGACAATTGCCATAAAAAATGCACTACTTTTGCAAATCTTTCTTTTATAATGAGAATGTAGCAGCACAAAAATACCCTATGTTGCGACATAACGTCATGTCATTTTGTTTTTCAAAATGACAAATTCCATTCTATTGTGTAAGTGAGATAGAGAACATTTTTCGTATTCACCTCGCATCGGATAAGGAAAATTTCTATCTCACCTTTTTTTTGTTAATAAAAAGGATTTAAATAGTGAATAAAAAGAACAATTCCTTGAAAAGTAGGAACACAATGCAGCTATAGTGTGCATTGCATTAATGATGATGACTATCCTTGTTTATGCTAGGAAGTTTTTTTGATTATTATAAAGTAAAATTTTTATCAATGAAGGGTTTCCTTACTGATAATGAACTGAGCCAATTGGGCTCTTATAGATGATTTCGTATTAAACACCCGCCTGTTAGAGCGGGATAAAAATAAGAAGCCTCGCACAATGTGTGCGGGGCTTTTTTTAGCGGTCTTTTATGTGTAAAAGAAGACTAAGCATTTAAAAATAAAACCATATGCTCTTCATCCCAATATTGTCCGTTATATTTTAAACCACGTTCTTGTACGCCGTATGTTTGGAAACCAAGTGATTCGTATAGTTTCTTTGCCGGTTCGTTTCCGACAACAACATCAAGCATGATTTGTTCTATATCTAATCTTGGTGCATTTTCAATGATTGTTTCAATTAATGCTCTTCCAGCACCAAGACCACGTGCCTTCGGAGAAACATACACAGAGCCAATT
Organism: Bacillus sp. AFS018417; assembly: GCF_002560985.1. Classification (NCBI taxonomy): domain Bacteria; kingdom Bacillati; phylum Bacillota; class Bacilli; order Caryophanales; family Bacillaceae; genus Bacillus; species Bacillus sp. AFS018417. The sequence continues at coordinate 39,745 of NZ_NTTM01000024.1, forward strand.
TTTGCTTTATGCTCTTGTTTAATAAAAGGTTTAATTTCAAGTGTGGCAATGCCAATTAATTCATCGTCTTTAAAAGCGCCTATTGTAAATTTTTCAGGATTATCTAATCGTTTTGCCATCGCAGCAACAGGATTTTCTTGTTTCATAACATCTTCATAAGAGGAACTAAATGCTTCTGGATTCTGAGTTAACCCTTCTACGCCAAGCTGTAAATATATACTTGCATCTTCTTTTGTTAAGACACGAATGTTCATACAAGCAACCTCCTAATGTAATGGTTTTATGTAATGAAATTATATATTAACTTTATTAACTATTCAACATTTATATATGTTACATTTTTATAACTAAAAAGATTTCTCATGTGAGAGGCCTTTTTAGCTTTTTATTGGAAGTTTCACTTTACCCCGCTCTAACAGTCGGTAAGATGCTTAGCTACGAAGTAATGACAAACCGTCTGTAAGAACCCGATTGGTTCAACTAACCTTTTGGAGAAGAGCGCTCCAAAAGGAAGTTTCACTTTATAAATCCTTCAATTCGTTCTGGATGTGTGTAAATATTGCAAGAATCACCACGAATAAAGCCAACGACAGTAATACCTAAATCATGGGCAAGTTCTAGAGCTAATTTTGTTGGGGCTGATTTTGATAGGACAATTTCACAGCCGATTTTTGCCACCTTGAGTAAAATTTCAGATGATATGCGGCCGCTAAAGGCAATTACTTTTCCATGTATTGAAATGTTATTACGTAAGCAATAACCGTAAATTTTATCTAAAGCGTTATGGCGTCCAATATCCATTCGTGAAATAATAATCTGTGTTGCATCACATAATGCAGTGTTATGTACACCGCCTGTTTCTTTAAAAGTAGTAGAGGATTGCTGTAGATCTTTCATTAAACGAAAGCAATCTTCGGGCTTGAGGGTAATATGAATATCGTGCATCGTTTTTGCTTTTGCAGCATCATTGACAAATACAAAGCCTTGTCTGCTTTTTCCGCAGCAAGATGTAACATACCGTTTGTTATAGCAAGTTTGATATAGTGGATTTGTTTGCGATGTTGTTACATGAGCAAATCCTTTTTCTTTTTGGATCCATAATTGTTCAATATGTTTATAGGAAGGAATAATACCTTCTGATATTAAGAAGCCAACAACCATATCTTCAATATGATCAGGTGTACAGACAATCGTTACATATTCTTCACCATTTAGTTTAATTGTAAGTGGATATTCTGTTACAATTTCGTCATCTTTTTGATGAAATGTACCATTTCGGTACTGAATCATTGGATATGTATCTTGAACAGACTCCATATAAAATTCCCCTTTATCGATTATTCTCCCATTTTTATCATAAAACAATAGAAAAAGAAAAGCATTCGTTTTGCATTTTTATTACATTCCTTGGTGATTATTTGTGTTCTACGATATAATAGAATAGTAGTAATATACATCAATTGTAAGCTTATTTTATACATCAAGAATCTAACTCTAAGAACTGTTTTCTGTTTTGAAAAAGAGCGTATAGCAACATTATTTTGAAAACGCATTCAAAATGTGGTTAAAACGTGTTGTACGGTTGGTTGTAAGGAGAGGGGAAAGATGTCAGAACACACAATTCGTGTAACTGTTGATGGTACAGAGTATATTTCATCTGGTAAGAAAACGATACTTCAGTTATTAAACGAAAGAGAACTTGAACACCCGCAAATTTGTCACGTACCAGAAGTAGATCCGATTCAGACATGTGATACGTGTATTGTTGAAGTAAATGGGAAATTGATGCGTGCTTGTTCAACAAAACTTGAAGACGGTATGCATATTGAAAGAAAATCAAAGCGGGCGGTTGAGGCCCAAACAGAAGCGATGGATCGGTTACTGGAAAATCATTTATTGTACTGTACTGTTTGTGATAATAATAACGGAAATTGTAAGGTGCATAATACAGTGCATATGATGGGAATTGAAGAACAGAAATATCCATATGAACCAAAAGTGAGCGCTTCAGAGGTGGATATGTCTCATCCATTTTATCGTTACGATCCAAATCAATGTATTGCATGCGGGCAATGTGTAGAAGTATGTCAAAACTTACAAGTAAACGAAACATTATCAATTGATTGGAATTTAGATCGTCCGCGTGTAATTTGGGATAATGGTGTATCGATTAATGATTCGTCTTGTGTAAGTTGTGGTCAATGTGTAACTGTTTGTCCATGTAATGCCTTAATGGAAAAGTCTATGCTTGGAGAAGCTGGCTTTATGACAGGGCTAAAACAAGATGTATTAAATCCAATGATTGATTTTGTTAAGGATGTAGAACCGGGTTATAGCAGTATTTTAGCTGTTTCGGAAGTTGAGGCGGCAATGCGTAAAACGAAAATAAATAAAACGAAAACCGTTTGTACGTTTTGCGGTGTAGGATGTTCATTTGAAGTATGGACGAAAGATCGTCAAATTTTAAAAGTACAGCCTGTATCAGATGCACCAGTAAACGGGATTTCAACGTGTGTAAAAGGAAAGTTTGGCTGGGATTTTGTAAATAGTGAAGAGCGTATTACAAAGCCGCTTATCCGTCAAGGAGACATGTTTGTTGAAGCAACCTGGGAAGAAGCGATGGAAGTTGTTGCAGCAAATATGAGTCATATTAAAAATCAATACGGCAGTGATGCTTTTGGTTTTATTTCTTCTTCTAAAGTAACAAATGAAGAGAACTATTTAATGCAAAAGCTTGCGCGCCAAGTATACGGAACAAATAACGTGGATAACTGTTCCCGTTACTGTCAATCACCGGCAACAGACGGTCTATTCAAAACTGTAGGCATGGGCGGTGACGCAGGGACAATTAAAGATATCGCAGAGGCTGGACTTGTTATTATTGTTGGGGCAAACCCAACAGAAGGTCATCCAGTTCTTGCAACGCGTGTGAAACGTGCACATAAACTACATGATCAAAAATTAATCGTGGCTGATTTACGTAAACATGAAATGGCAGAGCGTGCCGATTTATTTGTTCACCCGCGTCAAGGTACAGATTATGTTTGGCTTGCAGGTGTAACGAAATATATGATCGATCAAGATTGGCATGATAAAGCATTTTTAGCTGAAAACGTAAAGAACTTTGATGAGTATAAAACGATGTTAGAGAAGTATACGCTTGATTATACAGAAAGTATAACGGGGATTTCTAAAGATACATTAAAAGAAATGGCAAAAATGATTCGTGATGCAGATGGAACGTGTGTACTTTGGGGCATGGGTGTTACCCAAAATACAGGTGGAAGTACAACATCTGCTGCTATCTCAAACTTGCTGCTTGTAACAGGTAACTACCGTCGTCCTGGTGCAGGAGCATACCCACTGCGTGGACATAATAACGTACAAGGTGCTTGTGATATGGCAACATTACCAAACTGGTTGCCTGGTTATCAAGCGATATCCGATGATGCACTGCGCGCGAAATTTGAAAGAGCATACGGCGTTTCTATTCCGAAAGAGCCAGGGTTAAATAATATTGCGATGCTGATTGCTGCAGAAGCAGGGGAATTACGTGGTATGTATGTCATGGGAGAAGAAATGGCATTAGTTGATTCTAACGCGAATCATGTGCAGCACATTTTAGAGAATCTTGATTTTCTTATTGTACAAGATATGTTCTTAACAAAAACAGCTCGTTTTGCAGATGTTATTTTACCGGCAGCACCAAGTTTAGAAAAAGAAGGAACATTTACGAATACAGAACGCCGCATTCAACGTTTATACGAAGTAATGCCGCCGCTTGGTGATTCGAAACCAGATTGGTGGATTCTTCAAAAGGTAGCTCGTACGCTAGGGGCAAATTGGAATTATGAACATCCAAGCGAAATTATGGATGAAATTGCATCGCTTGCTCCGTTATATTCACAGGCAACATATGACCGTTTAGAAGGATGGAATAGCTTGTGCTGGGGTAGCCATGATGGAAGTGATACACCATTATTATATGTAGATGGATTTAATTTTCCTGATAAAAAGGCACGTCTATCACTTAATGAATGGATACCGCCAGTCGAGGCGCCGGAAGAATATGATTTATTATTAAATAATGGCCGAATGCTCGAACATTTCCATGAGGGGAATATGACAAAAAAATCGGCAGGTATTTTATCGAAAATGTCAGAGGTATTTGTTGAGATTTCTCCAGAGCTAGCGATGGAGCGAAATGTGAAAGATGGTAGTCTCGTAGAACTTGCATCACCGTTTGGAAAAATAAAAGTTCCAGCACTTATCACAGATCGTGTAACTGGAAACGAATTATATTTACCGATGCATGCAACAGTAAATGAAGAAGCAATTAATATTTTAACAGGAACGGCGACAGATCTTTATACATGTACACCGGCGTATAAACAAACGCGTGTGAAAATGCGTGTGCTGCGTGAAAAAGGAAATCGTCCGCTTCCAGCTTCCAACCCGCGAAATAAAAAACGTCATCCACAAAATGGTGTAGAAATAGAGAAGAAATGGCAACGAAAACAATATGTATCACTTGTGGATGAAAACTAGGGGGGAGCACTGTGGCAAAAGAAATTACGATGATTCAAAAAACGGTTTTAACAGAGGAACAAACAAAGCAACAACTATCTAAAGAGTTATTACAACAAGTAGAAGAGAATCAAGAGGCAATTGAAGAAACAATTCAATTGTTAGCGCAGCTTCAAAAAGCGGGATTGTTAGATGCTGCAGTGAGCTTGCTGGAAGCGAAAGAAGATGTTTCGAAAATTGCAATTGAACAACTAAACCGTGAACCAGTGAAGAATGCATTAAATAATATAATGGGTGCAGGAGAAGCGTTATCTTCAGTAGACCCAGAAGTGACCAAGCAAGTAACATCTAGTTTAGTTACAGGTTTACAATATGCAACAGATGAATTAAAAAAAGGCAAGAAAACAAGTGTAATGGATTTCTTTAAAGTATTACGAGATCCAGATATAAATCGAGCAATTACATTTGGATTTAACTTTTTGAAAGCATTTGGCCAAGGACTAGAAAAGAAGAAATGATGTGAAAAATAGGCTGCTAGCTAAATACTAGTAGCCTATTTTTTTGTATAAAGAGATCTGTACTAAATTGTTGTCAGTATAAATAGGATGGTAGAAGAGTACAACAAAGGAGGCTCGGAATGGAACGGTATCGTATCATTGGGAAAAGTGTTAAGCGAAAAGAAGGTGCTGATAAGGTAACGGGAAGAGCGAAGTATATTAATGATGAAATAGAGGTTGGTACGCTATATGCGAAACTTCTTACTAGTACATATGCGCATGCTTACATTAAGAGTATAGATATTCGTGAAGCGAAGAAAGTACAGGGCGTACATGCTGTGATAACAGGGGCAGATTATCCTATTCTTGTGGGTTCAAGTATCGTTGATCGCCCTCTGTTGGCCTTTGAGAAAGTAAGGTATTTTGGTGAACCTGTTGCGCTTGTTGTAGCGGATAATGAAGCGATTGCAAGAGAGGCAACGACACGAATCCGTGTGATATATGAAGAGCTTCCGGCTATTCGTTCGCCCTTGCAGGCCTATAACGAATCAAACATATTAGTCCATGAACATGTGGAACAATACAAATTAGAAGATAAAGTATACCCAAAACCAAATACAAATATTGCAAATCGGACGAAAATTCGTAAAGGGGATATTCAAAAAGGATTTGCTAACAGTGATGCGATTGTCGAGGAAACATTTTCTTTTCGGCAATCCGATCATGCAGCGATGGAAACACGGTGTGCTAGGGTAGAAATTAAGCCTAATGGAGACGTTATTGTTCATTCTACCTCACAGGCTCCTTTTGAAATCAAGAGGCTGTTAAGTAAAGCGTTTCAAATTGATGAAGGGAAAGTCATTGTATATGTACCGTTAGTCGGAGGCGCATATGGCGGAAAAACAGCGGTACAACTTGAATATTTAGCATATCTTGCTTCAAAAGCAGTAGGGGGAAGACGAGTTACTCTTCGAAATAGTAGGGAAGAAGATTTTATAACGTCTCCTGTTCATATCGGTTTACAAGCAAAAGTAAAGCTTGGATGCACAAAAGATGGAAAGCTGCAAGGAGCCGAAATTTTGTATTTATTTGACGGCGGTGCTTATGCTGATCGGGCAGTAAAAATGAGTCAGGCGGCTGGACTGGACTGCACAGGCCCATATGCTATCGAGAATGTTTGGTGTGATTCTCTTGCTATGTATACAAATCATACATATGCAACGTCGTTTAGAGGTTTTGGACATTCGGAGTATACGTTTGTAATGGAACGAACGATTGATATACTTGCTCAGAAGTTAGGGATGTGTCCGCTTAAGTTTCGCCTGAAAAATTCGATTAGACCAGGAGATACAACACCGACACAAATACCTGTCACATCAAGTAATACGGGAGATGTAACAGCGTGTTTACAAAAATTAAAATCGCTTATAAATTGGGAAGAGGGAAATAAAGTTGTTCTATCTAATGGCATGGTACGTACAAAAGGGATTAGCTGCTTCTGGAAAAATTCGACTACACCAAGTGATGCCGGAGCAGGTGCTGTGTTAACCTTTAACGGTGATGGTAGTGTAAATATCAATTGCGGTGCTGTTGAAATTGGGCAAGAAACAAAAACGGTGCTCACACAAATGGTTGCAGAGAAAATGAACATGAATGTTGATGATGTGCATATTATGATGGAAGTCAATACACAAGTTTCTCCAAAACATTGGAAAACAGCAGCAAGTCGAACGACACTCCTTGTTGGAAATGCGGTTGTAATGGCTGCAGAAGATGCAATGAGACAGTTGCGACAAACGGCTTCAAATTTACTTGGATACCCAGTGGAAGAATTAGAGATTGCAGGAAAACAAGTATATGTTAAAACGAATCCAAATATATATGTACCTTTTTCTAAAATTGTGTTTGGGTATGTAGATTCGAATGGAAATGTAAAAGGAACAGAAGTAGTAGGGAAAGGGAGTTACGTACTTGAGGGACTTACAGACATTGATTATGAGACAGGGAAAGGCAGACAAGGACCTGAATGGGGAGTAGGAGCGCAAGCAGTAGAAGTGGAGTTTAATCCTAAAGACTATACATATCGACTATTGAATGCTGTAACAGTTGCAGATGCGGGAACAGTTTTAAATAGAAAGGGAGCAGAGACGCAAATTATGGGAGCCATGAGTATGGGGTTAAGTTTTGCAACGCGAGAAACCTTTCACTATGATGCAAAAGAAAGGAACTTGAATCATCAGTTTCGTTCTTATAAAGTAATCCATTACGGACAACAGCCGAAGTATATAGTGGATTTTGTAGAGGTACCGCATGAGCAAGCTGCATTTGGTTCTAGAGGACTTGGGGAACATGGAATTATTGGCATGCCGGCAGCTTTAGCGAATAGTCTATCAATTGCGGCCGATATTTCACTGCGAAATTTACCGCTTATTCCGGAATTAATTTGGAAAGAAAAGCAAAAAAAGGAGAAGGGATTGTATGATACCATTTGATTTTGAGTATTATCGTCCGGATTCTATTCAAGAAGCTATTCGGTTATTTCAGCAGCTAGATAAAGAGGGAAAGAAGCCGCTCTACTATGGAGGCGGCACAGAAATTATTACGCTGGGGCGTTCGCAGCGGATTCGAACAAAAGCTGTTATTGATATAAAAGATATTCCGGAATGTAATGTTTGTGAATGGAAGGATGACAAACTTTTCCTTGGTGCAACATTGACGATAACAAATGTTCAAGAAGCGCAGGTTTTTCCGCTCCTTGGTGAAACTGCTGGCCGAGCTGCAGATCGCACAGCAAGAAATAAAATTACGATTGGTGGAAATGTCGCGGGAAGGATTAGATATAAGGAGGCGGTTCTGCCTTTTTTACTAGCTGATAGTACATTTGTCATTGCAGGAACAGAGGGTATGAAATATGTACCTGCTCACCAAGCCTTTGTGGAAAAATTACAATTACAAAAGGGCGAGTTTCTTGTACAAATCATTACAGATCGGCGGTATGTGACAGCGCCGTATTATAGTGTGAAAAAACGTCAACTAGAAAAAATTGATTATCCACTTGTGACGGTTGCAGCGATAAAATATGGAGACGAAATTCGGATGGCATGCAGCGGCTTATGTGCTTTTCCGTTTCGTTCACTTATTATGGAAGTTGCTTTAAATAATAAGCATATTTCATTAGAGAAAAGGATTGAACGCGCTTTAACTTATATTCCTGCTCCTGTGTTAGATGATATAAGAGGCTCACGTGCTTATCGTACATTTGTATTTCAGTATGTACTTCATGATATGCTGATTAAGCTTGAAGGGGTGGAAGAATCATGAGGAATGTCCAGCTTATTTTGCATGTAAATGGAGAAAGGCGAGAAGCAGTTGCCAGAATGGCTGATACGTTACTATATGTATTACGTCATGAACTTGATTTAACAGGAGCGAAGCCTGGCTGTGAAAATGGTGATTGTGGAGCTTGCACAGTTCTTGTTGATGGGACACCCATTAAGTCTTGTATTATGTTAGCCGTTGAAGCTGTTGGAAAGCAAATTACAACGATTGAAGGATTACAAGGAGCACCTATCCAACAAGCCTTTGAAGAGAAATGGGCTTTCCAATGCGGGTACTGTACACCAGGATTTATTATGAATTGCCATGGACTTGTTACACAAAGGCCTGATGCAGATGATCGAACCATTGAAGAATGGTTAAGTTCTAATATTTGCCGATGCACGAGTTATCAAGAAATTGAAGAAGCTGTAAAGTCTGTCTTACAAAAGCAGCGAGGGGATTCATAATGGCTTCCACATATGATGTATTAGAAGCGTTATTATGTTGTGAGAAACGCTGTGCATTAGCGACGATTATTCATGTTGAAGGATCGGCATATAGAAAAGAAGGAACGATGATGCTTTTCCGAGAAGATGGTACAAAAGTAGGAATGCTAAGTGCAGGTTGCATAGAAGAAGAACTTTCCTACTATGCTGCAGATGTTATGGAGCATAACACTTGGGATATTCATACATTTAATACGAAAGCAGAAGATGATTTGTCTTGGGGAGTAGGATGTAATGGTATCATTCATGTATTAGTAGAACATATAGATGATAACTATAAAGCGATTTTACAAGATTTATATATTCGCCTTGCAAATGGTTCCTCCGCTTGGATGGTGAAAAACCTTTCCTTAGAGCAAACTGTACTTATATATAATAATGGTAATACGCGTGGTAATTGGGAAGGACCTATTCCATCGACGACTTACTTGAAAAATGGTTTACAAGATACACATTATAGTCAACATTTTATACCAAAGCCCCGCCTTTTTATTTTTGGCGCAGGAGAAGATGCAAAGCCACTCGTTCGTTTTGCGAAGGAAACGAGCTTCTTTGTAACAGTTTGCGATTGGCGGGAGGCCTTATGTAATACCAATCACTTTCCAAATGCTGATGCATGTGTGGTTGGCTTTCCAGTAGAAATGATACAAAAACTTTCATTACATCCAAGTGATTTTCTTGTAATTATGACGCATCACTTTGAAAAAGATCGACAATTACTATCTCTCTTATTAGAAAAAAATGTTCGTTATATAGGTGTTTTAGGACCACGTCATCGTACAGAGCGCTTATTAGAAGGTAAACCAATCCCTCATCAACTCCATTTTCCTGTTGGAATTTCAATTGGTGCACAAGGTCCAAGTGAAATTTCCATTAGTATCATGGCTGAAATCATCGGGCAGTTGCGGGGGAAGTGAGATGAAGATCATTGGTGTATACTTGGCGGCTGGAAATAGTAGACGAATGGGACCGGGAATACATAAACTTTCTCTTCCTTTACATAATGAACCACTAGGTAATGCAGCCCTCAAAACTGCTTTATCCTCAAATCTCTCCGATATTATTATTGTCACAAATGATGCGAATTGGGTTTCACAATCATTACGATATGAGAACGTGCACATTCTTTCTTGTTCCCACTCTAGTCAAGGACAATCATATTCACTTCGCTGCGGTGTTAAGAAAGCAATGCATATGAAAGCGGATGGAATTGTTGTCTTACTTGCTGATCAACCCTTTATTAAAACAGAGCTAATTAATGAATTAATAGATTGTTATAAACAAAATGAAACGGCCTATTATGTAGCAGCAAAGTATCGTGGAATTGCAAGACCGCCTGTTTTGTTTGCAAAGAAAACATTTCCTTTCTTGCAAACGTTAAAAGGTGACCAAGGAGCTCGTACTATTTTTCAAGAGTCATTTGTAAAGGGCATAACGATATCATATGAAGAAGCGGCCTTTTTTTATGATGTGAATAGTTGGAGTGATTATACGAAAATAATAAAGTGATGAATGTATTTGGTACAAGAAAATAAGCAAAAAATACTCAATGATAAAAAAGCCTTAGAAAAAAATTGAGCAACGAATCGAACAACGTTATATAACAAAAAAACTAGCCTAGTAATGGCTAGTTTTTTATTCATGCACTAGTTGGCATAAAATCTAATTATTGGAAGTCATTCTTCTTGGCACTTATTTTTCTTCCACATATATTTCTTAGATGTTCCCCAATACATTCATTCTTGAGAGGATGATAATATTAGCATATCCAAGTTTGGCAAATTTCTCATACCAGAGCCTTGAATTTCTTTCATTTTATTTGTATCAATAATATGGATTGTTCGATCAGAAAGTTTAATTATTCCATCCTTATTCCATTTTTGGATAATTTTATTTACGGTAATACGAGATGTGCCAATGTAACGGGCAAATGATGTTTGATTAATGGTAAACTTACCATTTTCGTTAACAAGCTTTAGTAAATAGTGTGCCATTTGTTGCTCAACAGGGCTATCAAGAAAAGCAATAATTTCTGCCAATAATCTGAATTTATAAATTAAGGAATTTGTAAATATGGTTGTTGCATTGGGGTGTTTTTTACATATTTTTGTTAATGCTTCATCAGAGAAATGATACAAAACTGAAGGGGATGTTGTGATTGCAGTAGTTAAATAGGATTCTTTATTAATTCCATTCTCCCCAAACAGCATACCTTCTGGAACATAGTTAACGGTACGCTCTTCTCCTTTATCGGATAGAATTGTAATTTTTATTTCTCCTCTGCTTAAGTAATAAAATCCTTTTCCGCCGCTTCCTTGGTGGTAAATAACTGTATTTTCTTTCATCTCCATAAATTTTCCATATTTTAAAAATGGACTCCATGCGTAGCGAAGATTTAACATTCGAACCCCTTTTCTGATAAATAATGTGTTTTTTCTTAAGGCTATGCTTACTTTAGGTAATACAACAGAAATTTTATATTTCAAATAATTCCCCTCTTTTTATCTCTACCGAAGTGGATAATTAAGGAATATACACTAAATGAATGTTAGAGGAAAAAGTTTGTACTATATGCGTTAAGCACAAGTGTCTATGAATTGATAACATAGTTTCTTAACAAATCTGGATTTGTAATTATAAATTTTCGCTTTTGAATGTCTATTATATTTTCTTTCTGCCATTGTTTTAATATTTTGTATACAGTTATTCGTGTTAAGCCTGTACACTTCACGAGATCTTGTTGTGTTAGAAGAACTTCGTAATTTTTAAATTCATAACAAATATTTAGAAGGATTGAGGCAATTTGTTTCTCTGCAGAATGCGTGTTTAAATGAATTTGCTCAGTAAGAATGCGCATTTTTTGGATTACCGTTTTTGCAAAAAGGTTTAATAACGTTGGATGTAAGCTTATGAGTTCCTGGAACCTTTCATAAGAAAAATAATAGAGTATGGAGTCTTTTGCTGTTATAGCCGTTGTAAAGTGAACCTGTCGATCCATTGTTTGGACACCTAATAATTGGCCAGGGACTACGATATTTAACATACGGTCACTTTCCTTTGTTGTAGAGGTAATCACTTTAACTAAGCCCTTATGAACATAGTAAAAGCCATCTCCGATTGTACCCTGTTCATATACCACTGTTTTTTCCTTGAAAAATTGCCTAGTTCCAAATTTTAAATACTCATTCCAAATAATGTGATTATTAAAGAACATAATCATAGTATTCACTCCTAGAATATTTATTTTTGAAAATTAAGAATATTTATTCTGGATCTATCAGAACTGCCCCCGCTTTATAAGGAAATAAAAGTAATCGGTACCATAATATTTAGTTATATTAAATTGGTTTTCAATGAATATTCTTTGATGGGGAATCTACTTCATATATAATTGGTAGCGCTTTCTTTTTAAGGGATTTGATTACCTTTTATAGGATAAGACTCTTTAAATCATTTCTATCATACCTGCGCCGAAAAAAATTAAAAATGTTAAATACTTTACACTAGTTTAAATTTAAATGTATTTAAAATCAATATAACACAGATTATTATCTGAAAAATCAATAAAATGTTAACTAGATTACAGTTGTCCAAATGATTCATCACTATAATATGCCTTAGGTAAGCAATATCAATTGAGATCTGTAAAAAATTTTGAAGGAAGTGGCAAATGAAAGGACATTAAAAGCAGCTTATCGATAATTTACTGAGTCTTCAGTGGAATTATCGAGCGATGATTTAAGTTAATCTTGTTTAAAGAGAATATTATTTGAAATCAAAGAGATGAAAAGATAAAAAACTATAAAACTATAAAACTAGGAGGATTGTTATGGGAATCCGTACAGGTGATCAATATATTAATGCTGTAAAGTCTCGAAAACCAGAGGTATGGCTCGCAGGAAAAAAAGTTGAAAACGTGTTTGATGAGCCAGTATTAAAACAGACGGTGCTAGAAATCGCAAAGCTATATGATATGCAACATAATCCGGAATATCAAGATAAGATTACCCACATCTGTGAAGAAACTGGAGAAAGAGTGAACAATGCGTTTTTGGTTCCAAAAAACTATGAAGATTTAACGAAACGCAGGGCGGCATTTGAAGCTTATGCAAAGGCTACTTTTGGTTTAATGGGAAGATCTCCGGACTTTTTAAACATAGTAATTACCTCAATGTATAGTAATTCTGACTTTTTTGAAGGATACAATAAGCAATGGGCTGAAAATATACGCAAATATTATCGCCATGTTCGCGATAATGATTTGTTTTTAACACATGCCATTATCAATCCTCAAAATGACCGAAGCAAATCTTCTCATGAGCAACAGGATATGTTCACTCATTTAGGAGTCGTTGAAGAGACGTCTGAAGGACTTGTCGTGAGAGGTGCTAAATTTTTAGCTACACTTGCTCCTGTCACAGACGAAGTTATTATCTATACCTTCCCAGGATACAAACCTGGTGATGAACGTTATGCGCTATCATTTGCGCTGCCAATTGATACGCCAGGTCTTCGAATCATTTGCCGTGAACCGATGCAGGATGGAACCCGTCCGTTGTTCGATCATCCATTAGCATCACGCTTTGAAGAAATGGATGCGCTGTTAGTCTTTAAGGATGTTTTAGTTCCTTGGGATCGAGTATTTATTTATAACAATGTGGAAGCCGCAAACCTTCTTTATCCAAAAACAGGAATCGCACAGCAGCCAGCGCATCAGTCTGCAGTGAGAGGGCTCTTAAAACTTCAATTTGCTACAGAAGTAACATGCAGGTTAGCTGATTCAATTGGAGTAGATGGATTTTTACATGTTCAAGAAAGCCTTGGGGAGTTACTCCAAGCTGTGGAATCCATAAGGGCATTATTGCGTGTTGCAGAGTATGAGTATGAGACTAACCCTAAGGGTGAGGCTATGCCAAATTGGGAGCCTCTTGAAACGATTCGTGGTTTATTGCCAAAGATGTATCCGCGTGCCATTGAACTGATGCAAACTATAGGAGCTGGCGGATTATTGTTGTCTCCAACTGGTGCTGATTTTGAAAGTCCGGAATTGAGAGAAGATATGGATCGTTATTATGTTGGAAGAGCGGGCGTATCTGCAACAGAACGTGTAAGCGTATTCAAGTTAGCTTGGGATTTGTGCGGCGAAGCTTTCGGTCAACGATTACTTCAATATGAACGTTATTATACAGGTGATCCAATCCGGAAAAAAGCTATATTTTACAATTCAATTAAACGTCAGCGTACATTTGATATGGTTGATGACGCATTACAAGTAAGTAAGTTGAAAGAAATAGTAACAAATAAATAGATATAGAGTTTATCTGTAAATACATGAAATTTGTGTTCACGATTCAACTTGAAACAGCTTTTAATCCCAAGAGGAGGCGGGGGATATGGAAACGCATGTAAATGAAATTTTAAGGTTACCTGGATCGGTGATAGCAATTGGCGCTTTTGATGGAGTTCATCAAGGACACCAAGCTGTGATTAGAGAAGCGGTGAAAAAAGCTAGGATTCTAGGGGTACCAAGTGTGGTATATACTTTTGATCCGCCTCCTCGACATTGTTTCCAAGGTGCACGTATTTTGACACCAGTTCCAAAAAAATTGGTTCGATTGGAACAGTTGGGAATAGATCATGTAATCATTGCAAGGTTCGATGAATTATATGCTAGTCGCCACCCTCTTGATTTTATTAAAAATTTAATGAATCTGAATCCTTTAGAAATCATGGTGGGAGAAGATTTCCGCTTTGGAAAAAACAGGGAAGGGGATATAAATCTTCTGGCACAGCATTTTTGTGTTCAAATTGCTCAACCTGTTTGTTGTTCAGATGGAATCCTGATTTCGTCTACTAGAATACGTCAATTGATTTCCAAAGGAGACATCAAACAATCTTATTCTTTATTAGGATGGCCGCTTGGAAGCTAGGGTTTGAAAGAATTAATATTGTCCATCGTCGTTATGATGAAGGGGAAATTTGGAGGTTAACCTGGATAAATCGATATATTAAGAGTTTTATTCGATAGAGTAGGGTAATGAAGAGTTTTTAGGAGGATAGATTAGGATGAAATTATTGGGTATATCCGGAACGATTATTGGTGCGAAACCGCGTATTGTCGTGGAAAAAGTATTAGAGGAAGCGAAGCGTCTGCATCCTGAAATTGAAGTGGAATTGTTAGATTTGAAGGATTATAATGTCCAGTTTTGTGATGGCCGAGATCCATCCACTTACAATGAGGATACGAAAAAGGTTATAGATATGGTTTCTTCGGCTGATTTTTATATTATTGGTACTCCGATTTTTCAGGGATCTCTCACAGGAGCTCTAAAAAACCTATTTGACTTGATCCATCCACAAGCTCTTCGCCATAAAGTGATGGGATTTATTGCTACAGGGGGGACTTATCAACATTACCTGGTGATTGAAAATCAATTAAAACCAATCGCTGGTTACTTCCGCGCCTATGTGGCACCGGGCTCTGTTTACGCTCATACCGATCATTTTAATAAGCAGAATGAAATAGTGGATGAGGAAGTATTAAGCAGAATTGCGGATTTGGCTAAAGAAGTAGTATTGATGCAAAAAGGATTAAAGAATAATGCATTAGCTCCGTTGTAATGCGTCTGAATGGTAATTTGGTTTTTAATTTTGTAAACGGGGGATTCCAATGCCTATTGTTGAACTGAAAATTATCGAGGGTCGAGATCAAGAAGTAAAAGAACGTTTGATTGAGAATGTAACACAAACGGTATCCGAAACGTTAGCGGTTTCTCCTGAAAGGGTTAGGGTATTAATTTACGATATTCCATCGACACACTGGGCAATTGGTGGAACAACGGTGGAAAAAAGAAGAGGCTGAAAATAGAAAACATTCATCTTTGTTTTCGCTTCAAAATAAAGTGTCAAGAAATACAGCCAATATTAAATGATATGAGGAGTGTATAAAACGATGAAAATGACGAGCGCATTCAAACCGATTAATTTGTGGAAGTTTATCGAGGAAAATAAAGATCAGCTAAAACCACCAGTAAATAATAAAGTGATTTGGAAAGATTCAGAGTTAATGTTTATGGTACTTGGAGGCCCGAATAAACGACGTGATTTTCACGTAGATCCCTCAGCGGAAATTTTCTATCAACTACAAGGAGATTGTTACGTTGAAATTATTAATGAAGAAGGAAAGCGAGAAGTAATCACTGTAAAAGAAGGAGAAGTATTTTTACTCCCTCCGAATGTTCCACATTCTCCACACAGGGTTGCGGATACAATCGGTATTGTTATAGAACGTAACAGGAATGAAGGTGAATTAGAGGATTTTGTATGGTTCTGCGATGAGTGTGATTCTGAAATGCATCGGATTAGTGTTCAATTAACCAATATTGAAGTTCAAGTAAAAGAAGCCATCAACCAGTTCAATGGCAGCCTGGAATTGCGAACATGCAAACATTGCGGACATGTTATGTCGCCGGAAGCGAGTGAATGGAAATGCGAATAGATTTTCATACACATATTATTCCGGAAAGCTTTCCGGACTTTGCCGAGAAGTATGGAGGGGAACGCTGGCCGGTGCTGCAACGGACGTGTACGTGCGGTGCATCTATTATGGTGGGAGGAAAGAACTTCCGCGATGTAACCGATCAGGTGTGGTGTCCTGAAAAACGTATAGCGGATATGGATCGTGAAGGAGTAGACATTCAAGTATTGTCACCGATTCCTGTTACTTTTTCTTATTGGGCGGAGCCGAAGCATGCGGCGGAAATGGCACGAATTCAAAATGACTTCATTGCCGAAACGGTTGCAAAGTATCCCGATCGCTTCGTTGGATTAGGGACGGTTCCGATGCAGGATGGACCAACCGCTGTAAAAGAGATGGAACGCTGCATGAACGAATTACAGCTGCATGGGATTGAAATCGGTACGAACGTAAACGGCCAAAATTTAGATGATCCTTCCTTCATCGAATTTTTCCAAATGGCTGAGAAGTGGGAAGTGCCTCTTTTTATTCATCCATGGGAAACGTTAGGCCGTGATCGAATGCCGAATCATAATTTCATGTACACAGTAGGGATGCCGAGTGAAACGGCTCTTGCTGCGGCGACGTTAGTATGGAGCGGTATCATGGAGAAGTTTTCAAGATTGAAAGTTTGTTTTGCGCATGGAGGCGGATCCTTCCCATACATACTTCCTCGATTAGATAAAGGGTGGGAAGTATGGCCGCATTTACGGTTGACGACACATCCTCCAAGTCACTATGCAAAGCAGTTTTATTTTGATTCGTTAAATTATGACCCACTAAATATTAAATACATGATTGAGCGTTTCGGACATGAGAAGATTTTCATGGGTTCGGATTATCCGTTTTTGCTTCGTGAAATCGACCCTGGAAAAGTCATCGACGAAACGATTGAATTAACAGAGCAGCAAAAAGCAGATATGCTGGGCGGCAATGCTGCCAAGTTTTTAAATATTGAAAAGAAGAAAAGAGGAGCTGTCTATGCCAACAGTGCAAACGCCGGAGAGTAGATTAAAGGAAATGGGATTAACGCTGTCACCCGTTCGTTCTGCGGTAGGAAATTACGTGAGCTGCGTACGGACAGGAAACTTATTGTTTACAGCTGGACAGGGTGTTGACCAATATCATGGGAAATTGGGAAGAGATTTGACAGTTGAAGAGGGTTATCTGGCCGCCCGTCAATCGATGCTAAATTTATTGAGTGCTGTCAGCCATGAGCTGGGCGGGTTAAGCAAAGTGAAGCGTGTTGTCAAAATTCTTGGATTTGTGAATAGTACGGAAGATTTTACGTCTCAGCCTAAAGTGATGGATGGGGCTTCTGACTTGCTTGTGAAAGTATTCGGCGAAAAAGGGAAGCATGGCCGCTCTGCAGTGGGAATGGCTCAATTGCCGAACAATACAGCCGTTGAAATTGAAATGATTTTAGAGATTGAGGAATAGGAGGAGGGATCGTATGAGCAATATTTTAGAAAATCAAATAAAAATCAAGGACGCAAAGCTATTTATTAATGGCGAATATATAGACTCGATTTCCGGAGAGACATTCGATACGATCGATCCTTCGACCAATCGAAAGTTAGCATCTGTGGCGAATGCAAATGAGCAAGATGTTGAAAAGGCAATTAAAGTGGCTCAGCACACGTTTGAAAGTGGTATTTGGAGTGAAATGCCAGTTGAAGAGAGATCGAAAATTCTTTGCAGAATGTCTGATCTTGTGATGGAAAGAGTCGATGAGTTAGCTATAATCGAAACGCTTGATGTAGGGAAGCCAATTAAAGAGAGCCGGGGTTTTGATATTCCTAGAGCGGCATCCAATCTACGTTTCTTTGCCGAAATGGCCAAATATATCAATCACGAACATTATGATCAATCTAAGCACATGAGCTATTCGAAATATGCACCAGCAGGTGTAACGAGCTTGATCATTCCATGGAATCTTCCTTTTATGCAAATGACTTGGAAGGCATCCGCAGCATTAGCTGCCGGGAATACCGTGATTGTGAAGCCAGCTTCTTATACTCCTCTCAGTGCTGTGATGTTAGGGGAGATTGCTAATGAAGCAGGTCTTCCTCCGGGTGTATTGAATATTATTACAGGTCCAGGTGGAACGGTTGGTACAGCAATGACGACTCACCCTCATGTTCGACGTATTTCTTTTGTTGGGGAAACTACTACTGGAAAAACGGTTATGAAGAATGCAGCTTCCCAGTTAATTCCTGTATCACTTGAATTAGGTGGAAAGTCAGCTAACATTGTTTTTGAAGATGCAGACCTGGATGAGGCAGTAAAAGGTTCAATTGAGGCCATTTTTAGGAATCAAGGAGAAATATGCTTAGCTGGATCCCGCTTATTGGTACAAGAAAGTGTGTATGATAAATTCCTAGAAAAGTTTGTTGAGGCTGTGAGGAAGATTAAAGTTGGAAATCCATTGGATGAAGATACAGATATGGGTGCTCTTGTTTCCAGTGGTCATTTGGAAACAGTGGATAATTATGTACAAATCGGGATTTCTGAAGGTGCGAAGCTTGCTATTGGCGGTAAGCGGGTTGAAGGATTGACTGAAGGGAATTTCTACGAGCCGACTGTTTTCTACGATGTAGATAATAAGATGAGGATAGCGCAAGAAGAAATTTTTGGTCCTGTACTAGTTGTGATTCCGTTCAAAACAGAAGAACAAGCGATCCAAATTGCAAATGACTCTATTTATGGTCTTGCGGGTGTCGTTTGGACAAATGATTTACGACGTGCTAATCGTGTAGCATCTCGAGTGAATTCAGGATTGCTATGGATCAATTGTTGGTACCATAGGGATTTAAGAACACCTTTCGGAGGATCGAAGGCGAGCGGAATTGGCAGAGAAGGCGGACGCCATAGCTTTGAATTCTACACTGAAGCGAAAACTATAACAATGAAGTTATAAATTTCAAAACATAAAAGGTGGCCTATAAGCCACTTTTTATGTATCTAAGCAAACAAGGAAGGAGCAAATATATGAAACTATTAATTGAAGAACTTGCGAATGAATTGATAGAAGCGGAGCAAAGCAAACATCCGATTGCCCCTCTTACGCAGCGGTATTCCGAATTAAATACTACGGACGCTTACCAAATTCAGCTGGCAGTCATGGAGAAAAAGAAAAAAGAAGGGCGTCAAATTATTGGTAAAAAAGTAGGGCTGACCAGTATAGCTATGCAGGAAATGCTTGGGGTCGATGAACCTGATTATGGTCATTTATTTGATGATATGCAGGTATCTGATGGTGAGGTCGTAAAAATAAGCGATTTGGTTAGTCCGAAAGTAGAGGCGGAAATTGGTTTCATTCTCGGTCAAGACTTGACAGGCCCGAATGTCAACTATCTTGATGTATTGATGGCTACTAAGTATGTAGTACCAACAATTGAGATTATTGATAGCCGCATTGAGGATTGGAAGATTCAATTAGTAGATACCGTCGCCGACAATGGTTCTTCAGCCAAAGTAGTTGTAGGAAACAAGCTGAGTACGGTCGATGGTTTGGATTTGCGAAGTGTAGGGATGGTTCTTTATAACAATGAGGAACTGGTAGCAACGGGTGCAGGAGCTGCAGCCCTTGGACATCCGGCACAGGCGGTCGCATGGTTAGCGAATAAATTGTACGAGTTTGGTATTGGACTTAAAGCGGGAGAATTGATACTTCCTGGAGCTCTTTCCGGCGCACTGACCGTTAAGCAAGGAGATACCATTTCAGCCCACTTCGGTCCTCTTGGTTCTGTTTCTGTAACATTTGAGTAAAGGGAGGTTGTTATTGTGAGTAAAATTAAAGCGGCTATTATCGGTTCGGGCAATATCGGTACGGACCTTATGTATAAGCTCGAAAGAAGTGAAGTAATCGAATTGACCACCATGATTGGTATCGATCCTGAATCCGATGGATTGAAACGAGCAAAAGATCGAGGTTACCACGTGTTAGTGAACGGAATTCAAGGCTTAGTGGATAATCCTGATTTGGCACATATTGTGTTTGATGCGACATCAGCCAAGACCCATGTCAGACATGCGAAAATCCTTAAAGAATTGGGGAAACTTGCAATTGATCTTACTCCTGCTGCCAGAGGACCATTTGTGAGTCCAGCTGTCAATTTGGGTACCAGTCTGCATGCCGAGAATGTCAATATGATTACATGCGGTGGACAGGCGACAATTCCAATTGTACACGCTGTTAATCGTGTAGCTGATGTATCATATGCTGAAATTGTCGCTACCATTTCAAGCAAAAGCGCGGGACCGGGAACGCGTGCTAATATTGATGAGTTTACGATTACGACACGCCGAGGAATTGAAGAAGTGGGAGGTGCCGATCGAGGAAAGGCAATCATCATCCTAAACCCGGCAGAGCCTCCAATTCTCATGCGCGACACAGTCTACTGTGAAGTAAAGAATATGGATAAAGAAGCGATTCGCAAGTCTATTTATGACATGGTGGAGACTGTGCAGCAGTATGTGCCGGGGTATCGACTCAAACAGGAACCTTTATTTGATGAAGGTCGAGTGACGGTTTTCCTTGAGGTAGAAGGAGCAGGGGACTACTTCCCGAAATATGCGGGGAATTTGGATATTATGACTGCTGCAGCGACACGCGTAGCCGAGGATTTTGCACGCAATATTTTGAATAAGAAAACCGTTGGAATTGCTGCAAGTGAAGAATAGTCAGAAAGGAAGAGGTGATCACCGATGAATCGTAAAAGCGATAAACCTATAAAAATTACGGAAGTATGTTTACGCGACGGAAGCCATGTCATGGCACATCAATATACGGAGGAACAGGTTCGTAAAGTTACTCGTGCACTGGATGATGCAGGCATGCACTATATTGAGGTTAGTCATGGTGATGGATTAGGAGGTTCGACACTTCAATACGGCCGTTCTCTTGTTGATGAAATGAAATTGATTGAAGCTGCTGTAGAAGAGTGTAAGCAGGCGAAGGTTGCGGTCCTGTTGCTGCCGGGAATCGGTACTGTTCATGATCTGAAGCAGGCAAGGGAACTCGGAGCAGGGTTGGTTAGAGTTGCGACGCATGTAACAGAAGCAGATGTATCAGCTCAGCATATTGGTAAGGCACGTGAGTTGGGAATGGAAACATTAGGATTTCTTATGATGGCTCATATGGCTCCTGTAGAGAAGTTAGTGGAACAAGCCAAACTGATGGAAAGTTATGGTGCTCAAGCAGTGTATGTGACCGATTCGGCCGGTGCTCTTTTGCCTGATCAAGTTCGTGAACGAATCAGCGCCCTTCGTAATTCCCTAGACATTGAGATTGGTTTTCACGGACACAATAATTTATCTGTTGCCGTTGCCAATACCCTTGTGGCCATTGAAGAGGGTGCAACGCGAATTGATGGCAGTATTCGCTGTTTAGGAGCGGGTGCGGGAAATACACAGACGGAAGTCTTATTAGCTGTATTGGATCGAATGGGAATCGATGTAGGAATGGATCTTTACAAAATGATGGATGCTGCTGAGAATATTGTGGGACCTTTGCTTCCTCGGCCACAGGAGATTAATAAAGGAAGTTTGGTTCTGGGGTATGCCGGTGTTTACTCCAGCTTCCTCCTTCACGCGGAACGGGCGAGCAAGCGGTTTGGCCTTGATCCAAGGGATATCCTAATTGAACTTGGAAAGAGAAACGTGGTTGGGGGTCAAGAAGACATGATCCTTGATGTGGCAGCCGAATTGGCGAGAGCCCAAAAAGTGGAGGTGTAAAAATGACAATTGTGCAAGGAGCAGATATGGAAATTGTTGATTATCTTTTGTCAGCGGAAAAGGAACGCCGGGAAGTCGTAAAAATCACGGATAAATACCCGAATTTGACTTTTGAGGAAGCGTATGTGTTACAGGAAAAACTGATTCAAAGAAAAGAACAAGAGGGTGCAAGGCGAATTGGATTGAAACTTGGGCTTACAAGTAAAGCTAAGCAGCAGATGATGGGCGTTCACGAGGCCATTTACGGATATTTGACGGATGATATGCTAGCTTTGGAATGGGAACCTATTGATTTCAATCAACTCATCCATCCAAAGGCAGAACCCGAAATTGCCTTCTTCATCAATGAAGATCTTCAGGGAACTAACATTACAGCAGCAGATGTTTTGCGCGTAACCCAATATGTGGCGCCGGCGATTGAAATCATTGATAGCAGGTATTTAAATTTTAAATTTACTCTTGCAGATGTTATTGCCGATAATTGTTCTTCGTCCCGCTTTATAGTAGGAAACAAGTGGCTGTCACCTGCTGGGCTGGACTTGGCTAATTTGGGAATGGTTATGTCTAAAAATGGAGAAGTGGCTACGGTAGGAGCGAGTGCTGCTGTTTTAGGTCATCCTGCTACCTCTGTTGCCTGGGCAGTTAATAAGCTTGGAGAAATCGGAAAGGGCTTAAAGAAAGGTGATATCGTGCTAAGTGGCGCTATATCGGAAGCTATCTCCTTCCAACCGGGTGATTCAATTTTTGCCCAATTTGCAGAACTAGGGAGCGTTTCATTTACTTGCAAATAGGACGACAAAGTTTAATTTTGTATAAAAATGGTTGGTGCTTAGTATTTTCCGCTAAGCACCAACCATTTGTTATATTATATAAAAACAATTTATGAGTTTGATATGAATTTCGTCCATCGCCGGCTTTCGAGAAAGCTGGCGATGGATGAAATTCAACTTCATGTTGAAAATTCATTTAGGATATATAGAGATTTACGGTCGTAATTTTATAATTATAAAGTCATGAATTGAGTGGGGTGACTTCTGTTCCACGAAATATTTAGCAAAGCAAGGAAACGGACGAGCTGTCAATGAGTTGTTTGATATAAAGAAAAAACAGGATAAGGAAATCTTAATATAGAAGCTTCTGAGCATGAAGGGGCGCATAATGAAAAACATTTGAGGTGGAACGGGGGATGTTAGTTGGCTATTATCTTAACGATGTTTGTACTAGGGGCACTGCTTGGATTTGTCGGTGCGGGCGGGGCTGGCTTCATTATAGCCATTTTAACGTTAGTTTTTAAGGTACCCATCTATAAAGCATTGGGGACCTCTCTTGTGGCCATGATTTTTACTAGTTTGTCAGGTGCTTATAGCCATTTTAGGGAAGGAAATGTTGTATGCAAGATCAGTTTCATCACAGGAGGATTTGGAGCTTTAGGCTCTTTTATGGGCTCCAAAATCGCTTTTATCTTTCCAATTTACATTTTACCGTGGTTGACGGCAGGGATGTTATTCCTATCGTCCTTCTTGCTTTTGGTTCGTTTATTCATGATGAAGAACAAGAAGGAGAATCCAGAGAAAAGCCCTTCTTTTTTGTTGGGAAGAGCGGCCGTATTAGGGGGGATTTTTGGAACAGTATCCGGGACGGTTGGAATTGGTTCTGCTCCTTTTATTCAAATTGGTTTATACACGCTGCTGGGTCTATCGATTCGTCAATCAATAGGAACTACAATGCTAGTGATTGTTCCAATCGCAATAGGCGGGGGAATCGGGTACAGCACGGAAGGGTATTTGGATTTTATCTTATTGTTTCAAGTTTTAGTAGGAACTATGCTTGGAGCCTACGGAGGAGCAAAATTGACAAACTTCGCACCAAAATTATTCTTGAAAGTGGCAATGGTCACAACACCCGCACTAGCTGGCTTCCTCTTGTTAATTTAGTACTGATGCCAAATAGATGAGAAGGCCAATCCAATCTAGTATAAGAGGCATGACGACGATTCCTAGAATGGCTCGCCACATCCGAAAACATTTTCAATTAAGGAATAAATCTATCATAAATTCTCAATATTTGATTGTGAAAGATAAAAAACGGATTTTACCTGCAGTTGCCTATTTAGAAGGAGAAGATGTTCATAGTTTGTGAATTTGGAGGAAGATATGTTACATCGTGACTATCTGTACCATGTATAATGAAACATTCCTTTCAAACTATGTGATTTGCCTTTTGAAATGTTTTAAACGAAAGTATTGGCTAGTTACTACTAGTTACACTATACTTTAAGTAAATGAGTAAGATGCACTGAAGAAAGATGATTTTTTAAATACTATTATAGATAGTGCCATTCTAAAGGTATCATTCTAGTCTTTATAAGCATTTTTAGAAATATGTATATTTTTGTAATACAAAGAGGTGTTAATTGGATGAAATCTTATACACAATTTGAGCGAAGAAAATACATACTTGATGAGTTAGAAAAATACAATCGAGTGATGGTAAATGATTTAGCCAAAGTGTTAAATGTTACCACAGAAACAATTCGAAGAGATTTAGATATGATGCATAAGGAAGGTAAACTTACGAAAATACATGGTGGTGCAGTTAAGAAAAAAGATCATACCATTGAATTTTATTTTGACAAACGTCGATCTGAGAATATTGAAGAAAAACGAAAAATTGCTATGGAAGCAAGTAAAGTGGTAGAAGACAACGATATTATTGCAATTGAAATTGGAACGACTACGATGCAAATTTTGGATTTTATACATGATAAAAAGAATTTGACAATCCTAACAAACTCGATACCAGCTGTCAATAAGATTATTGAGCTTAAAGAACAGTATGATTCATTTGATTGTAAATTAATAGTCTTTGGTGGAATATTAAACTCAAATTCATTAGCATTGTCTGGAGAAATGACGTTAAACTATCTTAACCAATTTACTGTTAATAAATTATTTGCTTCATGTGATGGAATTTCTTTAGAGCAGGAACTGACGTGTTCGTATATTGAGGATGCGCAGATTTTTCAGCAATTAAAGAAAAATGCAAAACAAGTTGTGATGATGATAGATGAGTCAAAGTTTAATTTAACAAAGTTTTATAAAAGCGGAAATTTTGAGGATATCGATGCGCTGTATACAAATGCTAAACTCGATGAAAGATGGCAAAACGCTCTATTAAGTAAAGGGATTGAAGTAATAACGGTATAGAAACAACATCTTAAAGTAGACTATTTCTTAATGAGAAATAGTCTTTTTTGTTATATTTTTTTGTAAATGCATTGTTTTGTTTTGTTATTATGTTGATTTTACAATTCGTTAACATAATAACAACATTGTATTAATAATGTGCCCGTACAATATGAATTAGGAGGTGCAAGAATGCAAATAAAATTATCAAAAGCTGTGTTCTTTTTATTACCGGTTGGAATACCTCTAATATTGTTTTGGATTATTCCGAATTTATTTAGTTTAGGTATTAGTTTTACAGACTGGGATTTCATGACTAGTGACTTTAATTTTGTTGGTTTAGATAACTATATTAATTTGTTTACACAGGATTCTTTTATACAGGCATTGTTAAATACTCTTTATTTTGGAATTGGGACAGTCGTTCCAACGATTGTATTAGGTTTAGGTTTCGCATTGTTCTTCCGAAAGAAGTTCAGAGGCTCTGCAATTTATCAATTAATGATTTTTTCGCCTTGGGTAACACCAACGGTAGCTGTATCCATTGTATGGTCACTTCTATATGAACCTCAATATGGAGCTATCAATAAGGTGCTAGAATTTTTCGGGATACCGGGTTTGGACTGGCTGAAGAGTAGTGATACAGCAATGCTAGCGGTCATTATTGTAACGGTATGGAAACTAGTTGGATGGACGATGCTTTTCTATATCGGTGCACTAGAGAAAGTACCAGATAGCTTGTATGAAGCTGCTAGTATTGATGGAGCAAATTCATGGCAGAAATTTCGAAATGTAACACTACCGATGGTTTCACCAACAACTTTCTTCTTAGTTGTTGTCAATATCATTACTTCGGTGCAGGCTTATGATCAAATTAAAATTTTAACACAAGGTGGACCGAGTGGTTCGACACGAACGTTACTTTATTTATTCTTCCAACAAGCGTTTGAACAGTTCGATATGGGATCTGCAACGGCAATCGCATTTATTATATTAATCATTACAATCCTACTATCCGTTATAAACAAGATAATAGGTGACAAGTGGGTGAACTATTAAGATGAATGATAAGAAAAAGACACCATTAATTCTAAAGCATATCTTTTTGGCTTTATCAAGTATCTTGTTTGTCTTTCCATTCATATGGATGGTACTTGGTTCGTTTAAAACATCCAGTGAAGTATTACAAGGAGGTTTTTGGCCTAAGGAATTCCACTGGGAAAATTATCGTCAAGTATTAGACATTCTTCCATTTAACACGTATATATTTAATAGTTTTTATACTTCGTTCCTTATTACTATATATGTACTTGTTTCGTCTGCACTCTTTGCTTATATGTTGGCATTTTATAAGTTCAAAGGGAAGAACTTGACATTTAGTGTTGTCATGGCAACGTACATGATTCCTGGAGCTGTATCGTATGTTCCGGTATATGTGATGTTAGGAAAAATGGGCTTACTTAATTCGCATTTTGGATACATTATCACTATGGCTGTTAGTGTATTCGGTATTTTCTATTTAAAACAGTCATTCCACAAGGTTGGTTATGAAACAGTAGAAGCAGCCAAAATTGATGGAGCAAGTGATTGGCGTATTCTTTGGAAGATTATTTTTCCAATGACGAAATCATCATTTGTAACACTAGGTTTGGTTACATTTATTGGGAATTACAATAATTATATTTGGCCAGCTCTTATATTGAATGATGGCAACAAAAAATTAATTACTAACGGAATTGCTGATTATTTCATTAATAGTTCCTTAGGCCGAGATTGGTCGCACATTATGGTTGCAAGTACAATCGCTACAGTGCCGCTCTTAATCGTATTTTTAGTTTTACAAAAATGGTTCCTCTCAGGCGTTACTGATTCAGGAATAAAAGGCTAACTAAACATTAAAGGAGACATTCGGGATGAGAAAATTATTAATGCTTTTAACGATTTTGTCATTATTTGTTGGTGCACTTGCAGGCTGTTCAGGTGGAAAAGGAAATACTGTCAAAGTAACTAAAGAAGGGGATAAGATTGTTGTTCCGTTTATTAATGGCGTAGGTGGTTCACTTGCAGATCAAGTAGATAAGATTGTCGAGGAATACAATAAAAGTCAAGACAAGTATGTAGTGAAAACAACAAAAGCAGGTAACTACGATGAGTCTTATCAAAAGCTTCAAAGTGGATTTGCAGCGAATAACCAAGAGGCAATTGCATTGTTAGGTTCAGACGTCATTCAAGAATATGCGAAGAAAAAGTTAATTGTACCTCTAGATCAATATGCTAAAGATGATAAGCAATTTAACAAAGACGATTACGGAAAAGGTTTTATGAATCAAGCAACAATTGATGGGAAATTATACGGAATTCCTTTTTACGGTACAACTCAAATTTTTTATTACAATAAAAAAGTGTTAGCGGAAAATGGCTTTACACCTGACGATTTAAAGACGTGGGAAGGTGTAGAAAAAGTAGCGAAAAAAGTAGCAAAACGTGACGCAAGTGGAAATGTCACATACGCAGGTTGGATGCCAATGTGGGGTACGTCAAACTTAATTGACGCGGTTCACAGTGCTGGCGGAAATGTTTTAAGTGAAGATGGAACAAAAGTATTAATCAACGATGACACTTGGGTTACAGTATGGGAAAAATTCCGTACATGGCTTCATGACGATAAAATTATGAAAATTAATTCAGGTGGAACTGGATGGGAATATTGGGATAAAACAATCATTGATTTAGTTGAAGGTAGAACGTTAGGATATACAGGCTCATCTGGTGACCAAGGATTTGTTTTTAAATCGTTAGGTAAAGGAATGACTGAGCAAGAACGCCTTGACACATTTGGAGCAGTACCACAACCAGCTTGGGGTAATAATAAACCAGCGCCAAAATTAGAAAGTTATTTATTCACATTAACGAGAAATATTGATCCAGAAGTAGCAAAAGGTGCATATGACTTTATGAAATTTGCTACAAGCACTGAGAAAACGGCTGAATGGTCAATGGCAACAGGCTATATCCCTGTTCGTAACCATGTAACAGATTATGCTCCTTATGCTGAATTTGTTAAAAAACAACCACAAGCATTAGTTCCAGTAGAGCAAGCTAATAAATATGGAGTTGCGCCATTTGTGGATCCAACAGGTGGTAAAATCAATGACGCATTAAATGTAGCTAAGGATAAAGTAGAAATTGAAGGAATCCCTGCAAAACAAGCATTAGATGAAGCGGCTAAAGTTGCGCAGGAAGAATTAGATAAAGTTGTGAAAAAGAAGAAATAAAGTTTTCATGTATTATTTTGTAAAGGAACGAGAGGTGCTTTTGAACCAAAGAGGTACCTCTCCTCTATATTTTGGTAAGTAAAAATAGAAAAAAGGTGTGGAAATCATGATTGAAATGAAAGGTGCCATGACTCTTTCTCCATTCGTAAAAAATAAACATTGTTTCCAAATGGATTCAACTGACATTGTCAACTTTACATTAACTATCGATCAAGGGATCGGCCGAAAAATTCCGCTTTTACTAATCTTGAGAGACCCTAATGGGTATGTACGTATACAGTATCAAACGCCAATTGTTGACGAAAAACTGGTTGTTGCAAAAGATCCAAAGTTTTGTTCAGCTGGTTGCGTTGGAGAGGAAATACCGTCTGGTAATTGGGAATTAGAAGTAGTATATACCCCTCATTGTGCAGATAAAGCACTAAAGTTTACCGGAAGAAACATGGACTATAAGGTAAATATATTAGTGAATGACGAGTTAGAACGAGAATATAATCGAGAGCATTTTTGCAAGGAAAATGTCTTTATTGATGAATACAATTTTGAAAAGGTAATGAATGAAGAGCATCGTTGGTACAAAGGAGATTTTCATGTCCACACAGATTTAACAGATGGCGAGATGGATGACGAGCTGGCAATGAGCGTATGTGAAAAACAAGAGTTAGATTTTTTATATGCGACGGAACACAATATTGTTATGCCATCTTATCAAAAAGGAAGCACATTGATAATACCATCGATGGAACTGACAACTCCTTACGGTCATTACAATGTGTTCGGGATGAAAGAATACGTTAACTTCACAGAGTATTTAGATGAATCCCTTAACGCTACAAGCATGGATGAACTATTTTCTTTCATAAAAGAAAAAGGCTATTTAATTAGTGTGAATCATGCATTTATGAAACCTTGGACGAACCAAATTGATATTAATCTAGAAAATATTCATACAATGGAAATCATGTGTGATCCAACTTATAGCAAAAGCAAACCATCTACTTTAGAAGCTTTAAAATTCTTCGATCAAATGTGGTTAAGTGGTCTTAAAATCTGGGGGATTGGCGGAAGTGATTCTCATTTACATCCATCTAAAACATTCCCAGGATCTAAAGACCCGTCGATTTATGGTGACCCAGGAACGTATGTATTATGTAATGGCTTATCGATTAAAAACTTAAAGGATGCTATCTCAAAAGGCAGAATTTACTTTTCTCGATTTAGAAAATTAGAGATAGCTATTCAAAATGAAGGTAAAACCATTTATGTCGGCGATGAGGCTCAAGGAAATATTCGCTACAACATTCATACAGATAAACCGTACGAGTGGAGATTGATTGTGAATGGCCAAATAATTGAAAAAGAATTTGGTAGCCAAGTAACCTTTGACTTTTCTTTAAATGAAGGAGCATATGCTAGAGTTGAAGGTTGGGAAGATGATGAATTAGTAGCGTTTATAAATCCTATTCATAATAACGTTAAGCGTCAGGATATTAAAACATGGTATGAAGTTTTAGGAGGACCAGAGGGTGAATAAAGGAATTATTTTTGATAAAGATGGAACACTTATACAGCTAGATTCTGTCTGGTACAAAGTTGTTCATCGTGTGCTAGATGATATATTTCAAATGTATCCAAATGAAAAAAGTAAACGAAATGAATTCCTAAAGATTATTGGTATGAGTGATGACGATTTTGAGAGTACGAGTTTACTAGCTTGTCAAACAAATTACTTTATTGCGGCTGCATGGTTTTCATTATTAGAAAATCAAAATGTGGATAAAGAGAGCTTTATTCATGAGGCATGTGTATTATTCAAAAAACACTCTACAGCAGATGATCTCGTATTTACAGAAGTGAAAGGTGCAAAAGAAACATTAAAATATTTAAAAGATCATGAATATGTAATAGGCGTTGTTACAGCAGACGACGTTGATGCAGCTATTCATTCACTTAAAATGACGGGATTATATGATTATGTAGACTTTTTAGGTGCAGATGATGGTGTTAATAAACCAAAGCCTGACAGTGATTTCTATTATATGTTCAAAGAGAAATTTTCATTGAATGAAGAAAATATTTTAATGGTAGGCGATACACTAACAGACATTAAATTTGCAAGAAATAGCAATATTAAAGTAGTGGGCGTCTTATCGGGTGCGAGCAGTAAGGAAGATTTGGAAGGCGAAGCGGATTATATTTTAGACAGTATGAAGGACATTTCTAAAATTTTATAAAGTGAAACTTCCATCAGTGGGGGTTTTCTTCATCCCCCACTGATGGTTAGTTGAACCAATCGGGCTTTTATGGGCAGTTATCCCCCACCTATCTTCTTCGCTTCTCTCAATCTTGAGGTGGGGGTCTTACTGCCCGTTAATGCGGGATAAAACAATGTGTGGTCAATATTGTCAATAACAGTATCTTTAAAAATAGCTAAAATTATAGGAGGCAATTATGGCTCAGCTATCATTCAAAAATATTTATAAGAAATATGATAATGATATGACAATCGTAAAAGATTTTAATCTAGAAGTGAATGATGGAGAATTTATCGTTTTGGTTGGACCTTCAGGATGTGGGAAATCGACGACATTACGTATGATTGCAGGACTTGAGGAGATTTCAGAGGGAGATTTTTATATTGATGGAGAGCGTGTAAATGATGTTACACCGAAAGATCGAGATATCGCAATGGTTTTTCAAAACTACGCTCTTTATCCACATATGACAGTTTATGATAACATGGCGTTCGGCTTAAAGCTGCGAAAATATAGTAAAGAGGAAATTGACCAACGTGTGAAACATGCAGCACAAATCCTCGGACTGGAGCAATATTTAGACCGAAAGCCAAAAGCACTTTCAGGTGGACAACGTCAGCGTGTTGCATTAGGTCGAGCGATTGTTCGAAATGCAAAAGTTTTCTTAATGGACGAGCCATTATCGAACTTAGATGCGAAGCTGCGCGTTCAAATGCGTGCTGAGATTACAAAGTTACACCAACAGCTGCAAACAACAACTGTGTATGTTACACATGATCAAATAGAAGCGATGACAATGGCGACACGCTTAGTTGTGCTAAAGGACGGTATCATCCAACAAGTGGGTACCCCTAAAGAAGTTTATGAAAAACCAGAGAATGTATTTGTCGGAGGCTTTATCGGCTCTCCTGGAATGAACTTTTTCAAAGGAACATTAACAGAAAATGCTGTTATGATTGATAAATGGAAAATTGAAGTCCCAGAAGAGAAGATGAAAAGTTTACGAAACAAAGGGTATGTGAATAAAGAAATTATCATCGGTATACGTCCAGAAGATTTTTATTACGGAAAAACACTTGTAGATTTACCTCATGATACAAAGATAACGGTAACGATTGATGTATCAGAATTAATGGGATCAGAAACATATCTTTATTCTAATATCAATGGTCAATCCTTTGTCGCGCGTGTTAACTCCTCAGTTGATGTGCATAGTCAATCTGAGATGGATCTA
Source organism: Bacillus sp. AFS018417 (assembly GCF_002560985.1). Classification (NCBI taxonomy): domain Bacteria; kingdom Bacillati; phylum Bacillota; class Bacilli; order Caryophanales; family Bacillaceae; genus Bacillus; species Bacillus sp. AFS018417. Next base: position 71,797 of record NZ_NTTM01000024.1, read on the forward strand.
GCTTTGAATATGGAAAAAGTTCATTATTTTGATTCTGAAACTGAAAAACGAATTGTTTTATAAATTGTCCAACGAACAAGTCATCAACAATTCGACAGTATCATATTTATAAATTCTATCAGGCTTATCCCAAACAGGGATAGGCCTTTGTTGTTGAGTAATTTTTTTCATTTTTAATAAAGTGAAACTTCCATCAGTGGGGGAGTATTCATCCTCAAGTCAGTTACCCGAATTTGGTTGCAGCTTACATTATTTCTGAAGGTGCAGATGAATTGGTGTAAGAAAAAATTATTCGAAATTGTGTAGAAATTTATGTATGATTTAACTTAGCTATATTTGGTGTTCGTTTAAAAACACGGATTGATGTAAAAAGATACAAGGATAATGCTCTGTTTTATAAGTGGTTTCGTTCAATTAAATTTAATGAACATAGTATTTGATTTAACTTCAAAAATTATATTAATAAATCAATATGTATATTATCAAAGGTTTTGTAAAGATGTTAAACAAGAATTTACAGAAATCATTTGTGGAATTTTACCTATATAATCCAACTTTATCTTTCAATGTTTGTACAATATTCATCTGTTTTAAAACATTTTCTAAAAATAATAAAAATAGAATTGTAGAAAAGAGAGTGAGAGTATACATTCTTTTGAAATAAATATAGTTTTTTATATTCTCACTATTCAAAATATAAAAACTTTTATAATTTGAATATGTTAGCGTTTTCATACTTGAAAAGTTATGCTAGAATAAATTCATAAGTTATTAATTATTATAAAAAGAAAAAAGAATTCCTTTTTTCTGTTAATTATAAGGGGGCATTTTATTATGCGTATTGGGGTACCAACAGAAATTAAAAACAACGAAAACCGTGTAGCTATGACACCAGCTGGTGTTGTACATTTAATTCGTAACAATCACGAAGTATTCATTGAAAAGGGTGCAGGATTAGGATCAGGTTTTACTGATGAGCAATATGTAGAAGCAGGAGCAAAAATCGTAGAAACAGCTGAAGAAGCTTGGGCTATGGAAATGGTAATGAAAGTTAAAGAACCAATTGCGAGCGAATACAAATATTTCCGTGAAGGTTTAGTGTTATTCACTTACTTACACTTAGCTCCAGAACCAGAATTAACAAAAGCATTAATTGAAAATAAAGTAGTAGCAATCGCTTACGAAACAGTTCAATTAGAAAACCGTTCTTTACCATTACTAGCACCTATGAGTGAAGTAGCAGGTCGTATGGCTGCACAACTTGGTGCACAATTCCTTGAGAAAAATAAAGGCGGAAAAGGTATTTTACTTGCAGGTGTTCCAGGGGTAAAACGCGGTAAAGTAACAATTATCGGTGGTGGACAAGCTGGTACAAATGCAGCGAAAATCGCTGTTGGTCTAGGTGCTGAAGTAACAATTATCGACTTAAGCGCAGAGCGTCTTCGTCAATTAGATGATATTTTCGGCAACCAAGTGGCAACTTTAATGTCTAATCCTTACAATATTGCACAAGCTGTAAAAGAGTCTGATCTTGTAATCGGTGCAGTATTAATTCCAGGAGCAAAAGCACCAAAACTTGTAACAGAAGAAATGATCAAGTCTATGGAGCCAGGTTCTGTTGTTGTTGATATCGCAATCGATCAAGGCGGTATTTTTGAAACAACTGACCGCATTACAACACATGACAACCCAACTTATGAAAAACACGGCGTAGTTCACTATGCAGTTGCAAACATGCCTGGTGCGGTTCCACGTACATCTACACTTGCATTAACAAACGTTACAGTACCATATGCAGTACAAATCGCAAACAAAGGCTACAAAAAAGCTTGTCTAGAAAACACTGCATTATTAAAAGGTCTTAACGCGTTAGATGGCTATGTAACATTCGAAGCGGTTGCAGAAGCTCACGGTGTAGAATATAAAGCAGCAAAAGAATTGTTAGAAACAGAAGCAGTATCTTGCTAATTTAAATATCGAACAATATTTTCATACATCAGGATAAGAGCTAAGAGAAGTGCCTCTTAGCTCTTCTTATCTAGAAGGGGGCAAGAATCGTGGCCAACTTATTCAAAAAGAAATCTGTGACAAAATTGTTAGATCAAAGTCAAAGTAAGACTTTGACAAAATCATTAGGGGCATTTGATTTAACAATGTTAGGAATTGGAGCGATTATCGGTACAGGCGTTCTTGTATTAACTGGAATAGTAGCAGCAAGAGATGCTGGTCCAGCTGTTATTTTCTCATTTATGATTGCAGCAATTGTTTGCGGCTTTGCGGCATTATGTTATGCAGAGGTTGCTACAGCATTACCTGTATCAGGAAGTGTATATACGTATTCATATGCAACAATTGGAGAATTTGTTGCTCATTTAATGGGATGGACATTATTGTCAGTATATGTTCTAACAACAGCAGCGGTAGCTGGTGGTTGGACTGGTTACTTTAATAATTTAGTGAGTGGATTGGGATTAGAAATTCCGAAACAATTATTAACGATTCCAGCTCAAGGTGGAATTGTAAACCTTCCAGCGGTTATAATTACGTTAGTATTAACATGGTTACTATCTCGTGGTACGAAAGAAAGTAAACGTGTAAATAATGCAATGGTATTAATTAAAATTAGTATTGTTGTATTGTTTATTGTAGTTGGTGTGTTCTATGTAAAACCAACAAACTGGATACCATTTGCACCGTATGGCGTAAGTGGGGTTTTTGCCGGAGCAGCCGCAGTATTCTTTGCTTTCTTAGGATTTGATGCGTTAGCAACTTCAGCTGAAGAAGTAAAAAATCCACAGCGTGATTTACCGATTGGTATTATTGCATCACTTGCTGTTTGTACAGTTATTTATGTTGCAGTTTGTCTTGTTATGACAGGAATGGTGTCATACAAAGAATTAAATGTACCAGAAGCGATGTCTTATGTATTAGAAGTTGTTGGACAGGATAAAGTAGCAGGTGTTATTTCAATTGGTGCAGTAATTGGTATCATGGCCGTAATTTTTGCTTACATTTTTGCAACAACACGTGTATTCTTTGCGATGAGCCGTGACGGTTTACTTCCGAAATCATTTGCAAAAATTAACAAGAAAACAGAAGCGCCGGTATTTTCAACATGGTTAACAGGTATCGTAAGTGCTTTAATTGCCGGATTTGTCGATTTAAAAGAATTGTCAAACTTAGCGAATATTGGAGCATTACTAACATTTGCAATGGTAGCTGTTTCTGTACTGATCCTTCGTAAAACACATCCAAAGTTACAACGTGGCTTTATGGTGCCGCTTGTGCCAGCACTACCAATCATTTCGATTGCATGTTGTTTATTCTTAATGGTTAACTTACCGCTGACAACATGGTTATACTTCGGTGCGTGGCTTGCGTTAGGGGTTATTGTATACTTCGTGTATTCTAAGAAACATAGCCATTTAAAAGAAGATGAAAGTTCGCAAGAGCATTTAAAACAAGCAAATTAAAGGGAAAAAGCCTTGTGCGTTGGGGAGCGTACAAGGCTTTTTTATGCGTAAAAAGGGAATTGGAAAATCTTGTAGAAATTTGTATGTTGAAAGATAGAAAAGGGGGAGAAATAATGGCTGTAAAAGAAGAATTAAAAGTTGTAGTTGGAGCAGAAGGATATAACAATAACCCAGGCTGGTTGCATACACAAGAAGCTGAACTAAATTTATTAAAAAGTGCAGATTGGACGAAAAAGTTTGCTCCAAACTCTATAGCAGCAATCTTGGCAGAGCATGTGTGGGAGCATTTAACATATGAAGAGGGAATAGAAGCTGCAAAAGTTTGTTATGAATTTTTACAACCAGGCGGCTATATTCGCTGTGCAGTACCAGATGCGTTTTTTCCAGATGAAGATTATCAAGCTGGGGTACAAGTTGGGGGACCTGGACCACTAGATCATCCAGCTGCAAGTCATAAAATTGTTCATAACTATAAAACGATGGCTTCGATGTTTGAAGAAGCTGGTTTTGAGGTGAACTTACTAGAGTATTGTGATGAAAAAGGGGAATTTCATTATAACGACTGGAATGAAAAAGAAGGTTTTATTTATCGGTCGAAACGCTTCGATCATCGCAACCAAGATGGGAAACTTGGCTTTGTCTCATTGATTGTGGATGCAGTTAAGCCTGAATAAAGTGAAACTTCCATCAGTGGGGAGCTCCATCCCCCACGGGTGGTTAGTTGAACCAATCGGGCTTTTACGGGCAGTTATCTCCCACCTATCTTCTTTGCTGTTCTCTGCATCTTGAGGTGGGGGGTCCTACTGCCCGTTAATGCGGGATAAAAGAAAAAAGAACTGGTGAGCAAAGCTCATTCAGTTCTTTTTTTCATATTTTAAAAGCACAATGCGGTAATTACCATGAAAAATAGATGACTCTTCGTATTGGATGGTGAGTGGCAACGTTCCTATAATATTACTCAACTTACGATTAATGTTTGTTCCGAGTCGCTCGGTAATAAAGTTCATTAATTTCCGTGGTGTATGTAGTTGTTTTTCTTCAGAAAGAAATTTATCCAAGATTACAATAGTCCCTTCTTCTTTCATTACGCGCAGCGCTTCTGAAAGCGCGGCATTAGGATGTTCTACAACGCTTAAAATGAGATTTAAAATAACGACATCAAATGAATTATTTGGAAATGTAAGCTCTTCGGCATTCATTTGTTGATATGTAACATGAGAATAAGGATACTTTCTTTTGGCTTGCTTTAGCATATGTTCTGAGAGGTCAATTCCAGTGATGAGGGTATCTTTCGGAAGAAGAGGAATATCTTGTCCTGTACCAACTCCAACTAATAATATTTTCTGATTTTCTGTAAAAGGTATAAGCGAAAGTGCTCGTTTTCTTGCTTCGATAAAGAAACGGTTTTGCATGAACAAATCATAAAAGCTAGATAATATTTTATAAATTTTTTGATTTTGCTTATTTTTCATGACATTCCCTCCAATTTTTTACTTTTACACACAATGTTCAAAAAATAAAAACGGAAATTATTGACACATATGAGCGATCATTCATATAATAAAAGCATAACATATATGAATGATTGTTCATATGTTCAAATAAAGAGGTGAGCTATTGTGACTGAACAAAAAGTAGAAACAACCGAAGAAACGTGTTTACAAAATGTCATTCATCAAGAAATTGTAGAACAAGTACAACAAACAATTCCAAAAGATGATAGCTTAAGTCAAGTAGCAGAGTTATTTAAAGTATTAGGAGATCGTACACGCACACGTATTTTACATGCTTTATTTGAAGCAGAACTGTGCGTATGTGATTTAGCATATTTACTCGGAATGACGCAATCGTCTATTTCTCATCAGTTACGTGTATTAAAGCAAGCAAAGCTTGTGAAAAATCGTAAAGAAGGAAAAGTAGTGTACTATTCACTTGCTGACGATCATGTCATTCGCATTTTCGAACAGGCATTTGAGCATGTAAACGAAGAAAAGCAATAGAGACACAAGGAGGGAGACATATGGGGGAAGCATTGGTAAAACGAAAACTTGTGTTAGAAGGCTTGGATTGTGCGAACTGCGCGATGAAAATTGAAAAAGGTGTTGGAGATTTAGAAGGGATATCTTCTTGTTCTGTTAACTTTGTAACGAAAACAATGACGGTAGAAACAGCGAAACAAAAAGAAGAACATGTTGTAATGGAAGCAAAGCAACTTGTAAATAAATTAGAACCGCATATTCATGTGAAAGAAGAACAAAAAACGAGAACTGCAAAAGAAACATTTATACTAGAAGGTTTGGATTGTGCAAACTGCGCGATGAAAATAGAAACAAAAGTAGGCGAAATGCCTGCAGTTACATCCGCATCTGTTGATTTTGTTTCTAAAAAATTAAGAGTAGAAGTAGCAAACAAACAAGAATTAGAGACAACTATTGCGAACATAAAAGAAGTCGTACAGAAATTAGAACCAGAAGTAAACGTAGTGCGTGAGAAAGAGAAAACAGAACATAATCATAGTCATGATCACGGAGAAGCGAATACGAAAAAAATGATTTGGCGGTTATCGATTGGGGCGATTTTAACTGCTATTGCTGCACTAGTTTCATTACCGCAAATCATCACAATTCCACTTTTCGTGATTGCTTATATTATTATAGGCGGCGATATAGTTTTACGTGCTGCAAAGAATATTGTACGCGGGCAAGTGTTTGATGAAAATTTCTTAATGGCAATTGCAACACTTGGTGCTTTTGGGACTCAAAACTATTCAGAAGCGGTCGCGGTTATGCTCTTTTATCAAGTAGGCGAACTGTTCCAAAGTATGGCAGTGAATCGTTCACGTAAATCTATTAGTTCATTAATGGATATTAGACCCGACTATGCAAACTTAAAGCTAGGGAATGAAACGAAACAAGTATCACCAGAGGATGTACAAATCGGTGACTTCATTATCGTCAAACCAGGTGAAAAAGTGCCATTAGACGGTAAAGTAATAGAAGGGGCATCGATGGTAGATACATCAGCGTTAACAGGAGAATCTGTACCGCGTGAAGTAGAAGTTGGCAGCGACGTATTAAGTGGTTTTGTTAACCAAAATGGTGTATTAATAATTGAAGTGACGAAAGAATACGGTGAATCTACTGTTTCAAAAATTCTTGATTTGGTGCAAAATGCAAGTAGTCGTAAGGCGCCAACAGAAAACTTTATTACGAAGTTTGCTCGTTACTATACACCGGCTGTCGTAATTACAGCTGCAGCATTAGCCTTCGTTCCACCACTTATTATAGAGGGGGCAACGTTCTCAGATTGGATTTATAGAGCATTAGTCTTTCTTGTTATTTCTTGTCCTTGTGCATTGGTTGTTTCTATTCCACTTGGTTTCTTCGGTGGTATTGGCGCAGCATCTAAGAACGGAATTTTAATAAAGGGCAGTAATTATTTAGAAGCATTAAATGATGTAAAACATATCGTATTTGATAAAACAGGTACGTTAACAAAAGGTGTATTTAAAGTAACAAATATGCAGCCAAGCGAATTTGTGACGAAAGAAGAATTGTTAGAGTATGCAGCATTTGCAGAAGTATATTCGAATCATCCAATCGCACAGTCAATTCGAACTGCATATGGAAAAGCAGTGAACGAGCATATGATCGAGGAGTATAATGAAATTTCTGGTCATGGTACAGTTGTGAAAGTTAGTGGAAAAGAAATTTTTGCTGGAAATGCAAAGTTAATGAGTAAAGAAAATATTACATTCCAGCAACCGCAAACTGTTGGAACACTCGTACACGTAGCCGTAGATGGTGTGTATGCCGGATACATTGTCATTTCTGATGAAATCAAAGAGGATGCTAAGCAAGCCATTCAATTATTAAAACAAATTGGTGTGAAAAGAACCGCTATGTTAACTGGCGATGCAAAATTAGTCGGAGAAGCAGTTGGAAAACAACTTGGTGTTGATGAAGTACATGCAGAACTGTTGCCACAGCAAAAAGTAGAAGAAATTGAAAAAATTGATGCGACAAAACATCCGAAAGAAAAAATAGCATTCGTTGGGGATGGCATTAACGATACACCAGTATTAGCAAGAGCAGATGTCGGTATTGCAATGGGTGGTTTAGGATCAGATGCAGCAATTGAAGCAGCTGACATTGTAATTATGACAGATGAACCTTCGAAGATTGCAACAGCTATTCAAATTGCGAAACGTACGCGCAGTATCGTATGGCAAAATATCATTTTTGCTTTAGGGATAAAAGCTGTTGTTCTTTTATTAGGGGCATTTGGCATTGCGACAATGTGGGAAGCAGTCTTCTCAGATGTTGGTGTCACTTTGCTAGCGGTATTAAATGCGATGCGTGTATTACGAGTAAAAGCCTAATAGAAGTTTCAATTTATAAAAGCAAAAGGAGAGAAGCGAGATGCTTCTCTCCTTATTTTTTTGTAGAATTTGCAATTTGTTCTCGCACTGTTTGGATATAGTTCATTTTATGGTCCCAGCACGCTTGACTTAAATCGACTGGATATTCTTCCGGATTCAGTGTCCGTTTATATTCTTCCCACAAGGATGCTAGACTGTGTTGTGTGTGGCGTTGAATATCAAGTATGTCTGGCAATTCGTATGTGCGCTGTCCGTTTACGAAAATATCATGATGCAGTTCTTTTGCTTCAAAGTTCGTGACAAACTTACTAATATACGTATGAACAGGGTGGAACATTTTTAAGCGCTCTTCTTGCTGTGGTTCTTCTGTCTCTAATGCAATATAATCACCTTCTGCATGATGATTGGTACGATTGATAATACGATAGAGACGCTTTAATCCTGGTGTTGTAATTTTTTCAGGGTTGGAAGAAATTTTAATCGTGTCGTTTAGTACGCCATTTTCGTCTTCAATACAAACTAGTTTATAAACGGCGCCTAATGCTGGTTGTTCAAATGATGTAATTAATTTTGTTCCAACACCCCATACGTCAATTTTTGCCCCTTGTGATTTTAAATGTAAGATGGTGTATTCATCTAAGTCGCTTGAAGCGATAATTTTTGTATTCGTAAAACCAGCATTATCTAGCATTTTGCGTGCTTCTTTTGATAAGTATGCCATATCTCCGCTATCAAGACGGATGCCATAAAAATCAATGCGGTCCTCGAATTCCTTTGCTACGCGGATGGCATTTGGTACACCAGATTTTAATGTGTCATACGTATCAACGAGAAAAACGCATTTTTTATGTGTTTCTGCATATTTCTTGAATGCTACATATTCATCACGATACGCTTGTACAAAAGAATGAGCATGTGTGCCGGCAACAGGGATACCAAAACGTTTTCCTGCCCGAACATTACTTGTTGAAGAAAAACCACCGATGAATGCTGCCCGTGTTCCCCAAAGTGCCGCATCAAACTCATGAGCGCGGCGGGTTCCGAATTCAAGGAGTTCATCATCACCAGCTGCATGCTTCATCCGTGCAGCTTTTGTTGCGATTAATGTTTGGTAGTTCACAATATTTAAGAGGGCCGTTTCAATAATTTGTGCTTCTCCAAGTGGTGCTTCTATACGTAAAAGCGGTTCATTATGAAAGACAACTTCGCCTTCCTGCATGCTGCGAATGGATCCGCTAAACTTCATATTTTGTAAGTAGTGTAAAAAATCTTCCTCAAATTGAAGTTCCTTTAGATAGGCAATATCACTATCTGTAAACCCAAAGCTCTCCACATACTCTATAATCTTTTCAAGCCCTGCAAAAATAGCATAACCGTTTTCAAAAGGTAGCTTGCGAAAGTATAAATCAAATACTGCACGGCGGTTATGAATATTATCTTTCCAATATGTATAAGCCATATTAATTTGATATAAGTCTGTGTGTAAGGCGTAACTATCGTCTTTATAATGCGTCATAACGTAAACACCTCCATATATTGGTTATAGTATACCTCTTTTTTTATTTTTTTGCTAAATACCATAAATGTTATAAAGTGAAAATAAATAAAAAAATCATTCAGAATATTTTTATTTATCAATTTATCTTTCGTTTAATTTTATGTATTATTAAGGTAATAGGGTATAAAGTAGAATGGAGGAGGGACGTATGCGGCAAAATTTAGAAAAAATGGGTAAGCAAATTTTTTACAAGCGACTCCAACAAAAAATGACACAAGAAGAGCTTTGTCAAGGCATTTGTTCCGTCTCATATTTAAGTAAAATTGAAAATGGGCGAATTGAAGCTTCTGAGGAAATATTGCAGTTGTTATGCGCAAGATTAGAGATTGCGGTTTCGGATTTAAGAGATATTGAAGCGGAAGTGAAAGAGAAGTTGGAGGAGTGGTTAAGGGCCCTAGTTCACTTAGATAAGCATAGAATTGAAAATTTATATAGAGAACTAGAAAGTGAAATGAAGCAAATTGTAGATTTTGAAATTGTGAATTACTATAAATTGTTATATGCACGGTATTTAATTATGAAGAGAAATATACCAGCTCTTAAAGAAGAGTTGGAGAAACTTAAGAAAGTTTATAAAAAATACTCCCCATTTCAGCAACTGTTATATAAGTATAGTCAGGCTTTATGCTATTGCCTACAACATAAGTGGCAAGAGGGATTACAGTTTTTAGTTCAGACAGAACTAATGGCAAAAGAACAAAATTATTATGAAACCGGAATTTATTATAATTTAGCACTTGCATATAGTCATTTAGAAATTCCACATATGGCACTTCATTTTGCTAATATTGCTATGGAAGGATTTCGAAATGAATATAAGTTCCGAAATGTGATTAATTGTCAAATTGTCGTTGCGTTAAGCTACGTTGAAAAAGGGCAGTATGATGAAGCATTAAAAATTTATGAAAGTATACTGCGTGAAGCGGATTCTTTTTCAGGAAAAGATGTATTGATGTCAATCGTATTAGGTAACATTGGTAATATATATTATAGAAAGAAAAAGTATGAAGAAGCTAAAAAATATTATGTAGAAAGTTTACAATATCAAAAAGAAGAAGATGTGAACTACGTCGATACGTTATATGAGATGGCTATTCAATGTATTCACCTTGAACAATTAGAAGAAACAAAAGAGTGGATTGATAAGGCAATAATTTCTGCTAAGAAAGATGAAAGGTGTAATACGAAGTTGTACTTACTCCTTATGCTTCGTTATAAGTATTTTACAGAACCAAGTGTATATAAAGTATTCTTAGAAACAGAAGCGATACCTTTTTTTAAAAGTGCAGGAAGTATAAAAGAATTAAAGAAAGTATATATTGAGCTTGCTGAATACTTCTCTAATTCTTTTCAGTTTAAAGAAAGTAATGATTATTATAAATTAGCAATTGAAGCGCTCGAAATGATACGGGAGGGATAAGGATGAAAAAAGTAGTAATAGGTATCATTTTAACAGTAGTGTCATTAGTTGTATTAGTTGATACACAATATACTCAAAAACCAGATATTTTTGGACAAGCAGCTAATGAAACTGAAGTTGTAAATATATAATTCAATTAAAAAGTTTCTATCTATTTGAACTGTCCTCTATAAAAGGACAGTTTAATAGAGTAAAATTTCCATCAGTGCGGGATAAAAAGATCTTTAGAAAATCAAGAACTTAAAAGGTGGTTTCGGTATTGTACCGAGGCCATCTTTTTTTATGTTCACTTGAGCACTGGTGAGTGTAATCTTGTATATAATTATTTATCTGTCTTAGAGAGACTTTTTCAAAAAGTGTTCGCCCAAATTTCACAAAACTTGAGAAATAAAACATGGAGATATCTAAATAATAAGTTGTTTATTGTATTTGAATCCACTCAACACGAGTACTTAAATAGTATAGCGTAGAAGAGAAAATCCCTTTCCTGATGGAAAGGAGTTTTTCAAAAATTGCTCGTCAAAATTCTACAAAACTTGAGAAAGAAATTATTTCAATTTTCAGTATTTTAATAGTGGAAACTTAATGCTACTATAAAGCTACTCTTTTAAAAAAACTTTTGCTAGGGGGAAGAGAATATGAAGAAAAAGAGTTTAGCGTTTGTGTTAGCAGCTGGAATGGCAGTAACAACATTTGGGGGGACAAGCTCTGCCTTTGCAGAATCAAAGAATGTACTTTCCACAAAGAAATACAATGAGACAGTACAGTCTCCTGAGTTTGTATCGGGCAATCTAACTGGTGCATCAGGAAAGAAGGCAGAATCTGTTGTATTTGATTATTTAAATGCTTCTAAAAAGGATTATAAACTAGGCGCAAAAAGTGCAGAAGAATCTTTTAAAGTACAACAAGTTACAAAAGACTCTGTTGGCGATGCAACAGTTGTCCGTTTACAACAAGTATATGAAGGTGTACCAGTATGGGGATCTACCCAAGTGGCTCATGTTGGAAAAGATGGTGCATTAAAAGTTGTATCAGGAACAGTTGCGCCTGAGTTAGACAAGAAAGAGAAATTGAAAAACAAAAATAAAATTGAAGGAAAAAAAGCAATTGCAGTTGCACAACAAGACTTAGGGTTCACTCCAAAGTATGAAGTAGAGCCATCTGCGGATTTATATGTATATCAAAATGGTCAAGAAACAACATATGCATATGTTGTGAAATTAAACTTCTTAGATCCAGAGCCAGGAAACTATTATTATTTCATTGAAGCTGATAGCGGTAAAGTTTTAAACAAATATAATACAATTGATAATGTAACAAATGAAAATAAGTCACCAATTAAACCTGCAGTTGGATCTACTACTAGGCCTGTAACAGGAACAAATAAAGTAGGGACAGGTAAAGGTGTACTAGGTGACACAAAGTCTATTAATACAACATTATCTGGATCTAGCTATTATTTACAAGATAATACACGCGGTGCAACAATTTACACATACAATGGGAATAATCGTACTACTCTTCCAGGAACGTTATGGGCGGATGCAGATAATATCTTTAATGCTAGTAATGATGCAGCAGCAGTGGATGCTCATTATTATGCAGGTGTAACGTATGATTACTATAAAAATACGTTTAACCGCAATTCTTATGACAATGCCGGTGCAGCGTTAAAATCTACGGTTCACTATAGCAGAAGCTATAACAATGCCTTCTGGAATGGATCACAAATGGTGTATGGGGATGGAGATGGATACACATTCGCTCCATTATCTGGTGGTTTAGATGTAATTGGACATGAATTAACACATGCTGTGACAGAAAGAAGTTCTAATCTTATTTATCAAAATGAATCTGGTGCATTAAATGAGGCAATTTCTGATATTTTTGGAACGTTAGTAGAATACTATGATAATCGTAATCCAGATTGGGAAATTGGGGAAGATATTTATACACCTGGTACGGCTGGGGATGCTCTTCGTTCTATGAGTGATCCAACAAAGTATGGTGACCCAGATCATTATTCTAAACGTTATACAGGAACGAGTGATAATGGCGGCGTTCATACAAATAGTAGTATTGTCAATAAAGCTGCTTACTTATTAGCAAATGGCGGTACGCATTATGGTGTAACGGTAAATGGCATTGGTAAAGATAAAGTAGGTGCAATCTACTATCGTGCAAATACAGTATACTTAACTCAATCTGCAACTTTCAGTCAAGCTCGTGCTGCCTTAGTACAAGCAGCAGCTGACTTATACGGCGCAAGCTCTGCAGAAGTGGCAGCTGTGAAGCAGTCTTATGATGCAGTTGGTGTGAACTAGGTTCCACTCCCCTTTATAAAATGAAAAAAGGAGCATATGCTCCTTTTTTTCATTGTTTCTTCCATGTTTTCCATACATAAAACAGTCCGATGCAACCAGCAATGGCAATAATCCACTTTGCTTCATTTGTTCCGTTTATAACGTGATAGGTGGAATACACTTCAATAAGTAATGCCGGTATTTTACCAAGTGTACTAGCGACGCTAAAAGTTAAAATGGACATCGTTCCAAGAGATGCAAACAATGTAACAATGCCAGAAGGGATAAAGGGAACGAGGCGAAATGATAAAATGAGAAAGAAAGCTTCTTTTCCTTGTACATAAAGAAGTCTTTGTACTTTTGGGTATTTATCTATATTTTTTTGAGCAGTTTTTTGAAAACCAAGACGATATAAATAAAAAGAGATGATAGCTCCCAATGCTTCCCCGGTAATGGATATGAGTGTTCCTTCTGTTACTCCAAATAGTGTGATATTAATAGCAGTTAAAAAAATACTAGGAATAAAGGCTGCTAAGCTAATAAGAATATTGAGTAAAATGCTAAGTGGGATTGCAACTGTTTGATGCGCTGTGAGAAAAGAATGAATCGTTTCTTCCATATGAATTAAATTTCCTTTACCTTTTTAAGCATTACACCATATTTTTCATATGGAGACAATAGAATAGTTAAATAAAAAATCTTATTTATATGCTCTATATTGGTATTGTTAGGGGAGAAAGGGGTATCTGTTGTACGTGATAGTTTCTCTAAGAGCTAAAATTGACTTTTTCTAAAGATAATACAATAATCATGGAAGAGGTGATACGATGAAACGATTACGGAATGTTGTTATAAGCGTAATGCTTATGATGATACTTGTATTAAGTGGATGTTCAGGACAGCAACAAAAACAAACCACATCGAAAGAAAATAGTGCAGCAGTTGTAAATGTTAGTGACAACATTTTAGATGAAATGGAAGGACCGCCGAAAAATGGTCATACGTTAGAGCGTCACGTTGGCAAAACAGAAGAGCAATTAAAAGAACGATTGCGTACAGATAAAGTATCCGCTGCAAGTACATATTACGATAAAGAAACAGCAACAAAGGCGGTAAAAGATAGTTTAAAGCAACATGAAAAAGAAATTAATACATGGCTGAAAGAATCAAAGGAAAACCGTCTTGTATTGAATACAAAGCATGCATTTCCAGTTGGAAAAACAGTATTAAAAAAAGATATGCGTGTAAAAGATGGACTTCGTAATACAGTGACTGTGTTGCAGAAAGATAAAGGGAGTGAGCTAGGCTTTAAAATTATTACTTCTTATCCTTCTGAATAAATAAGAAAGGAGAGAGATTTATGTATTCGACATTTCAATATTTCCTTAAGGCATATTGTACACTAAGTATATATGAAGAAGAAATGACTGATCTTATGCAACAATTTAAAGAACAGGAAGAACAAGAAACGAAGAAGAAATTATTACATGAATTTGTTCAAATGCAAAAAATAGAAGATTGGAAGAAAGTGTGTCAAGAAGCTGAGCGGTATGGGAATCGTATATGGACAATAGAAGAAACAAAAGCACATATTAGTAATTTTGTTTCTATATTACAAAACAAAAAGGCGTGAATCATCACGCCTTTTTGTATGTGCTTTTTGAAATTTGACCGTTGGAGAGTACTTGCCCGTTTTGTGTTACTTTTTTATATGTTACAGCCACAATGTTTTTATCTGTTTCACTTATAACTTTCGAAGAAACTTCTACATTTTTTCCTGTATCTGTACCGAAAATACGAGCAGTTACACTGCTGCCATCCGTGAATGATTGAATGTAAATATACTTACCAGTATTATTTGTAAATTTCAAATCAGGACCATAGTCAGCAACAGCTGCATCTTGACCAAGTGGTAAGTAATGGACTGGTAAAGAATGATTACTCCGGGCTACAACTCCTAAGTCAGCACGCAATACAGCACCATATAATGTGCTGCTTACTTGGCAAACACCACCGCCGGCACTTTGTTCTACTTTTCCATTTACATATACAGCCGCTGATTTATAGCCATGTGCTGCATCTGTAATGCCAACGCGGTTGTTAAAGCTAAATGTTTCACCAGGTGCAACAAGTACTCCTGTTAATGTGTTGGTAGCACGTTGTACGTTAAATGTTTGATTCGCATTTCGGCCAGCCAACGGAGTAGAATATTCAGCAATTACTCCTTGAATCCCCATGTTTTTCACATCTTCTGTTGAGTGTTCTGGTTTCACTGCTGTAATTGGAACTTGGATATCCTGTTTATTTGTAGCAATTGCTTCTGTTGTTAAGGATTTTAATTTTTCTTTATCAACTTTCTCGCCATCTTTACTTTCGTTAATATTAACCGTTGTTCCAGAAACAGATAACTCTGCATTGACAGGCTCTACTAGGAGGTCATTGTATTTCTCTTTTATAAATGCATCGTATTTTGCTGTGTTTATAGAAGGATCTAGCTTATAGTCACGCTTTAGTTCACCTTTTTCAGCTTGTTTACGCATTTTATAACGATTAGAAATATTGCTCTGTTGTTCTTTGAAAATTTCATCCGCAACATTTGTACCCTTATATTCAACGCCTAGTTCTTGCCAAGTATATGTCTGTGTGTTGTCTTGGAAGGTGTAGTTCACGGATTTTTTATTTAATTCATCAACTTTTTGTTGAACAATTTGTTGAACGTCTGCTTTCGTTTTGCCATCTAAGGAAATACCTTCAAATGTTGTGTGGGGTAAAACGTATGTATCTAACTGATTATTCAATTTGGATACATATTGATAAGCGCTAACACCGCCAGCACAAAGAATGATTCCACCGGCAATCACAGAACCAATAATCCAATTACGTAATTTCATTTATTTCCCCCCCAAAATAAAATTTTTAGGTTATGTATGATATGTATTATTTTTAACGTATAAAATGATAAAAAAGTATTAATTACACACTAGTATACTATTAATTTTATTGTCTGTGTAATATTTTTGTAAAAAAACGTTACATTTTTGTAATATAATTACCTTAAATTAGAATTTTATGAGGGGGAGGCAAAGAAATTCATGTTTGTATTGCAGTATGAAATGTATGTAGGTGTATATAAGAAAAAAACAGCTGTTTTTTTCTTATAGTTTCTTATGATCTGATTTACTTGTAACACCAAGGTGATTTTGTAGTTCTTCAGAAATAGCTTGAACACTTTCTTCTTCAGGAACGTAATAATATATACCATCAATATATTCGTCTTTTCCTTTTATTTGCAATTTATCCATTTTTAGGTCAGAACTCATCATGTTTTTAGTAATTGCCATCATATCATCGAAAGTCAAGTTTGTTTTGATATCGTTATCTACCGCATCTAGTAAACCACCAAGTTTGTCAATCGAATTTACAGATAATGCTTTTTCAGCGATTGCTTCTAAAACAAGTTGTTGACGTTGGCCGCGCATATAGTCAGTATCAATATGGCGTGTTCTCGCTAGCGCAAGTGCTTCTTCGCCATTTAAGTGCTGACGACCTTTTTCAAGGTGAATAGCATCAGGATTGTCTTTACTATCTTGTTCAGTAAATGTAACTGGTACATCTACATCAATGCCGCCAAGAGAATCAACAATTTCTATAAATGATTCAAAGTTAAATTTCACGTAATAATCAACAGGAACATCTAAAAAACGTTCTACTGTATCAATTGTACTATCAACACCACCGAATGCATGTGCATGGTTAATTTTATCTTCTTTTTTTCGTGATGGAATATATACTCGAGAATCACGAGGAATGCTTAATAGTTTTACAGATTTATCGTTTTTATTAATTGTTGCAAGTAATAATGCATCTGTACGAGTTGCAGTTCCGTACTCTTTTTCTCGGGTCTTACTTTCATCTACACCCATGATTAAGATGGAAACATTATCTGTCATCGGCTTCACTGCTTTTTCGCGCTTTGCCGATTTATCTCCTCGTCCTAATTCTGAGAATGCACCGTTTGCAACAGCTTGTGCTTTGTTATATATGTGGAAGAAATAGCTGCCTCCTCCAATAATCACAAGGAATAAAGGAATGAGAACAAACCATAGTATACGCTTTTTCTTAGAACGCTTTTTTGCCGCTCTATCTGTCGTTTCTAAATCAGGCTTCATTAATCTTTCTCCTTTTAAACAATCAATTAAAATATTTTCTTATAATTTTTAAAAAAGGCACACTTTCTATTGTACATAAATATAAGGGGTTTTCACTATAAATTTTTAATTGACACGAAAATGAAATATATGAAACATATCGTTCTATATAGATATCTTATAATTCTCAGTGTATGAAAAGTTGTTATACAAAAAGCAGATGCCTTACAGTTAATGAAGGCATCTGCTTAAATATTATTGTATATAAAAAATAAAGAAAAAAAAAGATTAAAATTTTACCTATTTAAATCATAATACTCACAATAATTGCAGATAGAATACTTAC
Organism: Bacillus sp. AFS018417; assembly: GCF_002560985.1. Taxonomy (NCBI): domain Bacteria; kingdom Bacillati; phylum Bacillota; class Bacilli; order Caryophanales; family Bacillaceae; genus Bacillus; species Bacillus sp. AFS018417. The sequence goes on from NZ_NTTM01000024.1 coordinate 89,426, forward strand.
TAAGGTTGCTCCGTATAGGAGCTTTAAGCCAAATCTGGCAACAACATTTCCTTGTTCTTCATGTAAGCTTCTTACTGCTCCTGAAAGAATTCCAATAGAAGAGAAATTTGCAAAAGATACTAGAAAGACAGAAATAATACCTATCGTACGAGGAGAGAGTGTATTTGCAAGTTTATTTAAATCCATCATGGCCACAAATTCATTTGTAATAAGCTTTGTCGCCATAATACTGCCTGCTTGTACAATTTCTGCAGCAGGTACGCCAATAATAAAAGCAATTGGAGAAAATGCATACCCAAGTAATTGTTGAAATGTAATACCAAAAATGATTGCAAATAAACCATTAATAGCGCTTATAAGAGCAACGAAACCGATCAACATTGCTCCAACAACAACTGCGACACGAAATCCATCTAAAATGTACTCTCCCAGCATTTCGAAGAAAGTTTGTTTTTCTTCCTTGACTTCTAAAATATCTTCTTCGTCTTTCACATCGTATGGATTAATGATTAATACGATAATAAATCCACTAAATAAGTTTAAGACGAGAGCAGTTACAACATACTTTGGTTCAATCATCGTCATATAGGCACCGACAATGGACATGGATACTGTAGACATTGCTGAAGCACATAGTGTATATAGACGATGTTTTGGAATTTGTCCGAGCTGTTTTTTTACAGTAATAAACACTTCTGATTGTCCGACAATAGCAGAGGCAACTGCGTTATAGGACTCTAATTTACCGAGGCCATTTATTTTACTAAGGAAAAAACCAATCCATCGAATAAAAAATGGTAAAATTTTGAAGTGTTGTAAGATTCCAATTAAGACAGAGATAAATACAATTGGAAGTAAAACGTTTAAAAAGAAAGACATTTCGCCTTTGTTTAATAAGCCGCCAAATACAAAGTTTACACCTGCCGCAGCATATTTTAATAACTCATTAAATAAATTTGAAATTGCTGTTACAAAGATAAGTCCCATTTGTGTATTTAATAATAGGAACGTTAAGATTAATTGTATAATAAGCATGATAAGAATCGGCTTGAACTTAATATGTTTTCTATTGTTACTTGCTATAAAAGCAAGAAAAAAAACAACAATGAGTCCGAGCACAAATGTAAAAAATTTCATAGTAACCCTCCTGTATGAATAGTTTTCTCTTGCCTTACTGTCCGTAAAAACCTGATTGGTGAGAGCTTTCCATCAGTGAGATGAAAAAACATACTGATGGAAGTCTCACTTTACATATAGGTTTTTCATTTCATAGAAGAATATACAAGAAAGGAAAAGATACGATGAATATTACTCATGTTCACCACATCGCAATTATTTGTTCAAATTATGGAGTATCAAAAAAATTCTATACAGAAGTACTCGGTTTTCAAGTTCTACGTGAAGTATATCGAGAAGAAAGAGAGTCATATAAGCTTGATTTATGTGTTGGAGATACATATCAAATTGAATTATTTTCATTTCCTAATCCTCCAAGGCGAAAAAGTTTTCCGGAGGCAGCGGGATTGAGACATTTAGCGTTTGCTGTTGAATGTATAGAAGAAGCTGTTTCATATTTACAGCAGCATGGTATACAAACTGAAGCAATTCGAATCGATGAAATTACTGGAAAACGTTTTGTATTTTTCCAAGATCCAGATGGTTTACCACTTGAATTATATGAGAAATAAAAATTGGTGAAATTTATACAGTTTTTCTTATGAGGGAAAGAGAGAAAATAAAGAAAGTTAAACTTATCTTTGCAGGAGGTGTAACCTTAGTTGTCTGCAGCTAAGGGAGATACTTGGAAATAGGGAATTTAATACTGGTTGCAGTTTTAATTGCGTTAACGGGTTTTTTTGTTGCAATTGAATTTGCGATTGTCAAAGTACGCACTAGTCGTATTGATCAACTCGTAGGAGAAAAAAGGCGAGGAGCAATAGCAGCAAAAAAAGTTATTTCTAATTTAGATGAATATTTGTCAGCCTGTCAGTTTGGAATTACAATTACGGCACTTGGACTTGGATGGTTAGGTGAACCAACTGTAAAACATGTATTAGAGCCTATATTGATTAAATTTCAAATCTCTCCTTCAATTGCTAGTACTGTATCTTTTGTTATTGCATTTGCTGTTATTACTTTTTTACATGTTGTAATTGGTGAATTAGCACCAAAAACATTTGCAATTCAAAAGGCAGAACACATTAGTCTAATGTTTTCAAAGCCATTAATTTATTTTTATCGCATTATGTATCCATTTATTTGGACATTAAATCATGCCGCTCGTTTTGTGACAAGTTTATTTGGACTAAAACCTGCTTCTGAACATGAAGTTGCACACTCAGAAGAAGAGCTCCGTCTCATCTTATCAGAGAGTTATGAAAGCGGGGAAATTAATCAAGCGGAATTTAAATACGTAAACAATATTTTTGAATTTGACAATCGTCTTGCGAAAGAAATTATGGTACCGCGAACGGAAATTGTTGGATTATATGCTGAAGATTTATTTGAAACACATATTGAAATTATTCGACAAGAAAAATATACAAGATACCCAGTATTCGGTGAAGACAAAGATGAAGTTATGGGAATGGTGAATGTGAAAGATTTCTTCATCCGTTATATAGATGGGGAAAAACGAGAAGCAAAATCAATCATGACATATACAAGACCAGTCATTGAAGTAATGGAAAACATTCCAATACATGACTTATTGTTGAATATGCAAAAAAAACGTATTCCACTCGCAATTTTATATGACGAATACGGTGGAACTGCAGGGCTGGTTACACTTGAGGATATTCTAGAAGAGATTGTGGGAGAAATTCGAGATGAATATGATGAGGATGAACACCCACCTATTCAAGATGTTAGTGAAAATTGTAAAGTAGTGGATGGGAAAGTGTTAGTAAGTGAAATTAATGATTTATTTGGCTTACATTTGGACGAACATGATGTCGACACAATTGGTGGTTGGTTAATGATGCAAGGACAACCGATTGCAGAAGGAGATGCTATGGTTGTTGGTGAGTGGACATTTACTATTCTTGAAAAAGATACTCATCAAATTAAGCGAATAGAGATAAAAAAATTGGAAACAGAAGAAAAAACAGTAGCTTTATAAAGTGAGACTTCCATCAGTGGGAAGGGGGGCATCCCTCACTGATGGAAAGCCCGCCCAATCGGGCTTTTACGGGCAGTTATCCCCACCTATCGTCTTCGATTCTCTCTACATCTTGAGGTGGGGGTCTTACTGCCCGTTAATGCGGGATAAATAGCTGTTTTTTCTTATTAATAGGGCATTATAGTAAATGAAGAAAGACGATGTGCGTTTTTTGTATTGGAAAAAATAAGAAAATATTAGGATCATGGGGAATTTTAGCAGGAGAAGAGGTTAAGAAAAATCATTTTGCATTTGGAGTAACGTTAGAACCAATTGTCTATGTTTAGATGCTAGATGCTTGTAATAGCTTAGAGTTGAGGATCCATTAGGGAGCATGAAGTATTGTATTTTAAGTGAATAAATAAAGCAAAAGGCTGATGAACGAGTCATCAGCCTTTTATATTAGAAAATATGGAACACAGCGTTCAGTTGAAGTAAGCTAATAATTAATAAGAAGATTAAGCTGTATTTCATTGTCATTTTAAATAGCTCTGATTCTTTACCAACTATTCCAACTGCCGCGCAAGCTACAGCAACTGATTGTGGTGATACCATTTTTGCCATTGTACCGCCTACTACGTTTAAGGCAACAAGAGTAGAAGGGTTGATATCTAATTGAGCGGCTGTAACAGCTTGAAGAGGTGCAAATAGAGAGCCGCTAGATACTACAGAACCTGTTATGAATACGCCAATCCAACCTAAGATTGGAGAGAATATTGGAAAGATTTTTCCAGTAGATGAAAAGGCTAATCCAAGAGTTGAAGACATACCAGAATAGTTTGTTACATATGCTAATGCAATTACACTACAGATTGTATAAATTGGTGCTTTTAACTCTTTTAATGTTTCAACAGTTAATTCTTTTATTAACTTACCGCTTACACGGAATACAAGTAAAGATACGATAATTGCAAGTACAATTGCAGTAGTTGTTGATGAGAATACATCTAACTTAAAGATTGCTGGAAACGGTGTATTTGCTTTAACGATTGGCGCTGTTTTAATCACGTGATTGTGCAGGCCAGGTACTTGAATATTCCATATTAAGTTACTTAATGCACCATCTGGAGCGAATAAGGCTTTTACTGGTTTTAAGTTGAAAATTGTTACAAATGCAGTTAAGAATACAAATGGTGACCAAGCATATAAAATTTGTTTCATAGTATAACTATGTTTTTCTGTCTGTTTTTGTTTTGTTTTACTTTTTTCTGAAGATTTCGGCTGCCATACACGTAAGAATAATGCTAATGCAATCATGCTGACAACAGCTGCGAAAATATCAGTGAGTTCTGCACCAAGGAAATATGTTACAACGAATTGAGTAAGAGCGAAAGAACCGCCGCTTACAAGAATACCTTGCCAAGTTTCTTTAATTCCTTTAAAACCATCAACGATTGCAACAAGTAAGAATGGTAATACAAAGCTAATGAAAGGTAATAATGTTACAGCTTGACGACCAACAATTAATGGATCTAGTTGTGTTAATTGAGCAGGTACTGTAACTGGAATACCCATTGCTCCCATCGCACCACCAGCAATATTGGCAACTAAACAAATACCAGCTGCTTTTAATGGGTTAAAGCCCATACCTACAAGTAATGCTGCTGTAATAGCGACTGGTACACCGAAACCTGCTGCACCTTCTAAGAAAGCACCGAAAGAATAAGCGATTAATAACACTTGAAGACGAGGATCGCTTGTAATGCTAGAAATGCTATCACGAATGACGTTAAATTGCTCAGTTTTTACAGTTAGTTTGTAAAGGAAAATTGCTGCGATAACAATTGTACAAATTGGATAAAACCCGGCTGCTACACCAAAGGCAGCGGATGATACAGCCATAGTTGCTGGCATCTTATAGACAAATATAGAAAGAATAATAGCTAAAATAACGCTATAGAGTCCAGATAAGTATCCTTTAATTTTAAACACTGTTAAACATAGTATAAAAAATAAAATTGGTAGAGCGGCTACAAGTGCTGATAGCCAAATGTTGTGTAATGGGTCGTAAACCTGTGTCCATGTATTCATAATTGCGACATCTCCTATATATAATTTGTGAAGTTATTCACATTTACTTGTGAAATCATTCACAATCAACTTACATTGTTAGTATAGTCTCCCTCGGCACTATTGTCAACGTGGAAAAGTATAATTATTCCATAGAACATTTAACTGTAAAAATTCTGCTACATTTTATGAATAAATTGGAAAGAACTAAAAGAATTGATATACAGGAAAGAGTGTACATAGATAGGATACGTTATATGTTGTTTATCTATTCTTTCATAATTTTTATTATTATTATTGATTTTATCCCGCTATTTGCGGGCAGTAATATTCCCACCTCGAAATTCGGTGAAAGCAAAGAAGTCAGGTAGGAGATAAACTGCCCGTAAAAGCCCGATTGGTTCAACTAATAATCAGTGGGGGATGAAGAAAACCCCCACTGATTAAAGTTTCACTTTATATGTTTTATCCTGAACAAACGGACAGTAAGACCTCTGCCTTAGGAACAAAGAAAATGGATAGAGGATATGACCTGTAAAAAATATAACAAAAATATTGAGAAAATTACTTTGGAAGGCAATGAACGTCATTAGAGATACTTTGCTTTTTTTCTGAGCCATATAGTATAATATTCAAACATCAAAAGAGAGTTTTCTCTTTAATATAAAGGGGGGAAGGTAATTTTTATTGTTGTAAATTATTCAGTATAAAATGTAATAATAGGAAGAAATATAAAAATAAACATGTACAAATAGAAAAATAAAAAGAAAAAATGAGGGGAAAGTATGTACCAAAATCAATTTGAGTGTCGTATTTCAGAAGAGGATGTACAAATGTTGCGAGCGCTAGCTCATCCGCTTCGTCTGCGTCTTGTAATGGAGCTTATGCAGCGTGGAACTTGTAACGTAACACAGCTACAGAAAGTATTAGAAATTCCGCAATCTACAGTATCACAACATTTAACGAAGTTAAAGCAAAATAAAGTCGTACGTTTTGAAAGACGTGGTTTGGAAGTATATTATCAAGTGTACAGCGATAAAGTAAGTGAAGTTGTAAAAACATTATTTTCTTAAAATTTGGATATTGTGGAAAAAAGGTATGTATTTGTACATACCTTTTTTTTGTGAATTGAACAAAAATTTAAAGTGAGACTGTGACTTTAGGTCATAGTAGTGAAGGAGGATAAATGGGATAAAATTCATCCAGACATGGCAATATAAAAAAGAATGTAATAAAGAATAAGGAGGGACCAATAGTGGATATAAAGCGAGCAAAACAAATTTTATCATCATCAAGTAGAATTGACGTTACATATCATGGTGTGCCTGTCTGGATTGAAAGCTGTGATGAGGCAAGTGGACTTGCTAATGTACACGATATAAAAACACCAAATGAAACAGTACAAGTAGATATTACTGCATTAGAAGAGCATTAAAAAAAGCGGAGAAATTTCTCCGCTTTTTACATTTATTCCATCATATGTGCAATTTTTTTAGAGAACATAAGAAGTACGAAGCCTAATACAATAACGATAATACCGATGCTTGAGAATACTTCTAAATAACCTAAAGATTGTGTGTAAGCTGCTAATTTACCAGCTAGCCAGTTTGCGCATCCAGTACCAGCCATCCATACACCCATTAATAAAGAAGCTAACTTTACAGGAGCAATTGCACTTACCATAGATAAACCGATAGGTGATAAGAATAGCTCACCAATTGTATGGAATACATATGTGATAACAATAAACAGTAAGTTTGCTTTTACAGCAATATGAGCTTCATCGCTACCTGTTTTTAGAACTGCTAATGTTAATACAAGGTAACCGATTCCTAACAGAATCATACCAAATGCCATTTTTGTTGGGATTTTTAAATCGCCATTTTTTGTTTTAGAAAGTTTTACCCATAACGTAGAAACAACTGGTGCTAATAAAACGATAAACAATGGGTTAACAGATTGGAACCAAGAAGTTGGAACTTCCCATCCGAAAATAGTACGATCAACGAATTTATCTGTATAAAGAGTTAAAGAACTACCTGCTTGTTCGAAGCCCGCCCAGAAGAAGACAACGAAGCAAGTTAAAATGATAATTGCCCAAGTACGGTTTTTCTCTTGTTTTGTTAAAGGTTTTTTCTCGATAACTTTTGCAGCGCTATCTGCTGATTTTTTACCAACAACTGTTGTTCCGATATCACCAAGATAACGTTTAGCTAGTAAGTTAAAGAGAATTTGACCAACAATCATACCAATACAAGCAGCTAAGAAGCCGTATTTGTATCCTTTTACCATAACGCCGTTAACAGTTGATGCAAAGAAATCTTCTGCTAAGAAACCACAAAGTAACGGTGCAATTAAAGCGCCTAAGTTAATACCCATGTAGAAGATTGTGAAAGCAGAGTCACGGCGTTTATCATTTTCACCGTAAAGTGAACCTACAAGAGTTGAAATGTTTGGTTTGAAGAATCCATTACCGATAATTAATAATCCTAATCCTAAGAAGAGTCCAGTTTTTGTATTCATTGAGAAAAGAGTAAAGTTACCAGCTGCCATAATAATACCGCCAATAGTAATCGCATGGCGTTTTGTTATAAAGTGGTCAGTTAACCAACCGCCAATAATTGGCGTGAAATATACGAGCATTGTAAATGTACCATAAAGTTGTACAGCGGCTGCTTTGTCAAATCCTAGCCCCCCGCTAACAACTGCAGTTGTTAAATAAAGAACTAAAAGACTACGCATTCCGTAGTAGCTAAATCTTTCCCACATTTCTGTAAAGAACAACAAATATAATCCCGGAGGATGTTTCTTTGGTGATTGTTGTTCTTCAGCTTTGTTTAACTTTAAAGCTGCATCCATATTTCTTCCTCCTAATCCTGTCCTGTATAACGGATATTTATGTAATCATTTTAATTTACAAAATATTTAGAAGTCAATAGAATTATATGGAAATATAATAAAAAAATTTCGCCAATTCTATAAAAACGTCTTTGCTTTTTGTATTTTCTCCCGAAAACTTTAAAATAAGCGTTTTCAAGTGTATTCTTTTTCATCTAAAAGAACAAAAAAGAAACACTAATCAGAAAATTTAGATTAAAATAATTTTTCTGATATACAGAATACTTTTTTGGTATACTTTTGAAATATAACATATTTTGAATAAGAATACAAAATAAAAAATAACTCCTGTGTATAGGAGTTATTTTTTACGAGATATTTTACTTTACAAAGCGTTTTTCAATGTCATCTAGCATTAAATTAGCAGCTATTACACCACCAGCTGTATTCCAAATGACATCGTCAACTTTATATGCTTTACCGTTTTTCACTGCATTTAAGTTTTGGAATAGAGGGTCGCTCGTATATTCTTTTTCTAATTCAGAACCTTTGTTTTCATTTCCTTTATTGTATGTGAAGTAGAATAATATATCGCCATCCATTGCAGGGATTCGCTCTTTTGATACGTTACGTTCTGCAAAATCATTTTTATTTTGATCACCAGGACGTTTGAAACCAAGTTCTTTTAAGATAACCCCAGAGAATGTATCTTGATGATAAATACGAACATCACCAGGCATAAAGCGTACCATAGAAATTTCCTGATTTACTTGATCACCAAGTTTTCCTTGTAGGTCTTTTATGCGCTTGTCATAATCAGCTAGGACTTTTTGACCTTCTTTTTCTTTATTCACTGCTTTTGCATAAAATTTAAAGTTATCTTTCCACTCACCGCGCAGTGTTTCTGAGAAAACAGTAGGAGCAATGCTATTTAGCTGCTCGTACACTTTCTCCTGACGCATTTTGTTACCGATAATTAAGTCGGGTTTTAAAGCAGCGATTGCTTCGAGATTGACTTGGAGTTCGTCACCGACAGGTTTTGTATTTTTCAATTTATCTTTCGTATGTGGATACCATGGGTCACCGGTTGGTGGTTGTGCAGCTCCCACTGGTGTTACACCAAGAGAAAGTAAAGCTTCCGCTCCCTCGTTTGTTAAAACAACAACACGTTTCGGATTTGCAGGAACTTCAGTTTTTCCCATTGCGTGTTCAATTGTAATCGTATCTTGTTTATCTTCTTTTTTAGACTCAGCTTTGTCATTGGTTTTACCACATGCCCCTAAAAGAAGTGAGAACGATAGTATAAGTGCAAATAATGCAAATGATTTTTGTTTGATGAAATTCATTATGTATCCCCCTTGTATTTATTGAGAATCTTTTTCAATAACAAGGTTGATATTAAAGTGTTCCGAATAGATTGTCAATAGTAATTGAAAATGATTATTATTATTATTGACAAGGTGAATTCAGCTACAATACACTAAAAATGTATTAGTATGCATTAAAGGAGAAATGCTGCATGTTATTAAAAACAAATCAAGCAAAATGGATTGGGCTATTTGTTGGAATCGTTGCAGTTATTACTTGTATTTGGGGGAGTATTATTTTGGGATATACAAATACAAGTTCGAAACTAGCACTGGATGCTTTTTTCCATTTTAATGGTTCAAATGAACATATTATTATTCAAAACGTACGTCTTCCTCGTGCGCTTATCGCAGCTAGTGTTGGTGCTAGTTTAGCTATCGCTGGTTGCCTTATGCAAACTTTAACCAAAAATCCGCTTGCTGCTCCAGACTTTATCGGATTAAACTCAGGTGCTTCTTTTTTTATTGTGGTAGCGACCGTTGTTTTTTCCGTGACATCTTTATCAGCGTTTACGTGGATTGCCTTTTTAGGAGCGGCAGTTGCCGCGGCATTCGTATTTGCTTCTAGTTCTTTAGGAAAAGAAGGAGCAACTCCGCTTAAGTTAACATTAGCCGGGGTAGCAATCAGTGCTTTATTTTCTTCTTTAACACAAGGATTGCTTGTGTTAAATGAAAGTGCACTAGAAGAAGTTTTATTTTGGCTTGCTGGTTCTGTACAAGGTAGGAAGTTAGAAGTATTGCAATCTGTATTTCCATATTTATTAGTTGGATGGCTTGCTGCTCTTCTAATGGCTGGGAAAGTGAATACACTCATGATGGGAGAAGATGTAGCGAAAGGATTGGGACAACGAACGGTACTCATGAAATCGTTAGTATTCTTGATTATTGTACTACTATCAGGTGGCTCCGTTGCAGTTGCAGGTCCAATTGGATTTGTTGGGATTATTATACCTCATTTCGCAAGAGCACTTGTTGGTGTAGACCATCGTTGGATCGTGCCCTATAGTGGGCTATTAGGCGCAATATTATTGTTACTTGCAGATATTGCTGCAAGATATATTATTATGCCGCAAGAAGTTCCAGTTGGAGTCATGACAGCATTTATTGGGGCACCATTCTTTATTTATATTGCACGTAAGAGAGGGCTTAGCAAATGAAGAAGTATATTCCGTTTCGTGTAGGAAAAGACGGCCTCTCGTTTTTAATGTATAAACGAGCTTGTCTCGTCTTATTGGGTTTATTAGTTGTTTTAATTGGGCTATTCTTTGCAAGCGCTGGTATGGGAGAGATGAAAGTAGCTCCATATGATGTATGGCAAGCAATTACCGGAAATGGCGATGCGATGTCAAATATGGTTGTAAACCAATTTCGGATGCCACGTATTTTAATTGCAATTCTCGTAGGGATAGCTCTTGCTGTAGCGGGCTGTATTTTACAGGGCCTCGTTCGAAATCCCCTTGCTTCTCCTGATATTATTGGAATTACAGGTGGTGCAAGTGTAGCAGTTGTACTATTCCTTGCTTTATTTAGTGATAAAAATAATGCATTAACAGTAAGTATTCAGTATATGCCGCTGGCGGCCTTTATTGGAGCGACCGTTGTTGCGTTTTTTGTATATTTATTTGCATGGAGAAATAATGGATTATCAGCGATTAGCCTTGTTTTAATTGGCGTTGGATTTTGGGCGTTAACGAAAGCAGCGACAACTTTATTTATGCTGTTAGCCCCTATATATCAAACGAGTCAAGCAAATATTTGGATTACTGGTACTGTTTACGGATCTTCATGGGAAAATGTTGCGATATTAGCACCTTGGGTTCTTATTTTAACAGCGGTAGCATTTGTAGCTGCCAGACATTTAAATGTACAAGAACTTGGTGATGATATTGCTACCGGACTTGGAATCCCCTTAACCAAATCACGTTTTTTCCTGCTACTCCTTAGTACGGCGTTAATTGGAGGAGCAGTTGCTTTTGCGGGTGGAATTGGATTTGTTGGTTTAATGGCGCCGCATATTTCAAGAAGATTAGTTGGTTCTTTATACGGTGCATTACTTCCAGTAGCAGCTGTTGTCGGGGCGATTTTAGTACTTGCTGCAGATTTAATTGGACGCACAGTCTTTGCTCCGCTTGAAGTTCCAGCAGGTGTATTTACATCAGCAATCGGTGCTCCGTATTTTATTTATTTACTTTATAAAAGTCGAAATTCATAAAGGTAAAGAAAAAATACATAGATGATTTACTATCTATTAAAAAACGGAGTAAAGGAAGAGAAACATGCAAAAAACATTAGAGACTAAATCGTTAACATTGTCTTATGGTGAAACAATTATTATTGATGAATTAGATTTAGAAATTCCAAAAGGAAAAATTTCGATTTTTATAGGTTCAAATGGCTGTGGGAAATCTACTTTATTACGTTCCCTTGCCCGTTTATTAAAACCTACATCCGGGGATATTTTATTAGGGGATCAAGTTATTCAAAATATGCAAACGAAGCAAATTGCCCGCCAGCTTGCGATTTTACCACAAGGTCCACAAGCACCAGAAGGAGTAACTGTTCTTCAGCTTGTTAAACAAGGGCGTTATCCATACCAAACATGGCTAAAGCAATGGTCGGAGCAGGATGAAGAAATGGTGTGGAAAGCACTAGCTGCAACGGGAATGACCGAATTTGCAGAACGAGATGTTTACGCCCTTTCTGGTGGACAACGTCAGCGTGCATGGATTGCAATGACGCTTGCACAGGATACAGATATCATTTTATTAGATGAGCCAACAACATATTTAGATATGACACATCAAATTGAAGTGCTTGATTTATTATTTGAGTTAAATGAGAATGAGCAACGGACAATCGTAATGGTGCTGCATGATTTAAATTTAGCTTGTCGTTATGCAGATCATATTGTAGCAATTCGTGATAAACAAATTTATGCACAAGGCAAACCAGAAGATATTATTAATGATAAGCTTGTACGTGATGTTTTTCGTATGAATTGTGAAATTATAAGAGATCCGTTATTTGGTACACCGCTTTGTATCCCGCAAGGAAAGGGAAGACGCATACTCCCGCAAGCGGTTAATTAAAAGAGAAAAAACATAAAGTGAAACTTCCCTCAGTGGGAGGGCTTCATCACCCACCGAGGGTTAGTTGAACCAATCGGGCTTTTATGGGCAGTTATCCCCCCGCCTATCTTCTTCGATTTTCTTTCAATCTTGAGGTGGGGGCTTACTGCCCGTTAATGCGGGATAAGAAAGGGCGATGAATCATCATCGCCTTTTTACTTTGTACATGAAAATAATAAAAACAAAGGGATACGCAGTCTACGTTCATATTCTTCTTCACTTTGAAAATGCTGAGCTTCTGGTGTTGCTTCGCGTAAACTATTAATTGTAAAACCAGCTTTTTGTAAGGAGAGGAAGTATTGCTCAATTGTACGATGATATTTAACAACTTGCTCATTAATCCATGGCTCGACGCGTTTGCCAGTTTTAAAATAATCATCAACAAGCCAGCTAGTTCGTTTTCCACTTAGTTGTAAGCTTTCAAATGCGGAAGTAATAATCGGGTGTTGAACACTAAAGGCGAAAGTGCCTCCAGTTTTTAACGTTTGAAAAATCTGTCTGAAAGTATCATCAATATGTTCAATATAGTGAAAGACAAGTCTAGATGTAACGATATCAAAAGTAGAATTGGGATATGTATAGTCTTTGAGGTTTAGAAGATGGACAATTCCATTTGTATTCTTTAATTGTTTTTGAGCTTCTTCGTACATACGATGAGAGCCTTCGATTCCGGTATAAGATTGGCAGCCTTTTTGTAGTAACTCTAGTCCAAATTGTGCATCACCGCAGCCAAGGTCAAGTATACTTTTATCTTTTATATGACCAAGTAACTGTAAGAGAGCAGGTTTTTCAATTGTGTCGTTTGGGTTATCGGTTCGATGTCTACGTTTCATATATTGTTCAAAAAATAAGTTCTCATTGTAAACGTCAGATTCTGTATATGACATTCAATCATCTCCTTGAAAACATTTTTTCTATTCTAGAAAAATCCAAATAATAATAATAGATTTCTTTAATTATATAGGATATAATCGTTAGTTGTAAGCGTTTACTTTTAGCTATTTTCCTATAATAATTTTTTGAAACGTGTTAAGCTATTAAAGGGAGTATTGTCTATATTATGATAATGCTTTCTTTATATGAATGATAGGGAGGTTTCACGATGTCTAGCAAAACACTTGACAAATTTTTAGTAGAAAACCTAGATGATTTGAAATCAAAGGGACTTTATAATGTTATTGATCCGCTTGAAAGTTCTAATGGACCAGTTATTACAATTGGCGGAAAAGAATATATTAATTTATCTTCAAACAACTACCTTGGTTTAGCAACGGATGAGCGTTTAAAAGAAGCAGCAATTGGCGCAATTCATAAATATGGCGTTGGTGCAGGTGCTGTTCGTACAATTAACGGTACGCTTGATTTACATGTGAAATTAGAAGAAACAATTGCAAAGTTTAAACACACAGAAGCAGCAATCGCATATCAATCTGGTTTCAACTGTAATATGGCAGCGATTTCAGCTGTTATGGATAAAAATGACGCAATTCTTTCTGATGAATTAAATCATGCATCTATTATTGATGGTAGCCGTTTATCAAGAGCAAAAATTATTGTATATAAGCATTCCGATATGGAAGATTTACGTAAAAAAGCAATCGAAGCAAAAGAATCTGGCTTATACAATAAATTAATGGTTATTACAGACGGTGTATTCTCAATGGATGGCGATGTAGCAAAACTACCAGAAATCGTTGAAATTGCAGAAGAACTAGATTTAATGACTTATGTTGACGATGCACACGGTTCTGGCGTACTTGGAAAAGGTGCTGGTACGGTTAAACATTTTGGACTATCTGATAAAGTAGATTTCCAAATCGGTACATTATCTAAAGCAATTGGTGTAATTGGTGGATATGTTGCTGGTAAGAAAAACTTAATCGATTGGTTAAAAGTTCGTTCACGTCCGTTTTTATTCTCAACGGCGTTAACACCAGCTGATGCAGCAGCATGTATGAGATCAATTGAAATTTTAATGGAAAGCACAGAGCTACATGACCGTTTATGGGAAAATGGTCGTTATTTAAAACAAGGCTTAAAAGAACTTGGTTTTAACATTGGAGAAAGTGAAACACCAATCACACCTTGTATTATTGGTGATGAAGTATTAACACAACAATTTAGTAAACGTCTAAATGAAGAGGGCGTATATGCAAAATCAATTGTGTTCCCAACTGTAGCAAAAGGAACAGGCCGTGTTCGTAATATGCCAACAGCAGCACATACGAAAGAAATGCTTGATGAAGCAATTCGTACGTATGAAAAAGTTGGGAAAGAAATGGGAATTATTTAACACATTCGCATCTATGAAAGCTTGCAAATGAGGAGTGGGGAAAATGGAAAAAATTCTAGTAACCGGTTCTTTAGGTCAAATTGGTTCTGAACTTGTAACGAAACTTCGTGATGTATATGGTGCATCAAACGTTATCGCAACAGATATTCGTGAAACAGATAGTGAAGTTGTAAAGTCTGGTCCATTTGAAATACTAGATGTAACAGATGGCCAAAAATTACATGAGATTGCAAAGCGTAATGAAGTTGATACAATCATTCATTTAGCAGCACTGCTTTCAGCAACAGCAGAAAAAAATCCATTATTTGCTTGGAATTTAAATATGGGCGGTCTTGTAAATGCGTTAGAAGCAGCTCGTGAATTAAACTGTAAGTTCTTCACACCAAGCTCAATCGGCGCATTTGGTCCGACAACACCGAAAGATAATACACCACAAGACACTATCCAGCGTCCAACTACGATGTATGGAGTAAACAAAGTGGCTGGAGAGCTTTTATGTGATTATTACTATCAAAAGTTTGGTGTAGATACGCGCGGCGTACGCTTCCCTGGTTTAATTTCTTACGTTGCTCCTCCTGGAGGGGGTACAACTGACTATGCAGTTGAGATTTATTATGAAGCAATTAAAAAAGGTACGTACACTTCTTACATTGCAGAAGGAACATACATGGACATGATGTATATGCCAGATGCACTGCAAGCGATTATTTCTTTAATGGAAGCAGATCCAAGTAAGCTAAAACATCGCAATGCATTTAACATTACAGCAATGAGCTTCGAGCCAGAACAAATTGCAGCATCTATTCGTAAGCACATCCCAACATTCACGATGGATTACGCAGTTGATCCAGCTCGTCAAAAGATTGCGGATAGCTGGCCAAACTCAATTGATGCAACAGCAGCGAAAGAAGAGTGGGGCTTTAAAGCAGACTATGATTTAGACAAAATGACAGCTGATATGCTTGCGAAATTAAAAAAAAAATTAGAAGCTGAGTTAGTACTTGGCTAATTGAAAGAAAGCCGATTCAATATATTGAATCGGCTTTTTTGTCTGCGTGTCCAGGTAGGTTGAGGGCTACTTGCTGGTGAAAGTTCAATTTAGGTAAGAAATAAGTTGCCTAGTAGCGGTTAAAGCTGTTATATAGACTTCACTTTTCATGCGTGTCTATATTTTCTGCTTCCGGGTATTGGTATTCCGTTTCTTCGTATTGTTTTTCATATTCGTAGCTAAATGCTTTATGTGTTTTTTGATCCTCATCCCAAGGTGTCGATTTTCCTAACTTTCTGTTAGTAGGAGAACCGTAAGGACCTTCAGGAAGTTCCTCAGGAATGACATATTGATGTCGAGCTTCAGCAGCAGTAACATCTGTATATTGCTCATCTTTTTTCGGGGACAAATGGAACACCCTTTCAAATATATTTAGATAGTAGACTTCTGCCTTAATATACCCAAAATGCTTCTATCATACCTTTCGAGAGGACTCCCACCTCTAAACATATGTGAAGATGGTGAGGTGAATCGAAAAAATATTTTATGTTCAAGTAAAACGATGGAAACATACGTTCTTGTTTTGGTATAATATCCTTAACAAGGAGGTGAAAAAATGACAACGGAAAATCAAATAAATTATAAAACTCTTCAGATTTGGATTAAAAAAGGACATCGTATGTATTCTTATTTTCAAGAATCTTGCCAAAGCGCTAAAAATATGTACAACACGACAAACTTTTATATACGACAAGTGTATACAGGTTTGACACAAGATAAGGAATTACAACCTTTACAAAAAGAAGTTTTGGATACAATTGATAAAAACATTGGGAAGATGAATGATACACAACTTCTTGCCTATCAAAAGAAATTGGAAAAAGAGAAAACAAAACCAAAAGAAAAACAAAAAGAAGTGAAATGTAATTTGTTTTCAGAACCAACTACAGAAAAACCTTATGTAGATTATAATTTTCTGGATGCATTATTTAAAGCGATGATTCAGAAGGATTATCGTGCTTTACCTACGCAATCTAGTCAATCAATCATGAAAAATGTATTCCAAAATTGGAAGTCTTTTTTTGCTAGTTTAAAAAATTATAAAAAGAATCCCAACAAATATACGGGAAAACCTAGAATTCCAAAGTATATTCGTTCTTCTGAAAAGGAAATCTTGTATACCAACCAAGATTGTGTCATTAAAAATGATAAGTTTTTAAAGTTTCCAAAGACAAAATTGCAATTAAACATTGGGAAATTAGGGATTACTGAAGGTAAGCTGAAACAAGTTCGTGTCATTCCAAAATACAATGAGTATGTAGTGGAATTGGTGATAGATGTTCCTTCAGAACAACAATCCGTTGAAGAGAATGGTCGTTATATGAGTATTGATTTAGGTATTGATAATCTTGCAACCATCGTAACAAACACAGGTATGAAGCCTGTACTTGTTAAGGGCAAGCATGTCAAAAGCATAAATCAATATTACAATAAAATGAAGAGCCATTTTACAAGTGTTCTAAGGCAAGGTAAACAAATAAATGAAGGACCTTTTACTTCTAAAAGAATAGAAAAACTTCATCAAAAGCGTTACCTGAAAATAAAAGATATCTTCCATAAAGCTAGTCATCATATTGTAAAACTAGCTCAAGAAGAAGAAGTTTGCAAAATCGTTATTGGTCAAAATAAAAGTTGGAAACAAGAAACGAATATGGGAAAGAAAAATAACCAAACAATTTGCCATATCTCGCATAGTTTATTGATTCAAATGATTACATACAAAGCGAGTGCGGTAGGTATTCAAGTTGTTGTAACCGAGGAATCTTACACATCAAAAGCAAGTTTTCTAGATAATGACTTCATTCCAACGTATGGAACAAATGACCAAAATGTAACTTTTTCAGGAAAACGGATGAAGCGTGGTATGTATCGTTCTGCAAAAGGAATCGGAATCAACGCAGATGTAAACGCTGCGGCTAATATTTTACGAAAAGTAGTCCCGAATGCATGGAGAAACGGGATAGAGGGGTTAGGCGTGAAACAGCTCGCTAGTGTGTTAACTCCACTGACGTTAATCGTCCGTTAGGCCGAAACGTTAGAAACCCCCACTTCCAGCTTTGGTAAGTGGGGGAGTATTCATTCAATCGTCTTCAATAATAATTTCTTTAATAACGGCTTAATCTTCAAGCGTAAATCTTCAGCATGGTTCGCCACTAAGAAGTGGTGGTTATAAATATTTTTCATTAACTGATAGGTCGCTTCTTTTGCTTCGCCTTCTTCGATAAAGATTCCGATGACTTCTATGCCGCTTTTACGAGCAAGTTTTACAGCTTCGTGTGTATCTAAAATACCATCTTGTTGATAGTCTAATGCAGACGGTTCGCCATCTGTAAAGACGAGTAGGAATTTATGTTTTTCCGGACGTTTTGCAAGTTTTTCCGACACGATACGAATAATGTATCCATCACGGTTATCTTCTTCTTCACGAAGTTGCATGACTTCCGGACCAATGCTTGGAAGCGTTGAGTTTTGATATGTTACGACTTCATGAATGACGTTTGGTTTGTTTTCGGGTGTGGCGCTAGAAGCATCTTCCCAAAATCCGCTAATGGCGTGTGGAATTTTTAACGATTTTAAAGCCTCATGGAAAAGAACAACGCTTTTTTTCGTTTCTTCCATTTTGTTATACATCGACCCAGAGCAGTCGACTAACAGGTGAAACACAACGTCAAGTTCTTGTGATTCTTGTCCTTTTTTATAAAACATACGTGGTTGTTTTTCTGTATAAATACGTAAGAACTTTTTACGAAGTCTTCCGTAGTATTTATCAGCATTTGCGTTTGTTTTATTTTCAATTGTTTTTTCAATGATTTTCTTTAGTTCTTTTACATCTTTATTTACGACAGATTTTATAGCTTGATAGTCTTTCTTTTCATCATGGTTTGGTTTGCAAGCTTCTTTAAAAGTATGTGATGCACCGGCGTTATACTTACCGTACACACCTTCATTCTGGCTAGAAGCATGAGACGCTCTCGTATCCTCGGCATCCGCTCCGTCGAAATTCGACTGTGTACTTTTTTGTGAAGTACCTTGCACAGAAGCGAGCGCTTGATCGCTATTATCAGATTCTCGGGCGGTATCACCCATCATGTTCGTTTTTGTGCCGCTTTCTAATTCAAAGCGTAAGAAGTTTTCGTTTTCATTGTTTTTATTTTCACGATGCCACGTTGAAAAACTTTCGTTTATTTTACTTTTATTATCGTCATCGTCAACAATTTGAACATCATCATTTGCTAGTTCATCTACTCGTTCCTCTATCTTGTCAAAAACGACAGAAGTATTGAGCGGTGCAAGTCCAAAGTAGTTATTAATCATATCATTTTCTAATAGTTCTTCTAAACGATAGCGAATTTTTTCTACAACATACATCGTATCTTCTGTAGTACGCGTTTGAAATGTTTCGTGTAAGATTGCTTCAATGTGCTCAAAGTAGTCGTTGTTAAACATTTCGTATTTATCGCTTGTTAATGTTAAGTAACATAAACAAATGAGCATATCAGCATGATAGTTACGAATACGGTTAATTTCGTATTGTGAGCTGAAATAGCTCCGATACATTTCTTTTCGGCGTGCAAATATTGGTTTTGTACCAGGACGCTCTCGTTTAACAATTTCTTCAACTCGTAAATCTTCTAATAGAACAAATAATTGCGTTAAAAAATTTTTAAGTGGTGATTGCTGCAATTCTTTTGCATAGTTACGAATAAGCTGCATATCGGAATGATGTTTGTAGCCGAGAGCTTTTAAATATACTTCACTTTTTAAACCAACGACTTTATCAGTTTCGCTTCGATCATCCCAAAAATGACTGATGACAATTTTATTTTCGATTTCGTCATAATATGCTTTATATCCATATTCTAAATATGCATTTTCTTCTTTTAGAAGGGCATACATTAAATTTTCCATTTGCAGAAACAGAGACGCATCGATTTTTTTGTCACTAAAAATTTGTCTCATGAATTATCCCTCAAAGAAATAACTTTCTGCTAATTCACGCACCGTCATTTGTTCTGTTTCATCGCTTAATTTTGCGATAATGCTTCGTTCAATCGCACGCATCACTGGAATATACACACTTAAATCACATGCATCAATAATACCGCGAATACTTGCAGCTTCTTCACTTACACGGCCATCACGAGCAAGTGGCATCAGGTCACTTGCGAATGCCACAAACTTTTCGATTGTTGCTGTTTCCTTTAATTTCGACTCCGCTAATAAGAGTTCTTTTAATGTTTCACCTTGAATATAAGGAACTTCGATAATAACAAAGCGATTTTTTAATGCTTCATTTAGTTCGCTCGTTCCAACATAGCCTTCGTTAATCGCCGCAATTACACGATATTCATCGCTACCGTACACAACTTCTTGTGTGAATGGATTTGTAATCATTTTACGATAGTCTAGTGCACCGTGAAGAAGAGGAAGTGTTTCTGGTTTTGCCATGTTAATTTCGTCGATATAAAGGAAGTGACCACTTTTCATTGCTTTCATTAATGGGCCATCAACGAAAGTAACTTCAGATGCACCGTCTGTTGTTGTTAATGTGTTGTATCCTAAAATACCTTCTACATCTAAATCAACAGAACAGTTAATGCTATGCATTGGCTTTTGGAATAAATAAGACAGCGTTTCAGCAAGAACGGTTTTCCCGCTTCCAGTAGGCCCTTTTAATAGAACGTTTTTTCCAAGAAGTAATGCAGTAATTGCATCTTCAATAATACTGTTATCTGATGCTTTATACATTTTTGTTCCAATTAAAGTAGCGGCATTGCCAGCTGCATGTTTATTTGTTTCGTGAATATTTTCAAGTTGTTGTTTTAATCCTTCATGTATATGAAATTGCTCTAACATTTATTTCCCACCTAACATTATTTTCATAAAGTAAACAATCCTTCTTATGATAACGCGTTTTTATAGGTGAAGCAAAGAAAAAACATCTTCCAATTTGGAAGATGTTCCCTTATCCCGCATTAACGGGCAGTAAGCCCCCTACCTTAAGATTCAGAGAAAAACAAAGAAGATAGGTGGGGGATAACTGCCCGTAAAAGCCCGATTGGTTCAACTAACCATCAGTGGGGGAAGAACACCCCACTGATGGAAGTTTCACTTTATAAAAGTGGTGAAATAAGACGCATCAGTGATTCAAGCGTTCTTTTTCGAATGCTTCTCTTTTTAAAGACTTCCCAGCGAAGTTCTGTAGAATCCTTAAAATCTTGTTCGAAATCATGTTTAATATCAAGGACAGTCGGAGAGTCATATAAGATAGCGATTAATTCATAATTCAGTTCAAAGCTACGAATGTCCATATTCGCTGTTCCAATTGTTGCAATTTCATCATCAATTAATACAATTTTCGCATGCATAAATCCATCTTTATAACGATAAATAGAAACACCTGCTTCTAATAATGGCGCAAAGTAAGACTGAGAAGCTTGATCGCTTATGATGCTATCGCTTATGCCAGGATATAAAATACGTACATCAATTCCAGCAAGTGCACTTAAACGTAGTAATGTTAATGTTTCTGGATCTGGAATGAAGTATGGCGTCGCAATCCAAATGGAGCGTTTTGCTGATGTCATGGCCGCTAATAAGGCATTTCGAATCGTTTTGTCACTTGCACTCGGGCCACTTGCGACAACTTGGACAGCACCGTCTGTATCAACAGTCCACATCGGAAAATACTCTTTATTCATGAAAGGTTCCCAAGAGTAGTTATTTAATCCACTACATGCGTATAACCAATCTTCTAGAAAGATAGCTTGTAGTTTATATAGTGCTTTCCCTTCAATTTTTAAATGGCTATCTCGCCAAATTGGAAATTTCTTAGAACGGCCAAGATATTCATCTCCAACATTTAATCCGCCTGTAAATCCAATTTTTCCGTCAATAATAATGATTTTACGATGATTACGATAGTTAACGGTTTCTATTAGCCATGGGGAAAGAGCAGGATCAAATTCTACTACTTCAATTCCTGCGTCCTTCATCGGTTGTAAAAAGGTGCTTCGCAACGTATAACTTCCAAGTCCATCAAATAAAAAACGGACAGTTACACCAGCTTTTGCTTTTTCAATTAAAGCATCACGGAGCTTTGTCCCAATTTCATCAGGTCGATAAATGTAATATTGAATATGAATGTGATGTTTTGCCTCTTGAATAGAGGAAAAAATTTCTGTAAATGTTTCCTCTCCGTTTGTTAATAATTTTGTTGCAGTTTCATTAGCAATGGGCCCTCCGCCAAACTTGTGAACGACAGTAGCCAAATGGGCAGAGCGTTCATCTAGAGATGGTGGTATTTCTTGTTTCAATTGTCTTCCTTCTAAAATTTCACGGAACAACTTTCTTTGCTCTTCAGCACGATGTAAATGTTTATTTCGGCGCCATCTGCTGCGGCCAAATAGTACATAAAAGAATACGCCAATAACAGGAAGAACTGCTAATACCCAAAACCAAGCTAACGTACTTTGGGGGGAGCGATTTTCAATAAAGATGATGAAAGCAATGCCAATAGCTGTAATAAGAAATAGCGATCCAACAAAGGTATTCAATGTTATGGGAGAATTGTTTAGTACTTTTAGTACAAAGACTGTAATTGCACTAACGAATAATAATTGCAGAACACGATTTTTCATTGGTATGAATGTCACCTTTTTCCGATTAATTATATCCTTATTATAAGATATTTTATATTTACTAAACCAACATGAAATATTATAGCTCACGCCTCTTAAGTTTGTCCTGTGTATATTTTAATTATCGAAACTTTTCGCTTTGAAAAGGAGGGAAGTTGATGAATGATGTAAGGCGTCCAATAAAAAAACGATCTCATAAAAACGCATGAGACCGTTTTTTTTATATCAGGATCTGCAGCTTAAATTGATAAAAATTAGTCTTTCTTTATGAAAATATCCGATATAATCGGTCTATGATCTGACGCCAAAGTGTCGAGTGTACGGGAAGATTGAACATTAACGCCAGAAGTTGTTAATATATAGTCGATTTTTCTGTCAGGCTGTTTTGCCGGGAAGGTATAGCTAGTGCCATCACGCTCTTCGTTCCAAGAATCCTGATATGATTTAAGCAAAGGTTGTAACTCTGGGGCTGTCGGTACTGCATTCATATCACCAAATAAGATTTTTTCCCTATGGTTTTCGGACATAATATTTAACATGTCGTGAACTTGCATGCTCCGTACAGTTGGATCTGTCCGGTAATCCAAGTGAGTAGCGTATACATTCAATTTTATTCCTTTTACATTAATCAGCGTTTCGGCAAATCCAGGAGACAATTCGGGTTTTGGGTTTGGCACTTGTGTAGAAAGTCTAGTTATTTCACGATTTTCAGCTTTAAGAATGGGATATTTACTTAAAATTGCCACACCAAACTGACGGTTAGGCTGCCCTGCTTGTAATGGTGAAAGGTTATAAATAGGGGCAAAGAAATAGTACATATTAAGTGATTGCGCAATCTTTGCTATTTCATTGTCAAAATTGCTGCGATCTCCCCAATGTACATCCACTTCCTGTAGACCAATAATATCTGCTCCTGAATCCTTTATAACATTGGTAATAGATTCAATGTCATATTGATTGTAGAAGTTGTTACCATAATGGATGTTGTAACTCATGACACGTAAGTGTACGCCTTTTTCCTTTTGTTCATCGCTGTCTGCGAATGAGAGCGACTGGAAGCATGAAAAAACTAACAAAAATGCAGTAATCATCATACAGACTTTTTTCAACATCATTTTTCCCCCTGAAGTTAGATATTATCTACCATTTCACTGTGAATTTTAAGAGAAAATACAATATTCCGTCTATAGTTTTTTTATAACTTAATAAAACATTTACATTTCATTATTCAGTGGGGGATGAAGAACCCCCCCACTGATGGAAGTTTTATTTAGTTTAAGGTTGTTGCAGAAGGGGTAGAAACTGTTGAACAAGAAACGTTACTACAATCAATGGGATGTGACTATGTACAAGGATTTTATTATGCGAAACCGTTAACAGTATCAGAATTAAAAAATGAATTTTAACCGAAAAACACTAGCTCCCTGAAGAGCTAGTGTTTTTGAAATTAACTAATTTTTGTATCAAGTGTTTCTGTATTCTTTTCAGTAGTATTTTTCATGATAAATGGATAAAGAACTAATCCGATTACGAATAATCCTATTCCTAGTAAGAACGTTTTTATATCAGCTGTCCCTGTTTTGATAACCCAAATTGAATATATAAGAGCAAGTACTGTAATTACTCCGTCAACTTTGCGAGAGCCTTGCATGATGTCATATGTTTCGCCAGTAATAACGAGTTTTAATTGATACAATGTTGAGACAAGGTACGGAATTAAATAGGCAAGTGTAGCGACAACAATTGCAAAGTTATACGCCTCTGATACTGAACCAGAAATAGTAGAGAATAAGAATATTTGTGTCATGATATTTGTTAATAATAATGAGTTCTTTGGACTTCCCTTTTTATTTGTTTTTCCAAAGAAAGCTGGGAATAATCCGCTTTTTGCTGCTTGATAAGGAACCTCTGCACTTACAACAATCCAGCCGACTGTAGAGCCGAATAGAGAGACAAGTGCTAGGAATGCCATAATATATGCACCTTTATTACCGATAGCCATACTTAATGCGTCAACCAATGGTTTTTGTGATCCTTTTAGCGCCTCTTGTGGAAGAGCACCCATTGTTAACAATGTAATTGATACATAAATAAGAAGCGCAATTACTAATCCGAAAATCGTTGCTTTTTTTACATCGCGTTGTGACTTTGCGCGGTTTGAAAGCATAACGGCTGACTCAATGCCAATAAACGCCCAAAGTGTTGAGATGGCAGCAGCATTGACTTGTCCGCCTAATGGGATAGACTTTCCAGCTTCATTCATAAATGTTTGCCCATCACCGAAATTCGCTGCATTAAAGATGAATAATGTAATGATAATAAACATTGTAAATCCAATGATTTTTGCAACAGTTGCAAGTAAGTTCATATTACCAGCACGATCAATATTTTGAGAAAGAATATATTGAATGCCCCATAGCATGATACTACATACAGCAAATGTTAAGGCTTTTCCTAGTTCTAATGAGAAACCATTTGTCGTGAACAAAATTTGTTTACTTTGCATAACTGGAAAAAACGTAGATAAATATCCTGCAAATGAAATAATAACAGAAGCTGTTGCCGCCCAGTTTGCCGCCCAGTAACCCCACGCCATGCTATAACCAGCAACTTTACCAGCTTTTGGTGAAGTGAACATTGCTTGCGCATAGCTTTGTGGACCTGCTTTTAAATTTGGTTTTCGCATTGCTAAGTTTCCAAACACGAGTGCAATCATAAATACACCAAGCCCGGTAATTGTCCATGCAAGGGTGGACCCCATTGGTCCTGATACTTGTGCTAAATTTGCCGGAAGCATAAACACGCCGCCACCAACCATATTTCCAACAACGAATGCTGTTAAAATCCATAAACCCCATTTTTTTGTGTCCATGATCGTCTAACTCCTTTTGATGATAGTTTTTTTTGTTTTATGATTTATTGTACCTAGTGTTTTTTGGAAATAAAAAAGAGCCATGTAGATAAAAAATACCTACATGGCTCTTTGCCTAACGTAGGTACAACGGGAATAACCCTTGTACCTACGCGTGAATTTTTCCGCTAGGTTTCAAGGGTTTACGTATGATGATGATGTTTTTGTGCAAATGTAACTACAGTTGTATTTGTAAGCATAGTTCTTTGCTCCCTTTCTCCTCTGATTTTGAAGTAAGTATACTACATGTTTTTTAGAAAGGGAAGAGAAAAATACAAACTTTTTTATAAAAATTCATCCTGGTGATTAAATATTTATAGCGATGAAAGTATGTTTTTGTATTTATATCTCTTTTTACAGGGAATATTAAGGCTGTTACTGAGCGTTCGTAATATTTTTTGATGAACATGGAGGAAAGTAAATGAAAAATAGGAAGTCGGCTAGATCTCTTGTTTTGGGGATAATATTTGTAGGTGTTGTCCTTTTTAACTTTTCAAAACCAACATACGCTTATATTCCTTCTGAAGATCAAATTGTAAAGAGCAAACCAAATCATTATGGAACTGAGGAAAATCAACCGGCATACGATATTTGGGGACAAACGATTTCGCAAAAAAAGGCGAATGAGTTGTTGAAGACGAATGAAGGCAAAACGTTATTATCACCACAAAACGGAGCAGTGAAAATTGACAATAATTTATTAAAAGTGGGGAGAGAGTCTTTTTATGAAGAAACATTTGGAAATGAAGTGTTTCTTACAGACATAATGGGTATTTTAAATGGAGCGTTAACTTTAGAAAATATTAAAAAAGCAATTTACGACTTGCATGGAAAAGGGACAACAAATTTACGTGTTGAACTGGCGAAAACTGTGAAACTAGGAGATAAAACGTTTGAAAAAGGAACAAAGATTGATACTGGTTTAGATGTTGCAAGTGGTTCTAATGAAGTGTTAGGGATGCCTATTATTAAGCCTGAAGGAAGAGAGAAGATAGGAGTAAGCTGTGCTGCATGCCATGCAACGGTAACTAGGGATACAAAAAAAGTTATTGAAGGTGCTGTAAATAATGATTTTAATGGCGGTCTCATTTTAGCACTAGGGACAAATTCAGCAGCTTATTTTTCTCGTGCAGAAATTCAGTCATTACAAGACTATATAAAAGATTTAGGGCGAACAGTAGTAACTTCTGATGGAAAAAAAGCTCCACTTCCTGATCCAGAGATGATAGAGGAGACTGTAGATCGTACTTTATTAAAATGGCCAAGAGGAAATTTTGATGCGAGTAGTGATTTGGTGAATAATCCAACACAAATTCCAGATTCTTTTACATTTGGAGATCATCCTTATGGGTGGAATGGGTTTGCGCAAGCTGGTCCGTTTAAAGGACTAAG
Organism: Bacillus sp. AFS018417; assembly: GCF_002560985.1. Lineage (NCBI taxonomy): Bacteria > Bacillati > Bacillota > Bacilli > Caryophanales > Bacillaceae > Bacillus > Bacillus sp. AFS018417. The sequence continues at coordinate 116,214 of NZ_NTTM01000024.1, forward strand.
TGTAATTAATAGTGCTGTAAATATTCAAGGTTCAGATTTAACGACATTAGCGCATGCTAGTCCATTCCTTTTCAAAATCGACAAGGAAGTTTATTTAGGAACAATGTTACAAAATGCAGCAAATCCAAAATATCGATATGATCCTAAAAGTGGAAAGAAACCATCTGAGTTTTTTGCTTCAGTAGATCCTACTCCAGGAGTTCCAGGAGTAAATGAGTTAATTGCGCTTCCGACGTTTCCAAGGCCGTCTTTAATCTCTCCTAATGGTTTATTATCAAGTTCTCCTGGCTATCGGGTTATGGAGCAAAATAATGGAATGTCTGCGTTACAAAATACATTTGTTTCCCCTAAACCACCATTATCTGTTGATAATAAGACGATGAAAAAAGGGAAGAACGTATTTGCACGTGCAGGCTGTATTACTTGTCATGCGGGACAAACCTACACAAATAATCGAATTATTCCAGTTAATGAAATTAAGACCGAGCCATCAAGAGCAAAATCATTTGAAGCAATAGGTAAAAACTTAGCAGAGCCTATTATGTATTCACCGGATACATCTGTACCTATACCAAAAGGAGCAAAATTGTTAAAAGTTCCAGCCTATACATTAGATAAAGAAAAGATTAACTTAGCATATATGTTAAATGGTTCACCTGGTGGTTACAAAGTTCCAAGCTTGTTAGGGCTTTATTGGGGAGCGCCGTATTTACATGATGGAGGCGTTGCGGTTGGCCAAAATGTGGAGAGTGAGCTAGGTATGACAGGAACGGTATCAAAAGGAATTGAGCCTAATCCGTTTAACAGCTTACGAGCATTAATTGACCAAAACTTGAGAAGAAAAGTAATCGAAGCAAACAAAAATTCAAAAGATTTACAAGACGCACATATTACGGGAGAAGGACACGAATATTGGGTAGATTCTTCTACAGGTTTCTCAAAACAAGAGCAAGATGCGTTAATCAACTATTTACTCACATTAGAATGATTTAGAAGTATGCTGTAGCGAACAAGCAAAGATAAACAATCTATTTTCTATCATTACAAAAAACTCATTGAGCTAAGAAGAACATACGATATTATGTGGGGGAGTATTCATTCCATATGTAACAGGAAATAAAAAAACGTCATTTTGAAAAAAGATTGATCAGAACGGCGTCTTTCTTTCCACTAAAATACAATTTTTTATAATAAAGTTTGAATCGAAGGAATTCACTCTTATCCATTTATAATCACTCCACCGTTTACATGAAGAATTTGTCCTGTCACATATGAGGAGTCATCCGACGCCAAATAAACATAGGCAGGTGCCAGTTCAAAAGGTTGTGCAGTACGTTTCATTGGTGTAATGCTTCCAAATGTTGCATAAAGTTCCGGCGGAGCGCTTGAAGGGATAAGAGGGGTCCATACAGGCCCTGGAGCAACGCCATTGACCCGGATTCCTTGATTAATGACTGATAATGCTAACGAGCGGGTAAATGCAACGACAGCTCCCTTGGAAGCGGCATAATCAATCGCGGGATCAAGTCCGTTGTATGCGGCGAGTGAAGCCGTATTGATAATAGAGCTTCCATTTTTTAAATAGGGCATGGCTGCTTGTGTTAAATAAAAATATGAAAAAATGTTTGTTTTAAAAGTACGTTCGAGCTGCTCTGCTGAAATGTCGCTGATACTTGCTTGTGTATGTGCTTCTCCTGCATTATTGACCAAGATTTCAAGATGGCCAAATGCTTCCATTGTTTTTTTTACGACATAATGACAAAACCCGGCATCTCCAATATCACCTGCGATTGTCAGGCATTGTCTGCCCAATTGGCTCACTCTGTCTTTTGTTTCGGATGCATCCCCATGCTCATTTAAATAAACAATTACAATATCCGCCCCTTCTTTTGCGAAAGCAATGGAGACAGCCCGGCCAATCCCGCTATCTCCCCCAGTAATGATGGCGACTTTGTTCAATAGTTTGTTGCTTCCAGAATAATTAGGATTTTCGGAGATAGGTCTTGGAATCATCAAAGATTCAATACCCGGCTGCTGAGGTTGGTACTGCGGGGGAAATTCGATTGGAATTGTATCGCACTTTTCTACAAACCCAAAATGCTCAAACATAATAAGCCAGCCCCCTTCGGTTATATGTGATTTAGCATATTCTTAAAAAGATTATAGGTGCATGCCCTGTGTCTTGGATTTCAATTTTTTTGACCCAATCCCTGTCTGTGTAAACACGAAGTTGGACATCATTAGGCACTTCCGTTGTGGACAGCAGCTTCCCGCAGTTGTAGAGCATCTTTACCAATGAAGTAACTCTCTCCGATTACCCGACAACTTGCATTAACCTACCACTTTAGCTCAATAAGAAAACCGAAATTATTTTATTCATTTGATATTTTCATGATAAATATTATTTAGAAATTACTGTAAATAAAAGGGCGATGTGATAATCTTATAAAGAGGTTTTTTTAAGGAGTGGGAGCTTGCCGTATGTCGTACATATTTTAAGTGTTTTTATGATTTTTGTAGGAGGAATCAGTTTATATCGCTCTCTTAAATATAAAGGGTATGGAGCGTATTTTAAAGTAAAAAAATTGAAAATTCCATTATGGATTATTACGTTAGGGGTTTCACTATTTGTTATAAGCATGGGTATTTATGCGCTAATATTAGAGGGAACATGGTAGTAATATAAAGATGGAATATACGATTGTATAAGCTTTAATCTAAGTGAATCATAATAAAGTGAAACTTCCATCAGTTGGAGGACTTCATTCCTCAACTATCTTTTTTTGCTTCTCCCTGAATCTTGAGGTGGAGTGGCTTACTGTCTGTTAATACGGGATAAATTTGTTAACTTAATATAGTCATATGTTCTCTATTAATAGGATTGAAAAGGAGTAGAATATTCTACTCCTTATATTTTTACATTTATGTATATATTGGTGTATAACATACATTCGAGCGCGGATTACGAACACTTTGTTACATTTCATAGCAGTGATTTTAAGATTCATGACGAACTAGTAGAGAAGATAGAAAAAGGAGGGATTATATGGAGTTAGCAGTTGAACAAGTGTTTACAAAAGAAATTTTACAAGAAGGGGCAAAACGCTTCGGTGTAACTGTTACGGAAGAATCATTAGGAGACTTTGAAAATTATATTTTTCGTGCCGAGGGAGAAGATTGTACACCATATGTTTTGCGTTTGACACATTCATCTCATCGTACATATAAGCAAATTGAGGCCGAATTAGATTTTCTAGCATATCTCGGGAAAAACGGTGCAAAGGTAGCTGCGCCGCATCGCTCAAAAAATGCTCTATTTGTCGAAAATCTACAAGCAACTGATGGAACTTCTTTTTATGTTTCTCTTTTTGATTATGCAAAAGGAGAAAGGGTGAAAGATAACGATCCTGATATTTGGAATGATACGCTCTTTTATGCATGGGGGAAAGCGATTGGTCAGTTACATAGACTTACAATGCATTATCCAAAAACAGAGAATCGTGTTACGTGGATGGATGATGAAATTACAATTGTTGATATGTTAAAGGAAAATCATGAACTGCAACAAATCGCCTATGAAATTATAGAAAAAATTAAGAACTTACCTTCTACAAATTATACATTTGGATTAATTCATGGAGATATTCATCATGGAAATTTCCACTATGAAAATGAAGAGTTAACAATCTTTGATTTTGATGATGCAACGTATAATTATTTTATACATGACCTTGCAATGGTTCTGTATTATTCTGTCTTACAAAAAGATTGGTCGGAAGAGCAGAAGACGATTTTTGCACGTCATCAGTTGCAAGTATTACGAGAAGGATATGAGACAGAGCACCAGCTTGATGATTCCTCATATGATGCTTTGCCGCTTTTCATGCGTCTTCGAGATGTTGCTTTATATGGAACAATCATGAAAAAGTTTAACGGTAAGAAAATGCCAGAGCATTTTCAAACATTAACAAGTGCTATTCATCAGAGAATTCTTGCAAGAAAAGCAATTATTGAATGTTAATAAAAATAAGAAACTGACCTAAAACACTCTCAGTGGAGTTATGGTCAGTTTTTTCTTTTTTAGGCTAGTTTGAATTAGCTGATTGATGCTCTGTTTTTATTAATAAACACATTTTGTGTTTTTATACAAAAATGTGTTTATTTTCTCAAAATAATATTGTATTGCATGAGGTGTATATTTTATACTTTTTATATATTCTGAAAATTCTAATTTATGAAGGAGGAGGATTTGTGGAAACCTTTGTTAATTGGTTCAATGGTATTGTATGGAGTCCTGCACTTGTTTATTTATGTTTAGGAGTAGGTTTATATTTTTCAGTTCGAACGAGATTTCTACAAGTTAGACATGTCGGTGAGATGGTAAGACTTACATTTCAGGGAGAGAAATCAGAAGCTGGTGTTTCTTCGTTTCAGGCACTAGCACTTTCTTTATCAGGCCGTGTTGGGACAGGGAATATTGCTGGAGTGGCCACAGCAATCGCTTTTGGAGGACCAGGAGCAGTCTTTTGGATGTGGCTTGTGGCCTTTTTGGGAGCTGGCTCTGCTTATGTAGAATCAACACTTGCACAAATTTATAAGACGAAGTACAAAGGGCAATTCCGAGGTGGTCCAGCATATTACATAGAAAAAGGACTAGGGATTAAATGGTATGCGATTGTTTTCGTTATGGCGACAATTCTTGCAACAGGGATGTTGCTTCCTGGTGTACAAGCGAACAGTATTGCGGTAAGTTTGGAAACAGCGTTTGGTATTAATACATCCGTATCAGGGGCAATATTAGTTGTTGTACTTGGTCTTATCATTTTTGGTGGTGTAAAACGTATTGTTAATGTAGCACAAATTGTTGTGCCGTTTATGGCAGCTGGTTATATTCTTGTTGCTTGTTTAATTGTTTTTATGAATATTGATAAGTTGCCAGATGCTTTCATGCTTATTTTGAAAAGTGCATTTGCGTTAGAATCTGCATTTGGAGGGATTATCGGTTTAGCAATTTCATGGGGCGTAAAACGCGGGATTTATTCAAATGAGGCTGGACAAGGAACAGGAGCGCATGCAGCTGCTGCAGCGGAAGTATCTCATCCGGCAAAACAAGGACTTGTACAAGCATTTTCGGTTTACATTGACACATTATTTGTGTGCTCGGCAACAGCATTCATGATGATTATTACAGGGATGTATAATGTGTTTGATGCAAGTGGAAAAGGGTTTCTTGTTAATAACTTGAACGGTGCGGAACCGGGACCTGGTTATACACAAGCTGCTGTTGAATCTGTATTCCCTGGTTTTGGAAATGCTTTTGTTGCTATTTCTCTCTTTTTCTTTGCTTTCACAACCATTATGGCATACTACTACATTGCAGAAACGAATATTGCTTATTTAAATCGCGAAAAAGATCGTCCTTGGATGATACTTGTGTTGAAATTTATATTCTTAGCAACTGTATTCTATGGCTGTGTGAAAACAGCGGCAACAGCGTGGGCGCTTGGGGATATTGGTGTTGGTATTATGGCCTGGGTAAATATTATCGCAATTCTATTCTTGCAAAAACCGGCGCTTTTAGCATTGAAAGACTATGAGAAGCAGAAGAAGGAAGGGAAAGATCCTGTATTTGATCCTCAAGAACTTGGTATTAAAAATGCTGATTTTTGGGAGCATGAATATGGAAAAGATAAACAAGAAGAGGTTTCGTAAAAAGATAAAAGTGAAAGAAGCAAAGAGAGCAATCTCTTTGCTTCTTTTTCGTGTCTAAAAGATTACTAGTTATTTTTTTAGGTGTTTTCGAATATAAAAAACTGTATAGGCTTTTTTGAGTTGTAAAGGAGGGGAGTAGATTGATTGTCTTTCGCGATGTCAATAAATATTACGGCAGCTTTCAGGTTTTAAAAAATATTAATTTGCAAATTGAAAAAGGGGAAGTCGTCGTGGTCGTTGGTCCATCGGGATCAGGAAAAAGCACGTTGCTGCGCTGCATGAATCAACTAGAGATAATTACGAATGGTGAATTGTTTGTGAATGGTGTAAACGTGCATGAGATAAAGAAAGATATAAATCAACTAAGACGAAGCATCGGCATGGTATTTCAACATTTTTATTTATATCCTCATAAAACGGTGCTTCAAAATATTACACTTGCCCCGATAAAAGTGCTCAAAAAGCCGAAAGAAGAAGCAGAAAAAATTGCTATGTTTTACTTAGAAAAAGTGGGGATTACTGATAAAGTAAATGCCTATCCGCACCAACTATCAGGCGGACAGCAACAGCGCGTTGCCATTGCAAGGGGGCTAGCAATGAGGCCGGAAATCATGCTGTTTGATGAACCAACTTCTGCACTTGATCCCGAAATGATTGGCGAGGTACTCGACGTTATGAAAACATTAGCAAAAGAAGGAATGACGATGGTTGTTGTTACACATGAGATGGGGTTTGCTCGTGAGGTAGCTGATCGTATTTTATTTATGGACAAGGGTCAAATTGTGGAAGAAGCAGCACCTGTTGATTTCTTTGCAAATCCAAAGCAAGAACGAGCACGATTATTTTTAAGTCGTGTGCTTAATCATTAAGGGAGGAATTCGATGATTAAAATGAAAAAGTGGTTTACGCTTATCGCTTTTGCGTGTTTATTTACATTGATTGTAGCTGGGTGCGGAAATAAGAAAGAGGAAACGAAAGAAACTGTAAAAAATGAGAAAGAAACTGTTATTAATCAAATTAAAGAACGCGGAAAATTAGTTGTTGGTGTGAAGTATGATACGAATCTATTTGGATTAAAGAATCCGTCAACGGGCAAGGTAGAAGGATTTGATATTGATGTTGCGAAAGCACTTGCTAAAAAAATTCTAGGCGATGAGAATAAGTTAGAATTAAAAGAAGTTACTTCTAAAACGCGCATCCCGATGTTGAAAAACGGCGATATTGACGCAATTATTGCGACAATGACAATTACCGAGGAACGCAAAAAAGAAGTTGATTTCTCAGATGTGTATTTTAAAGCTGGACAATCTTTACTTGTGAAAAAGGGAAGTAAAATTAAGGATATAGCTGACGTGAAAAAAGGTGTAAAAGTGTTAGCTGTAAAAGGCTCTACTTCTACGAACAATATTCGTGCAAAAGCACCGGAAGCGACTGTGCTTGAATTTGAAAACTATAGTGAAGCATTTACGGCATTGAAGGCAGGGCAAGGCGATGTTTTAACAACAGATAATGCCATTTTATATGGTATGGAAAAGCAAGATGCAAACTATGAAGTTGTTGGAAAAATCTTCACCGACGAACCATATGGTATTGCAGTGAGAAAAGGAGAAACAGAGCTTACGAAAGTAATTAATGAGCTATTAAAAGAGATGAAAGCAAATGGAGAGTACGATAAGTTGTATGAAAAGTGGATTGGGAAAAAGCCTGAGTAAAACTACAAAATATATGATAACAAGAGGATGAGAAATAATCATCCTCTTGTTATAAAGAAAGAGGGGGAGAGTTTGTGCCCGATTTTTCTATTCTCTCAAATAATCTAGATTTGTATTTAGAGGGATTCCGATATACATTGATGTCTAGTATTGTTGCATTAATTGGTAGTTTTATTCTTGGCATCATAATCGCAGTGATGCGAATTGCACCAATTCGGGTTCTAAATTGGATGGGTACAACATATGTAGAGTTTATTCGGAATATCCCTTTGGTTCTAATTGCATTTGCTTTTTATTTTGCTTTTCCGGTAATTGGCGTTACATTAAGTGGCTTTGTTGCTGGTACAACTGCACTTACTATATATACAGCGGCTTTTATTACAGAGGCAATTCGTGCAGGAATTTTATCAGTTCCGAAAGGGCAGATGGAAGCAGCGCGTTCTTCTGGTTTAACGTACGTGCAAGCGATGTATTATATCATTTTACCGCAAGCAGTAAAAATTGTGATTCCGCCGCTAGGTAATCAATTCCTAAATTTAGTGAAAAACTCTTCTATACTAGGTATTATCGCTGGGGCGGATTTAATGTACCAAGGTGATTTAATCTCTACAAGAACATTTGTCACATTTGATGTATATATATTTGTTGGTATGTTTTATTTACTGTTAACTGTTCCGCTTAGCATGGGTGTTCGATACTTGGAGAAACACTTGGCGAAAGGAGCTGTGTAAATGGATTTTCGGGGTGCCTATACAGGAGATCATGTTATTTTTTTACTAAAAGGACTACTTATTACGTTAGAAATCGCTCTTATAGCAATCTTCCTTAGTTTTATAATTGGTAGTGTAATCGGTACGTTACGATATGCGAAAATACCGGTTGTATCAGCATTACTTGCCTGTATTGTTGAAATCATTCGTAATTTACCGCTGTTATTAATTATTTTCTTTACATATTTTGCGCTCCCAGAAGCTGGCTTGAAATTAGAGATTACAACAGCAGCCATTGTGGCTTTGACGATATTTGAAGCAGCGATGATATCAGAAATTGTTCGCAGTGGTTTATTATCAATTGAGAAGGGACAAATTGAAGCAGCGCGCGCTTCTGGACTATCGTATGTACAAACGCTTCAGCATATTATTTTACCGCAAGCACTGCGACGTATGGTGCCGCCGATTGTCAGTCAATTTATATCCCTTTTAAAAGATACATCGTTGGCGGTCGTAATTTCATTGCCAGAATTAATGCATAATGCTCAAATTATTAATGGTCAAAATGTAAACTATATGATTCCAACTTTTATTCTCGCCGCATGTATGTATTTCATTGTAAATTATAGCTTGTCTCTTTTTTCAAGACGTTTAGAGAGCAGATAAAGTGAAACTTCCATCAGTAGGGGGCTTCATCTCCCACTGATGGTTAGTTGAACCAATCGGGCATTAACGGGCAGTTATCCCCACCTATCTTCTTCGCTTTTCTCTCAATCTTGAGGTGGGGATCTTACTGCCCGTTAATGCGGGATAACTCTTGCATATTATTTTATGCAAGAGTTATTTTTTTAGAAAAGTTTTAATTTTATATAGAAATTGTAAACGCTTTATTGTATATTTTATATTATCAGAAATTTTAAAATACAGAGTGCGTTTAGGGGAGGAAGAAGATGAAGCAAACAACGAATGAGCAATTACAGCGTACAATGAAAAGTAGACATTTATTTATGATTGCACTCGGAGGAGTAATCGGGACAGGTTTCTTTCTCGGATCAGGATATACAATTAATCAAGCAGGACCAGGAGGAGCAATTCTTTCTTACCTAGTCGGTGGGCTTATTATGTATTTAACGATGCTTTGCCTTGGTGAACTAACAGTTGCAATGCCTGTTTCTGGATCGTTTCAAAAGTATGCAACGAAATTTATCGGACCTGGAACAGGATTTATGATTGGCTGGTTGTATTGGCTTGGCTGGGCTGTGACGGTTGGTTTAGAGTTAACGTCAATTGGTTTAATGATGAAAAGATGGTTTCCAGATGTTAATACTTGGGTATGGTGCCTTGTGTTCGGTAGTCTTTTATTCATTACAAATGCAGTATCAGCAAAAAGCTATGCAGAATTAGAATTTTGGTTTTCAAGTATTAAAGTAGTTACCATTATTGGATTTATTCTTCTTGGTGGAAGTGCAATACTTGGGTTTTTACCATACGACGGAAAAGAAGCGGCGCCGCTTTTTTCTAACTTTGTACAAGATGGTGGATTATTTCCAAATGGACTTGGAGCTGTGTTACTAACAATGATTACTGTAAACTTCTCTTTCCAAGGAACAGAGTTAATTGGAATTGCAGCAGGTGAAAGTAAGGAACCGGAAAAAACGATTCCGCGTGCAATTCGTAATACAGTATGGCGCATTATGTTATTCTTCATTTTAACAATGACGATTTTAGTAGGACTGATTCCTTGGAAAGAAGCGGGAGTTATTGAAAGTCCGTTTGTTGTTGTATTTGATAAAATCGGTATTCCATATGCAGCGGATATTATGAACTTTGTTATTATTACTGCTCTATTATCTGTAGCAAACTCTGGGTTATATGCAGCAACACGTATTTTATGGTCGCTATCAAATGAAGGTATGGCACCAACTTCCTTTAAGAAGTTAAATAAAAGAGGTGTTCCTATTACTGCATTAGTTGTGACGATAGCTGTTGCAGCACTATCTTTATTAACAAGTGTATTCGCAGAAAGTACAGTATACATGTATTTACTATCTGTTGCAGGTTTATCAGCGGTAGCGAGTTGGATTATTATCGCATTTTCACAAATTCGATTTAGACAACAATATTTGAAGAATGGTGGCAAGCTGGAAGAATTAAAATATAAGACACCATTATATCCGATTGTTCCAATTGCAGCGCTTATTTTAAATAGCATTGTTGTGATTAGTTTAGCTTTTATCCCAGAACAGCGCATGGCATTATATTGCGGCATTCCATTTATCATTTTTTGCTACGTGTATTATTATATAAATAAGAAACGACAGCAAACGGTGCAAGTAGAAATGGGGAATACATATGAAACTAACAGTCAAGCGCAATGAAATAACAACTGATCTTCCGTATGGTGAATTGCAAATTGGAAAAGAAAATGGGTATACACCATTAGAACTTCTTATTGCTTCAATTGCAGGATGCAGTTCGATTGTGTTTCGAACGATTTTAGAAAAAAAACGTATTACGTATAATGAGTTTACAATTGAAGCTGACATTATAAGAAGTGAAGTTTTGTCAAAACCAGTGGAGAGCATTCATTTGCACTATAAAATAAAGGCGGAGGGAATCACGCAAGAGCAGTTAGAAAAGGCGTTAGAGCTTGCTGTGAAGAATTGTACGATTGTTCAATCCGTGAAGGATAGTATCCAAATTATTGAAACAATTGAATTGATTTTATAAAAAAGTGAAAACTACCATTGCTATGTTTTGTATACATAGTAATGGTAGTTTTTGTTGTGGAGAAATCATCCTATACTTTCATTTAACATGATTTTCGTCATTGTTTTCATCAAAAAAATACGAAAATTTTTAAGAAATAAAATCATTGACATTATTAGTTATAAGGTTTAATATTTAAAAACGTTAAATATTTTAGGGGTTAAATAAGAGGTGGAACATATGCAAAATGATGTAACTCATATTGATAAAATTCAAGCTCTTACATTTTCTATTGGAAAGAAAATGCAAACGGAGTTATTAGAGCAATTGCAATCATCTGGACTAACACCACCGCAATTTTATATTTTAAAAATTTTAAATCATTACGGCACAGCAAGGGCGACAGAATTAGCGAAAAAAATGTATGTGAAGCCAAGTGCAATTACAGTGATGATCGATCGTTTAATCGATCAAGAATTGGTGTTACGCTATCATGATAAAAATGATCGCCGCGTTGTCGTAATTGAGTTAACGGCGAAGGGGAAAGATGTATTAGAAGAGGCAATGACTGCTCGGAATCAACATATTGCAAAATACTTTTCACAATTAGAAGTACAAGAGAGAGAAGATTTACTTCGTTTGTTTGAAAAACTAGAAGCAATTATTTGCCAAACATCAGAGAAGAAAGAGAAAAAATAAAGAGAGTCGAGGAGATTACATGGAACAACAAGCAAATCAAAATAGAACATTGTTGTTAATTGGTTTAGTTATCGCAATGTTATTTGCTGCATTAGACGGAACAATCGTCGGTACAGCAATGCCGCGTATTGTCGGTGAACTTGGCGGATTAAGTTTAATGACATGGTTAACAACAGCATATATGCTATCATCAACAACGGTTGTACCAATTGCTGGTAAGCTGGCAGATTTGTTAGGTCGCCGCAATGTATATTTGACAGGATTAATTATCTTCATGGTTGGTTCTGCGCTTTGTGGTATGGCAAATGGTATGACAGAATTAATTATCTTCCGTGGTATTCAAGGGCTAGGCGGCGGTATTATGATGCCAATGGCCATGATTATCATTGGGGATATGTTTACAGGGAAAGAACGTGCGAAATGGCAAGGGATTTTTGGAGCACTTTATGGTCTTGCTTCTGTCATTGGTCCACAAATTGGTGGTTGGATTGTTGATTCAATGAGCTGGAGATGGGTGTTCTACATTAACTTACCAGTTGGGATTATAGCAACAATCTTTATCGCAATGGGCTTAAAAGGACAGAAACAAACTGGCCCAATTCAAATTGACATCGCGGGTATTTTTACTATGATTCTCGGTGTTGTGAGCTTATTATTAGCATTAACATTTGGCGGGAAAGACTACGCTTGGGGTTCTTGGCAAATTATTGGGTTATTTGCGCTTGCAGTTATTGGTCTTGTAAGCTTTGTTATTGTTGAGACAAAAGCGAAAGAACCGATTTTACCTATCCATTTCTTTAAAAATCGTACATTTACACTATTAAATACAATTGGTTTCTTTATGAGTGTTGGAATGTTCGGAGCCATTACGTTTGTACCATTCTTTATGCAAGGAATTGTAGGTGTAAGTGCTGCTGAATCGGGAACAATTATGACACCAATGATGATCACGATGATCATTACAAGTATTATTGGTGGTCAGCTTGTATTAAAGGTAGGAGTAAAACCACAAATTATCACTGGAATGCTCATTATGGCCGGTGGATTCGGGCTTTTAACTACAATGGATATGCATACAAGTAAGCTCGTCGCATCGTCATATATGATGGTTATTGGTTTAGGAATGGGTCTTGTAATGCCAACCTTAACATTAGCATTACAAGAAAGCTTCCCGAAAAAAGATCTTGGAGTTGTGACTTCATCAAGTCAATTCTTCCGTCAAATCGGTGGTACATTTGGGATTACTATTTTAGGTTCTATTATGAATAACACATCCGGTACAGTATTAACAGATAAGTTAGTACCTGTGCTAAATACGTTCCCACCACAAGCAGGGGAAATAGCGGCGAAGTTTAAAGACATGATTCACACAAATCCACAAGGGCTATATTCAATGTTATTTAGTCCAGAATCATTGAAGCAAATGCCAGAAGCAATCGCAAATAGCATTGTACCTGTCTTGAAGACATCATTATTAGATTCTCTTCATCATGTATTTATGACTGGATTAGTATTTATTGTAGTCGGTGCCGTATTTACACTTTTCTTGAAGAAAATTAAGCTTTCTAGTCGTAAAAAGGGAACAGAAGAACAAAATAGTGAAACAGAAGAACAAAAGAATGAAACAGAAGAGAAAGATGCAAGTGTATCTTATTCATAATAAGGAAGAGCATCGCCTATAATGGCGATGCTTTTTGTATTTTTACATAGATTTAATCGCGTCTTTTTACTTATAAACAATTGACGGATTTTACTGAATAAGTTATATTATTTGTGTAAACGGTTACATATGATAGAGAGGGAAAAGAATGAGTACGATAAAAGACGTCGCCAAATTAGCAGAGGTATCCGTTGCTACTGTTTCTAGAGTATTAAATAAGAATGGCTATGTGCATGAAGATACGCTCAAAAAAGTAAAGCGGGCAATTGAGTTATTAGATTATAAGCCAAGTACGGTGGCACGTTCTCTATATAATAAGAGTTCTCGTCTAATCGGATTAGTTGTCCCAAACATCGTAAATCCATTCTTTCCAGAGGTAGCCCGGGCAGTAGAAGACGTAGCTCATAAACAAGGATATACGGTTGTGCTATGTAATTCTGATGAAAGTTTAGAAAAAGAAAAGCAATACATTGATGTGCTTATACAAAATAATGTCGATGGCTTTATTGTCGCAACAAATCCGCAAAATAGTGGGAATTACATGAATTTACAAGTGCCGGTTATAGCAATTGACCGCATGTTTCATGAACGTATTCCAACAGTATATGCCGATAACTATTCTGGAAGTAAACAAGCGACAGAGCTTTTATTAGCAAAAGGATGTCAAGCGATTGCGCATATTCGTGGACCGCGAAATCTCAGTACTGCAAATGAGCGTTTTCAAGGATTTATCGATGCTGTCACGAAACAAAATGTTTCTTACGTTATTGCAGAAAGTGAATTTCATCCTATGAAAAGTGAGTATGTTGCTTCTGAACTGCTTGAGAAGCATCCGTATATTGATGGTATTGTAGCAGGAAATGATTTGATTGCACTAGGTACAGTAAAGGCAGCATTGCAAAAGGGAATATCTATTCCAAATGAATTACAAATTATCGGATTTGATGGGATTTCTTTAGCTGAAATGATGTATCCAGCTATCACAACGGTTGCACAGCCTATTTATGAGATGGGGAAAATTGCAACGCAGTTATTAATTGAGAAAATAGAAGGGCGTCAATTAAAGGAAGAGCATCATCGTTTAGCAATTACAATTATTGAGCGAAATACAACGAAGTAAGGAGAGAAAACGATTGGCGAATATTGCGGTAATCGGCAGTATTTCCGTGGATTTAGTTGCCATTTCAAAAAAACGCCCCAAAGCTGGGGAAACAGTAATTGGGGAAGCATTTCATACTGTTCCAGGTGGAAAGGGTGCAAACCAAGCTGTAGCTGCAGCACGTTTAGGCGCAAATGTTGCGATGGTTGGAGCGATTGGAAATGATAATTACGGAAAGCTTGTTCGAAAAAATTTAGAAAATGAATGTATTTTTATTGGTTGTGTGGAAACGATTACAAATGAAACAACAGGAATTGCCCATATTGTATTGGCTGAAGAAGATAATAGTATCATTGTTGTACAAGGTGCAAATCGTCTTGTAAGTGAGCAACTTGTAAATCATGCAAAAGATCTTCTTACGAAAGCGGATATGGTTGTTTTGCAGTTAGAAATCCCACTCGAAACAGTAAAGTATGTACTAAAAATTTGTGAAGAACATCAAATTCCAGTAATTTTAAATCCAGCTCCAGCACAAATACTGCCAGAGGAATTGTTACAAAAAGCAACGTATATTACACCAAATGAGCATGAATGCCGAATTATTCTAGATGATTTCACGTCACCAATTGAATTGTTACTTGAAAAATACCCCAATAAATTGTTGATAACAGAAGGCGGAAACGGTGTTCGATTTCATAATGGAACAGAGATTGTTCATGTACCAAGTATTTCTGTTGAAGTTGTCGATACGACAGGAGCTGGAGATACATTTAACGGTGCATTAGCAGTTGCAATTGCAGAAGGAGAAGAATTGCAAAAAGCGATTCATTTTGCAAACATTGCAGCGGGACTCTCTGTAACAAAATTAGGAGCTCAAGGTGGAATGCCATCACGAGATAAAGTACGAGAAGTGCAGATGATTCTTGGATGGTGAAGTATTTATTAGTGTTGTTATGGCAACATTAAATTTAACGTATATTGAACTGTCGAATACATTTAAAATTATGACTTTTAGCGTAATTTTAACTTAGAGGTATTGACTTATCAGTAGGTTCTATTTTAGCATTACTACATACACTTATTGTTGGTATGAAATCGTTTTTTGCAATAGGAGTGGGATTGCTTGCTGTTCTTATAATGGGAATTATAAACGGTGTCATCGTTGAGAAAGGGGAAGTAGCAACTTTTATCAATAATAATGTTGTTTAGGGGCTTTATACTCGTTTGTATGGACAGACGTCTGATCATTAGTCTAGTTATTGCTTTGATATTTCAGTATGAGATATAACGAAGATAACTGCTGTTGCTATACTGTACTTGATTCTAAAGAAAAACAACGTATTGGTAGGTATGAAGAAGCAGAGATGTGGCGTTACATAAATAGTAGTTGATGTACAAAATGATTCAGAAAATCTCATTCAAAAAAGCGCATATGTAACCGGTATCATCTTTACAGATTCCAAAGTAGTTGCGTCAGCGGTAAGTGTGGAAAAAGAAAAAAGCGAAGAAAAAAAGTAAAAAAATTATTTTGATTGAATTAGGCGTTATTAAGCAAAAATAAACATATACTTGAATCCAGAAAGGAAGAAAAAACATGAAATTTTTTATTGATACAGCAAACATTGATGAAATTAAAGAGGCAAATGCTCTTGGCGTATTAGCAGGTGTAACAACGAATCCATCTCTTGTTGCAAAAGAAGGCGTAGATTTTCATGAACGCATTCGTGAAATTTGCAGTGTTGTAGAAGGCCCTGTAAGTGCAGAAGTTATTAGCTTAGAAGCAGATAAAATGATTGAAGAAGGAAAAGAATTAGCGAAAATTGCACCAAACGTTGTTGTAAAAGTACCGATGACAACAGAAGGTTTAAAAGCAGTGAAGGCTTTTTCTGATCTAGGTATTCGCACAAATGTAACATTAGTGTTCTCAGCTGTACAAGCATTAATGGCTGCACGTTCTGGTGCAACATATGTATCACCATTTTTAGGTCGCCTAGATGATATCGGCCACAATGGTATGGATCTAATTCGTCAAATTGCAGATATTTTTGCAATTCATGATATTAAAACAGAAATTATTGCAGCATCTGTTCGTCATTCTGTACACGTAACAGACGCAGCATTAAATGGTGCACACATTGCAACAATTCCAGCAAATGTTATTGCTTCATTAGTGAAACATCCATTAACAGATCAAGGAATTGAGAAGTTTTTAGCGGATTGGGAAAAAACACAAGGAAAATAATTTTCTATGGAACGGTTCAACTTTCAAGTTGAACCGTTTTTTTTATCCCGAATGAACGGGCAGTAAGCCCCCCACGGAAGGAAGTTTTGTTTTATTGAATTTTCTGTAAATTTGTAGAAAAAATGAATATTTCCTGGGGAATTGCCGGAATATGGCTGATACTTGCACATTTTTTCTGCAAATTGATTGTATCAATATGCTTTTTAAAATAAAAAACAATGATGGAGTCTACCCCATCATTGTTTTTTTAAATCTTTCTCTTACATAAATCATCGAAGCAAATGTAAGCAAGAAAGCTGTTCCAATTACAAAACTTACGCTCGGTGATGCTCCGATTGCTCCAACCGTAAATGATCCGCCAACGACACCGAGTGAGAAGAACGCATAGAATAATCCGAATGCTTTTCCGCGATTATCTTCTGTTGTATTTTCAACAAGTAAGGCATTAATAGAAGGAAAGAGAATTGCAAATCCAATTCCGTAAATGATCATGACAATAAAGAGCATGCCTTTTGTTGCAAATATACCAAGTAACGATAATGCAAATGCCATAACTGCAATACCAATGACCATCATTTTTTGACGGTTAAAGTAATCGTATATACGATTTGTTGGTAGTAAGAAGAAGAGGATTGCGGTGATTCCAAAGACACTAAGCATCATTCCCGTTAAAGAAGCTTTAAGTCCTAAAGCTTCTATTTTCATAGGTAACATATATGTGACAATTCCTTGTGAGAACATTAACGTAAAGGCACCAATGTATGCTTGTAATAACGGTTCGGATTTTAATAAACCAACCATATCTTCTTTGTTCATTATTTGTGTCTGTAATGTATTTGTTCTTGTTATATGATTTGGCAACAAGAAGAGCGAGACGATTGTACCAAGTACCATTAAGATAGAAATTGTAATGAAGACCCAGTGTATACCCGCGGTTGCTTTCATAATCCCACTGAAGGCAGGACCTACGATAGCTGCTGTTCCAACAGCTGCACCAGATAAAGCCATTGCTTTCCCTTGCTTTGTTGCTTCTGTTTGTTTTGATAAGAAAGTAAAGGCAGCTGGTATTAAGAAGCCGTCACTAAATCCGTGTAGAAAACGAACGATAATAAGTTGTTCACCGTTTTGGACAACTGTATACAATAAAACTATGAGACTCGTAATTGCCATGCTAATAGAAAGAACTTTTTTGGCTCCATATTTATCAACAGACGCACCTGCAATAATATTGCCGATCATATTTGCAAATGAGTACATTCCAACGACAAGGCCGATAATAAGAGGGGTTCCTCCAAGACTTTGCGCGTATGTACTCATAATGGGTAATTGTGAAAATGTATCTAAGAATGCAATGATAACAATAAAATAAATAAAGTATTTCAATCTGTTCACCTCTCTTTTGCTATTATGGCATAATGCTATTTTTCTCTGCAATGAAATTAATTTGTTATGTATGGAAATTTGTACACTTTAAATAAAAATTAATGAAAATAGTAATGATTCTATTTTTGTAATATTTACACTATTTTATCAATCTTTTTGCACGAGATTAACATTTCCTCACTATAATTAAACTGAATCATAACAATATATATATGTATTAATTTATTTTTTATTTATATTTTTATATTGTATTTCAAAGATATAAAATCATCAAAAGATAGGATATCCGTATAATAGA
Organism: Bacillus sp. AFS018417; assembly: GCF_002560985.1. NCBI lineage: Bacteria > Bacillati > Bacillota > Bacilli > Caryophanales > Bacillaceae > Bacillus > Bacillus sp. AFS018417. The sequence goes on from NZ_NTTM01000024.1 coordinate 134,438, forward strand.
TTTACCAAATAACATCAGAAGTTCTACTTCATGAGGATATAAATATAAAATGGGAGGATTTTGTATGAAAAAGAAAGTATTAGCACTAGCAGCTATGGTTGCTTTAGCTGCACCAGTTCAAAGTGTAGTATTTGCACAAACAAATAGTAGTGAAAGTCCTGTACCGGTTCTAAGATGGTCAGCTGAGGATAAGCATAATGAGGGGGTTAGCACTCATCTGTGGATTGTAAATCGTGCAATTGATATCATGTCTCGTAATACAACGATTGTGAAGCCGAATGAAACTGCTTTATTAAATGAGTGGCGTGCTGACTTAGAAAATGGTATTTATTCTGCTGATTACGAGAATCCTTATTATGATAATGGTACATATGCTTCTCACTTTTACGATCCGGATACGGGAAAAACATACATTCCTTTTGCGAAACAGGCAAAAGAGACAGGTACAAAATATTTTAAGCTTGCTGGTGAAGCATACCAAAATCAAGATATGAAACAGGCATTCTTCTACTTAGGATTATCACTTCATTATTTAGGAGATGTAAATCAGCCGATGCATGCAGCAAACTTTACGAATCTTTCTTATCCAATGGGTTTCCATTCTAAATACGAAAATTTTGTTGATACAATAAAAGATAACTATATAGTTTCAGATAGTAATGGATATTGGAATTGGAAAGGGGCAAACCCAGAAGATTGGATTCAAGGATCAGCGGTAGCGGCTAAACAAGATTATCCTGGCATTGTGAACGATACGACAAAAGATTGGTTTGTAAAAGCAGCTGTATCTCAAGAATATGCAGATAAATGGCGGGCGGAAGTGACACCGGTAACAGGAAAGCGCTTAATGGAAACACAGCGCGTTACAGCCGGTTATATACATTTGTGGTTTGATACATATGTAAATCGCTAATGATTTATAGAAAGACCAAATACTTACTCTTTAAGTATTTGGTCTTTTTTCATACTAACCTGGACACAGTTATAGTTGAAGGAAAGGGCTTTATAATTGTTCACTTACAACCGTTAATACATTTTCATGTAATGAAGTGATAACATTTTGATGTTCTTTCTCTTTTTGATGCAATTGCTGTTCTAACTCTTGTACTTGATTCTGTTTTTGTAAACATAATATTCTCCCCAAGCTTCTATGATTTGCTATTTCCTTTGTTAATAGATAGTAAGATTTTGCTTATAGAAGTTTCACTTTATATTAAAATTCAAGCATTGTTTTTAAATATATATATAAAATTCAAAAAATATTTAACTGTATTTATTATATTTTTTGATATCTGCTATTTTTATCCATAAAAAATAAACTGTATTTAATGAGTTTGTAAACAAACTGTAAAACAAATAATGTATAACTATAATATGAAGGGAGTCGGATTATGAACTATTTTAAGCGTATCAGTAGCGTTGTATTAGCTGGATTCATTTGTTTTTCTAGTACAGTTGCTGTAAAAGCTGAGTCAAACGACGATAAACTAAACAACATGCAGCAGCAATTGCAGCAGAATGACAATACTATTCAGCAAAAAGAACAAGAGAAGCAAGCTGTAATGAAAGAAATTGAAGGTATTGAAAAAGAATTAAAAGACTTAAATGATACTATTTCTAAAAATAAAACAGAGCAAGACCAAATTCAGCATAAAATTGATGAGACAAATAAACAAATTGAACAAAAAAAGAAAGAGATTATTACGTTAGAAGATAAAGTACTTATGCGTAAAGATATTATGAAAAAACGTATGGTCTCTGTTCAAGAGAATTCAAATATGAATTTAGTAGTTGAAGCAATTGTGAACTCAAAAAATATTGCAGATCTCTTAGATCGTATGAGTGCAGTTTCTACAATTATGGATGCAGATAAAGAGATTCTTCGTTTACAAGAACAAGATCTTCGTCAAATCGAAGATGATAAAAAAGTGATTGATGAAAAAGAAAAATCTTTAGAAGTAGATAAACAAAAATTAGCAAAAGCACAGAATGAGTTACAAGAGAATTTACAGAAACGCCAAGAAAGCTTACAGTCTGTGCAAGCAAAATATAATGAAGTTTCAAGTCAACTTACGCTTGCTGCGCAAGAAAAATCAAAGATTGAAGCAGATATGAAGAGCGTACAAGATACAATTGCTCGTGAGCAAGCGGCAGCAAAAGCAGCAGCAGAAGCACGCGAAAAAGAAGCTGCAGCGGAAAAAGCATCTGCAGCAGCAGAAGCAAAGGCAAGGGGAACAGCATCAGGATCTACATCAAATAACAATGACGGCCCTAGCAAACCTAGCAAAGGCGGAAATGAGATGTATGTAGAAGCTACTGCTTACACAAATGATCCAAGTGAAAATGGGAAGCAGCCTGGTGAGCATGTATATACTAAATGGGGAGAATATGATTTAACTGCAAATCCAAATATGAAAGTAATTGCAGTTGATCCATCGGTTATTCCATTGGGCTCACACGTATGGGTTCAAGGATATGGAAATGCGATTGCCGCTGATACTGGTAGTGCTATCCAAGGACATAAAATCGATGTTTTCATGCCGGATAAAGGATCATCTATCTCTTGGGGTAGAAAACAAGTTCGTGTTGTCATTTTAGATTAAAAAAAAACCTACTTTGCAAAAAGCAAAGTAGGTTTTTTTATCGTTAAATGTTAAGTTGAGTTTACATTTTGTAAAGTTTAGCATACAATAATGGTAAGGGGTGGTAAATTTGACCATTTATAATCGGGTAAAAGAGCTACGAGCCCGTTTTAATTTTACGCAAAGCGTATTGGCTGAAAAAGTAGGTGTAACGAGGCAAACCGTTGCTGCTATTGAAAAAGGGGATTATGTTCCATCGTTATTATTGGCGCTCATGATTTGTGATGTGTTTGGGTTACAGATGGAAGAAGTATTTGTATTACAAAAGGAGGAAGAAAAAAATGAATAGAATTGGTCTTTCTTATGTAATAAATATATTGATTCTTGCTATAGCGGGTTGGGCATTTGTTGAGTATTTTCATGTCATTACGGATCTTGCAAACATCATACGTACTGAAAAGCAAACGTGGGCTGTTACGATGAATATAATGCCAATTACATTGATATTGATTGTAGCGGTAGGGGTATTCATTGGTTACAAGATACAAAAAAAGAAATATAAGAAATTATCATTTTGGACATTTCCGTTATTATTTCCAAGTGAAGATGAGAGAGAAGAAATATTGACTGCGAAAGCGTGTCGAACTACACTTCTTTCATCATGGTTTATTATGCCTTTTGCAGCTGCCTCGTTAATTGCTTATCCACTATTCAATCGAAACATTCCAGAATATCCGTTGTATGTACTATTTTTCATTTTACTAATCCAAATAACAGTATTTCATATTTCCTTATATCGTAATAAGGTTGTGTGAAAGATGTGCTTTGGCACATCTTTTACATATACTTAAAACGCGGTAAATTCTTCAGCATTTTTACAAAAATGTAATAAATTCTATAAGAGAGGATTTACAAATTCTTTTTATGATAGAAAATATTGAGACTAGAGAATGTTGCGATAGGGATGAGACAAGGAAGTCTAATAAATAAGAAGATGCAGTATTCTGGTTTAATATGATGCCTCCGATGTTTTCTGTGGACAGTCCCCACTGATGGAAGTTTCACTTTATTTCGCATTAGGAAGTGCTGCTCACTTTGTCTTTCGTATGTTACTTGTATATCTAGCATTCTTATTTTATGATTTTATATAAGGGAAATTTTGTGAGAGAAAGGAATTGGGGCATGAATAAAAAAAAGATTTATAGTATATTAGCACTTCTATTATTTGTGGCAGGTGGTATTTTAATTACAAAACCTTTTTATGACGGTTATAAAGCTGGGAAAATGCAAGAAGAAAACCTACAATCTATTAAGAAAATGAATTACGAAAAGCAAGAAACAAAATTTGTTGATGCTTCTAACATAAAACAACCAGATTTAGCGGATGTGGCAAATGCTTCATTAGATGAGAAGCAAGTTATCGGGCGCATTGCTATTCCAAGCATTGGATTAGAGCTACCAATTCTAAATTCTTCGACAGAGAAAAATTTATTATCAGGTGCAGCAACGGTAAAAGAGAAACAAGAGATGGGAAAAGGGAATTACGCATTAGCAGGACATAATATGTCAAAAAAAGGTGTATTATTTAGCGATATTTCGAAATTAAAAAAGAACGATAAAGTATATTTATATGATAGTGAAAATGAGTATGAGTATGTGGTACAACAGGTAACAGAAGTAACCCCGGATAAATGGGAAGTTGTTGAAGATCACGGGAAAAATGAAGTAACCCTTATTACGTGTTCATCTGTACTTGATAACTCGAAACGATATGTAGTGTCTGGGGACTTAATGCAGGTGAAGAAAGTAAATAGTTAATAAAAAAGATGAGGGATTGCACCCTCATCTTTTTTATTCCATCATTTTTACTAATTTCTTTGAAAGTAATAGCAATATACATCCTAATAAAATAGCGGTAGCTCCAATAACAGCAAATACTTCTGAATAACCTAATGAAGTTGTAAAGTTTGCTAACTGTCCACCTAAAATATTAGCGACACCTGTACTTGCGAACCAAACACCCATTAATAAAGATGCGAGTTTGACAGGAGCGAGTGCACTTACCATTGATAGTCCGACTGGGGATAAGAACAATTCACCTAACGTATGGAATAAGTAAGTAAAGACAATAAAGAGCAGATTTGCTTTTTCGGTAATGTCTTGCTCATTACTTCCTGTTTTTAATGTAGCGACAAGAAGAATCATATAACCAATTCCAAGTAAAATCATACCGAGACCCATTTTTGTTGGGATTTTTAAATCACCGCGTTTTGTAGAAGCAAGCTTTGTCCAAAGTACGGAAACAACTGGTGCTAATAAAATAATAAATAGTGGGTTTACAGATTGAAACCAAGATGTTGGAATTTCCCAACCAAATATAGTGCGATCTACAAAGCTATTTGTATATAACGTTAAAGAACTACCAGCCTGTTCAAATCCAGCCCAGAAGAAAACAACGAAACAAGTTATTATGATAATAACAGCTGTATGCTGTTTTTCTTTTTTTGTTAATGGTGTATTTCCAGCTGTTTTGTTGCCAGTTCCTGTTTGTAAAGCTGCTGTAGGTTTTTTACCAATGTCACCAAGATAACGATTGGATAATGTTGTAAATAAAATTTGTCCGATAACCATCCCGATGGAGGCAGCTAAAAATCCATATTGGTAACCATAATGAATAACGCCATCTACTGTTGTTTTAAACAAATCTTCTGATAAGTATCCGCAAACGAGTGGAGCAAGGAATGAACCAACGTTAATTCCCATATAAAAAATCGTAAAGGCACCATCACGACGTGAATCATTTTCTGGATATAACTCTCCAACAAGAGTGGAAATGTTTGGTTTAAAGAAACCGTTCCCGATAATAATGAGCGCTAACCCGAGGTATAGCCCTAAGTGACTTTGCAGTGCAAATAATGTAAGGTTACCAAGTGCAATTGTTATACCACCGATTGTAATAGCTAATCGTTTACCAAGATAACGATCTGTTAAGAATCCACCAATTAACGGGGTGAAATAACAAGCGCCTGTATAAAAACCGTAAATAGTAAGTGCCCAGCTTTTACTAAAACCAAGACCACCGTTTATTAAGGCCGTTGTTAAATATAATGTTAATAATCCTCGTAATCCGTAATAACTAAATCTTTCCCACATTTCTGTGAAGAAGAGTAAGTATAAACCTGGAGGATGCTTCTTTTTTTGCTGTTGTTTCTCATCAAGGTGTATGGCAGCTTCCATATATAATTCCTCCTGACATGAATAAAAATAAAATTAATAGTTTTCTCTAATTAATAGTTTTACATATTTAATAGTTTATATTGTTAACTATTAAAAGTCAATAAAGGTAGAGTTTCCGTAAGAAATTGGAAATGGAATTTGTATAAGTATGTTTAGTGAAACGAATACAATAAAAGTAAAAGAAAAAAGATGATTCCAAATAACACTTTAGTTAATTTGGAATCATCTTCTTTGGTTAAATTATTCATGTCATATATTACACGATCGCCGATATTGTAACGGTTTATTATATCTATTCATTCATAAACTTTTGCATGAATAGATAGTCATCAAATTGAACTGACGGGCAGTAACAACCTTGATTCGTTTAATTAATAATCAGTGTAGGGTGAAGAAAACCACTGCTAATCAAAGTTTTACTTTATCCTATCTTTGAAGGAGATCTAAGCAGTTTATCTGTTTTATGAAATCCTTTCATATAATAAACAGCAACTAAAGCGATAATCCAAATCGGTCCAACGATTAATGCGATACGTGTATCAGTAGAATATGCCATAACTCCTAATACTAAAACAAGGAAAGCGAGTGTAATATAAGAGCTAAGTGGATACAGTGGCAATTTGTACGTTAATTTATTTTGTGCTTCCTGTGATAATCCTTTACGGAAGCGTAGCTGCGCAACTAAAATGACGCCCCAAGTCCAAATTGCTCCGAATGTTGAAATACTAGTTAGCCATGTAAATACTTTCGCAGGAACAAGGTAGTTTAAAGCAACGCCTATTAATAATACGAAAGCTGTTGCTAAAATTCCTTTACTTGGAATGCCATTTTTATTTAAATGACCAAACTTCTCTGGTGCCTGTTTTTGCTGTGCTAATGTAAATAGCATACGGCCTGTACTAAAGAGACCACCATTACAAGAAGAAAGGGCAGCTGTTAATACAACAAAGTTAATAATCCCTGCTGCTTTCGCAATGCCAATTTGTTCAAATGTTAGTACAAATGGACTTCCGTTGTCGCCAAACTCATTCCACGGATAAATTGCCATCATAACGAATAGAGCACCTACATAGAAAATTAAAATGCGCCAAAAAACGTTATCGATTGCTTTAGATAATGTTTTTTTCGGATTTTCTGCTTCTCCAGCTGTTACACCGATTAACTCCACTCCTAAGTAAGCAAATAGTACCATTTGCATAGAAAGAAGAAGACCAGAGAAACCATTCGGGAACCAACCACCGTGAGACCAAAGATTTGAAATTCCAGTCGCTACGCCGCCATTTCCAAAACCAAATAAAATAATACCAGTACCAACCACAATCATACAGATAATTGTGACAATTTTAACTAGAGCAAACCAAAATTCAAGTTCTCCATACACTTTAACAGATAAAAAGTTTAATGCACTCATTAATACGAGAGCAATCAGCGCCCAAATCCAACGTGGAATGTCAGGGAACCAATATTCCATATAAATACCTGCGGCTGTAATTTCAGCCATACAAGTAACAACCCATAAAAACCAATAATTCCAGCCTGTTATATAACCTGCTAATGGGCCTAAATAGTCATGTGCATATTTACTAAACGAACCGGCAACAGGTTGTTCAATTGCCATTTCTCCAAGCGCACGCATAATGAAAAAGATAGCAAGGCCTGCAATGATATAACCAAATAAAATGGATGGTCCTGCTAGTTTAATAGCAGAAGCTGATCCTAAAAATAATCCAACTCCAATAGCAGATCCAAGAGACATAAGTGTAATATGTCGTTGTTTTAATCCGCGATTTAAAGTTTCTGCTTTGTTTGTGTGCTTCATAGTAAGCCCCCTTTATTATAAGAAAAAATATTGTATTCGCTTACAGAATGTCTAACTATTTAAAATTATAAAACATTTATCGCTGTTATGCTACAAAAAAAGACAATGTTTTCTGTACTATATCTATAGAACGTTAAATTTAATTTTAAAATTCGAACTATTAGTAAGTATATTGACGCTCTTTTTTAGTAATTGATAAGATTAAGTATTATATTTTTTCGCGCAATAAAAGCCTCATTATTATTGCTGTTAGAAGAAGTTAATTTGAGAAGGTAGTTATAATCATAATTTTATTAAGTAGGAAGGATAGCTAATATGTTTCAATTAAAGAAATACAATACTTCTGTAAAGCAGGAGGTTTTAGCTGGTATTACGACGTTTTTCACATTTGCGTACATTCTTGTCATCAATCCGAAGATTTTGTCTGATGCAGGAGTGCCGTTCGATCAAGCCTTTACGGCAACAATTATTGCAACAATTGTTGGAACATTATGCATGGCATTTTTAGCAAATTACCCAATCGTGATTGCACCGGCAATGGGAATGAATGCCTACTTCGCGTACTCTGTTGTTCAAAACGCAGAAGGCATTACATACGTTATTGCATTTTCAGCTGTATTTTTGACAGGTATTATTTTTCTTTTACTTTCATTTACATCGTTTCGTCAAAAACTAATTGAGTCGATTCCGGATAGTTTAAAGCATGCGATTGCAGCAGGGATCGGTTTGTTCATTGCATTTATAGGGCTTCGTTTATCTGGTATTATCGTAGATCATCCTACAAACTTAGTTACCATTGGAAATTTTCATTCTCCCTCTGTTGTGCTAACGTTAATTGGTTTAGTGTTAGCTGCAGTATTAATGGCATTAAACGTAAGTGGTGCACTGTTCATTAGTATGATTGTAACGGGAGTAATTGCCTTTTTTACAGGACAATTGGAGTTTAGCGATAAACTTGTAGCAGTTCCGCATTTACCAGAAGGAATGATTACATTTAACCCGATTCACGCTGTGACGGATGTAATTGAATACGGATTATATGGTATTGTTTTTTCATTTTTGCTTGTATTGTTATTTGATACAACAGGAGCATTGCTTGGGTTAATTAAGCAGACTGGTTTAAAGACAGATAATGCAGAAGGGCGTTTTGGAAAAGCATTTATTGCAGATGCAATTGGAGGAACAGTAGGAGCAATGTTTGGAACAAGTCCAACAGCTGCTACAATCGAATCTTCTGCTGGTATTGCAGCAGGAGGGAAGACAGGATTAACAGGTATAGTCGTTGTTGGATTAACAATTATTACAGCTTTCTTTAGTCCTGTAATTGCATCATTATCAAGTGTAGCGGCAATTACAGCACCTTCTCTTATTATTGTTGGTAGCCTAATGGCGCAAAATGTTCGGGAAGTAAATTGGAATGACTTTGAAGATGCGCTTCCAGCATTCTTTATTTTCGTTGGTATTCCGCTCACATCAAGTATTGCGAACGGTATAGCACTTGGCTTCTTAATTTATCCGATTTTAAAAATTGTAAAAGGAAAAGGAAAGGAAGTACATCCGTTTCTTTATTTCTTTGCAATATTATTTGGTTGTCATTTGTTTTTATAATAAGTTAAAAAAAGAGCTTCTCGTAGGAGACGCTCTTTTTTGTACATAGTAAAATAGATTATAAGATTTTGTACATTAATTTGTGTAATCCAATTGGAGGAATATCGAATACTTCACCATATTCTTGAAATCCTAATCGTATATAATAATTTGCAACAGTGATTCGGGCATTACACCATAGAAGCTGTGCACGGCGCTCTGTTAATATTGCTTCAGCACTGTGAATTAGAGTGCTTCCAGCATGCTGTTTGCGGAAATTTTGTCTTGTGGCCATTCCTCTTAAGCGATAATGAATGCCTTCTCCTAAAGAAGGATGTGTTTCATAAGAAAAGGAAGCAATACTAATAAGCATATTGTTCATAAATGCTCCGAGGTGAAAGGTATTTTCTTCATTATCAGAAGTATATTTACAGTCTTCTAAACTTTGATTAGGCCGTAAAATTTCGTGGCGAAGTGCATATGTTTGCGAGCAATCAATTCGCTTTATTTCGACCATACACATACCTCTCTTCTTATGTCATATTAACGGACAGGAACAGCTCTTATTTATCGATTTTATCCCGCATTAACGCCCCACCTCAAGATTCAGAGAAAATCGAAGAAGATAGGTGGGGGATGAAGCCTCATCCACTGATGGAAGTTGCCCTTTATTTTCATAGAATAGTAATTGCTTGTTTCCCCATTTGTTCCCATGCTTTTTCAAATTGAGCACGCGGAATACCTTTACGCGGTTTGTTTGCCAATGGATCATTTACATATACAAAATTTTGATCATAACCAACAATAACAGCGCTATGTTCATAATATGTAATCTTTACTTCTCCAGAATCTGTGTTCCAAGTTTCAAAGCTTCCCTCATCTAGCGGCTGAAAAGTTGTATTGACAATAACCCATACCGGTGAACCAGCACTAAGCACTTTATATATATCTTCTATCTCTCTTCCTGTTAAATCAATTGTTTTATCTGGAACATATTTTTGTGCTAATTGAAAAATCGGCTGATGGTATACACCGTAACCTGGTTTAGACTTTGTATAAATATTTCCTACAAATCCTTCATGAGGATTTCCTCGCAAACCGTTCGCCTCAAACGGTACACGTTCAATTTCATCCGCAAGCTTCATTTTGTCAACTTGAATTCCTTTATATTGCAGTAACATTGCTAAACTTGTCACTTCACAACCTCTTTCTAATTCAGGAAGTTGCTTTATAAATGGCACATTTTCAATCATCGCCTGATCCTTCATTTCATATGAAAAGTCTAAGCGGAGTTCCTCAGTTTTTTGTAAAATTTTATTTTTCCCTGTTTCAATTACTCCCATAACATCCTTACTGCATGCCGCACTAACAATAACTCCAATTCCTAAAACACATATGTATTTGACCATCCTAAACATATATCTAACTCCATTACATAATTATTTTCTTACATTTTCCAAAATAATACTCTCTTTATTGTACCGTTGTTTTCACTAGTTTACTAGAATGATTCTACGAATTGTTATTTTAGTATAAAGTCATAAAATTCGTATTTTTTAAAATAAAAAGATTTTTTGATATACAATTTCAGAATATTTTGTTAGAATAAAACATGCTTAACTTAGTGAACCTTCTTCATTAAGGATAAGCGAATTAACTAGGGGATTTAATTGTAATTCTACTAAAAAATATGAGGTGAGGGGTATATGATACAAAAAGAGACTCAGCAAAATGAACTAAAACGTACGATGCAAAGTAGACACCTCTTTATGATTGCTCTAGGGGGAGTTATCGGAACAGGGTTATTTATGGGGTCAGGGCAAATTGTTCACAACGCTGGACCTGGCGGAGCTATTCTTGCCTATTTAGTTGGCGGATTTGTTATGTATTTAACTATGCTTTGTCTCGGAGAGCTAACAGTTGCGATGCCTGAAGCTGGCTCTTTCCAAAGCTACGCTAGCCAATTTATTTCACCTGGTTTTGGATTTGTCGTAGGATGGATGTATTGGCTAAACTGGGCTGTTACCGTTGGAGTTGAACTAACGACTGTCAGCATTTTAATGAAACGTTGGTTTCCAGATGTTTCATCTTGGATATGGTGTGTTGTATTCGCTGCCTTGCTCTTTATTGTAAACGCTTCATCTGCACGTGCATACGCTGAAGCTGAATTTTGGTTTGCAAGTATTAAGGTAATAACGATCATTGTTTTTATTATACTCGGCGGTGCCGTCATGTTTGGTCTATTAGACTTTAATGGTAAGCCCGCGCCAATGTTCCATAACTTCACAGAAACTGGCGGATTATTTCCAAACGGACTTCCAGCTGTTCTTCTTACGATGATTACCGTTAACTTTGCATTCCAAGGAACAGAGTTAATCGGTATTGCCTCAGCTGAAAGTAAGCAACCGGAAAAAACAGTACCACGTGCTATAAAAAATACAATTTGGCGTACACTTTTCTTTTTCGTCCTTTCAATTACTGTGGTCGTTGGATTACTACCGTGGCAAGAAGCAAATCTTGTGGAAAGTCCTTTCGTACTCGTTTTTGACACAGTTGGAATTCCGTATGCAGCAGACATTATGAACTTTGTTATTATTACAGCTGTATTATCGGTAGCAAATTCTGGTTTATATGCAAACTCTCGTATGCTTTGGGCGATGTCAAAACAAGGAATGGCAAGTCCTGCCTTTTCAAAATTAACGAAAAAAGGCGTACCGCTCAATGCATTAATTTTCAGCCTTATATTTGCTAGCCTTTCTCTTTTAACAAGTGTATTCGCTGCTGATACAGTCTTTTTAGTATTAACATCTATTGCAGCGATGGCAGCTGTCGTTGTTTGGATGTCCATTGCTGCATCTCAATTTTTCTTTAGAAGAGAATTTATAAAAAATGGTGGGGATATACGAGAATTAAAATACCGCGCTCCACTTTATCCACTCGTTCCTATTTTGGCGTTCTCTTTAAACTTTATTACATTTATAAGCTTAGCGTTTATTCCAGATCAACGTATTGCTTTATATTGTGGAATCCCATTCATGATTATTTGTTACATTTTTTATCGTGTAAAATTTAAAAAAATTGTCACATTTGAACAACAAAAAAATGTTTCATGAGTAATAAAATAAATATATGAAATATTCGGCTATTTCAACTTATTATGAGATAGCTTTTTTCTATTTTTTGGATATTCTGGTATAACTTTATTTATCTTAAAATTTTTAAAATCGAGATATGGCGTCAAAAATAGTTTACAATATTAGCAAGTTACAAAAGTTTTTCATCGTAAAAACTGTGTATTTGTGTCTATTTTTTAACAATATCTTAAAAACTATTGCCATCTATAAATTAATAGGTTTATATTGTTTTATTGGCATAGTTTCAATCCAAGGAGAAAGGAGATTTTCAATCGTGCAACTGAAAAAAAAGTTTTGGAAGTTGGCTTCACTTCTTCCACTATCACTACTCTTGTTCCTCGGTGGATGCGACAAAATCGCTGTATTAAATCCACAAGGACCTGTTGCAAAAACACAGTATGATTTAATTGTTTGGTCAATGATACTGATGTCTGTAATTATTCTAGTCGTATTCGTCTTGTTTACAGTTATTTTAATTCGTTACCGTGAAAAACCAGATAATATGGACTATGAGCCACCTGATATACATGGTAATACTCTTTTAGAAATTATCTGGACTATTTTCCCTGTTATCATCGTGATTGCCTTATCAATTCCGACGGTAAAAGCAACATATGCATCGGAAAAGCCTCCAGCACAATCAAAAGATATAAAACCTGTTGAAATTTACGTTACATCTGCAAACTGGAAATGGTTATTCAGTTATCCTGAGGAAGGAATTGAAACCGTTAACTATTTAAATGTACCAGCAGGTGTACCAATTCAATTTAAATTAACTTCTGTCGGTCCAATGAATGCTTTCTGGATTCCAGAACTTGGTGGTATGAAGTATACAATGGATAATATGGTCATGGATTTATACCTACAAGCTGATAAACCAGGTTCTTATACTGGACGTAGTGCAAACTTCTCTGGTGAAGGATTTACTGACATGGAGTTTGAACTTGAAGCTAAAACAAAAGAAGACTACAACAAGTGGGTAACAGAAGTACAAGAAACTGCCCCTAAATTATCAGAAAACAAGTATAAAGAAATTATTGAACCAGGTGTAGTAGGGCGTATGACGTTCTCTAGCAACCATTTAAAATATGTAGATCCAAAATCACTTGAATATTGTGATTACAACTACTACAAAAACAAAAAGTAACAACGACTATTCCAACAGATTGGAGTGAATACAGTGAAGCTTGATGAATTTTTTGTCACAGGCGATCCGATTATCTACGGAGCGGACGTATCTATTGTTCTTGTGACATTAGGAATCCTTTTCGTACTAACAAAGTACAAAAAATGGAGATGGCTTTGGGATGAGTGGTTAACTTCTGTTGACCATAAGAAAATTGGGACTATGTATATTCTTTCAGCGATTTTAATGCTGTTCCGTGGTGGTATGGACGGCTTAATGATCCGTGCCCAATTAACGTTTCCTGACACAACTTATTTAAATGCTGAACACTATAACGGAATCTTTACAACGCACGGCACTGTAATGATTCTCTTCATGGCAATGCCATTTGTTATGGGATTAATGAACATTGTTGTACCTCTTCAAATTGGGGCGCGCGATGTTGCATATCCTTTCTTAAACTCATTAAGTTTTTGGTTATTCTTTGTAGGTGCTATGTTATTTAACATCTCCTTCGTTGTCGGTGGTTCTCCAGACGCTGGATGGACATCGTACTTCCCAATGGCTGGTAAAGAGTTTAGCCAAGGCGTAGGAAACAACTATTATTCAATTGCATTGCAGATTGCGGGTCTCGGTACGCTGATGACAGGGATTAACTTCCTTGTTACGATCTTGAAAATGCGTGCACCTGGCATGAAGTTAATGAAAATGCCAATGTTTACATGGTCTATTTTAATCACATGTGTAATCATTATCTTTGCTTTCCCAGTATTAACAGTTGCTCTTGCATTAATGACATTTGACCGTCTATTTGATGCTCACTTCTTTACGATGGCGAGCGGTGGTATGCCAATGCTTTGGGCGAACTTATTCTGGGTATGGGGTCACCCTGAAGTATATATCGTTATTTTACCGGCATTCGGTATTTTCTCTGAAATCATAAGTACATTCTCGCGTAAACGTCTATTCGGATATAGCGCGATGGTTTACTCAATGATTGCTATCTCAGTTTTAAGTGGTCTTGTATGGCTCCATCACTTCTTTACAATGGGCGCTGGACCATCGGTTAACTCATTCTTCTCGATTTCAACAATGGCGATTTCGATTCCAACCGGTGTTAAAATCTTTAACTGGTTGTTTACAATGTATAAAGGTCGTATTCGTTTTACAGTTCCAATGCTTTGGTCATTGGCGTTTATTCCAAACTTCGTAATCGGTGGAGTTACGGGTGTTATGCTTGCGATGGCAGCAGCTGACTATCAGTACCATAACAGCTACTTCCTAGTTGCTCACTTCCACTACGTATTAATTGCAGGTACAGTATTTGCGATGCTTGCTGGATTTACATTCTGGTATCCAAAAATCACAGGTCATATGCTAAATGAACGCCTTGGTAAATGGACATTCTGGATCTTTATGAGCGGATTTAACATCTGTTTCTTCCCAATGTACTTCCTAGGTTTAGACGGTATGACACGTCGTATGTACACATACTCTGCAAACCTTGGATGGGGTGGATTAAACATGATCGCATCTGTTGGTGCGGTAATGATGGGTATCGGCTTTATCTTATTATGCTACAACGTAGTTTACAGCATTCGTCATGGCGAGCGTGATTTAACTGGAGATCCTTGGGATGGCCGTACACTTGAATGGGCAACACAGTCTCCTGTACAACATTACAACTTTGCAGTAGTACCAGAAATTAAGCAGAGCGATATATTCTGGGAAATGAAGAAAAACGGTGAGTCTATTACACCAAAACCTGAAGACTTGAAACCAATTCATATGCCAAGCAATTCAGGTGTTCCAATTATTATGTCTTGTTTTATTGGTCTTGCAGGTTTTGCATTAGTATTTAGCTGGTTCGGGTTAGCAATTGTCGGTGGTATTGGTATGTTAGCTTGTATGATTTGGCGCTCGTTTGATTACGATAACGGATATTACATTAGCGTAGATGAAATTAAAAAGACAGAACATGTTGCATGAGAGGTGAAACGAAATGGCGGCTTTAGATAAAAGCTTACCTCTAGAATATCAAACTGAACAAAGCAGATTGAATATTTTAGGGTTTTGGATTTTCCTTGGGGCTGAAATCGTGCTATTTGCAACGCTTTTCGCCTCTTACCTAGTATTAGCTGGTAGTACCGCAGGTGGTCCAACACCAGCACAACTTTTCGAAGTAAAGCCTGTTATGATTGAAACACTTTTACTTTTAACAAGTAGTTTCACATGCGGGATCGCAATTCATGAAATGCGTAAAGAAAACAAAAATGGTATGCTCCTATGGTTTATCATTACATTACTGTTAGGCGCTGGCTTCCTTTACATGGAGATTGAAGAATTTGCACTGTACGCAAGCCACGGTGCTACACTACAAACAAGCGGATTCTTATCTGGGTTCTTCGTTCTTCTTGGAACGCATGGTGCCCACGTAACAGGTGGTATCATTTGGGCAACTTGTGTTATTATCCAAATTTTAAAACGAGGACTAACACCAGTTACAGCTCGTAAAGTATTTATTATCAGCTTATACTGGCATTTCCTTGATGTTGTTTGGATCTTCATTTACACACTAGTTTACTTGAACGGGATGGTGGCGTAATAATGGGACAAAACAATACACAAGCAAATCAACACGCTCATAGCGGATTTCCATGGTCACACGTTTTCGGATTTATTTTATCACTTGCATTAACGTTCCTTGCTTTATATGTAGCGTTATATACAAGTTTGCCATTTGCAACAATCTTAACGAGCATTCTTATAATGGCAGTGGCACAAGCCGCGTTACAATTAGTTATGTTTATGCACATGACAGAAGGAGAAGGCACAATACAAACACTCACAATCGTATTCCACTTCTTCATCGCTGCAGTAACGGTTGTTGGTACGGTTTGGATTTTCTTCTCTATGTAACACGTATTTTCAAAAGTCTGTTGGGGCAATGCCTCAGCAGGCTTTTTTTATATTGCTTAAATACTTATCTTATATACATATGAAGCTTTAGCACTGCGTCGTCTACTCCCCTTAGGTAAGGTACTCACTATTCAAAATTATTAATATCTCATGGTATTACGAAACTATAGCATGGAGATCCCCCAATAATGAAATTTTCATCTTATTCTTTATAGAAAGAGATTAATTCATTAAAGCTTAATTGTGCAATAAGCTCGCAATATTCCTTAAGTTACATTTTTTGTATGGTAAAATATTACTATCATATGTTGCTAAGGAAGTGTTAAGACATGTCAATATCAACTTTAGCTCTTTTATTACTCGGGGAAGTACTTATCGCAATTATACTGATTGGCCTCAGCATTGAAATTTGGAGTTATGGATGGAAAAAAACAAACGGAGTAAAGTATTCTTGCATGTTGCTTTCTCTTATTATTGGAACCAGTAGCATATTGGGGCTTTGTATAGCACCAGCCTATTTTTTCATACAACTTACAGATAAGGTAAAATTTTAACTATATGGCTATTGATTATTAGTTGAACCAATCGGGCTTTTACGGGCAGTAAAATCCCCCACCTAACTTCTTCGATTTTCTCTGAATCTTGAGGTGGGGGTCTTACTATCCGTTAATGCGGGATAAAAAAGCTATCAAACCCGATAGCTTTTTTATTTTTTAAAATTCATAAATCAATAACATTTAATAGTAAAAATTATCAGAATAATGTTTGTTTTGTTGGCTGTACGCGCTATAATAACAGGTAATTTAGTGGAGAAAGGATGATTGTATATGGATATTATACAAGAAGCATCTATTTCGAAAGAGCAGCTTATTCAATGGAGAAGACATTTTCATATGTATCCTGAGCTTTCTTATCATGAAGAAAAAACATCTCAAACGGTTTACGACATACTACAAACATTTCCTCATCTAGAAGTTTCGCGTCCAACGCAGTATAGTGTGATGGCAAAATTGGTTGGTAAACAGCCAGGAAGAACAATTGCGCTTCGTGCTGATATGGACGCACTACCTATTGAAGAAGAGAATGAGTTTGATTTTGTTTCTAGATATCAAGGAGTTATGCACGCGTGTGGACATGATGGACATATTGCGATGTTACTTGGAACAGCATACACACTTTCACAAAAACGGGATCAAATTCAAGGTGAAATTCGTTTTTTGTTTCAACATGCTGAGGAGAACTTTCCGGGCGGTGCACAGGAAATGGTTGACGCTGGTGTTATGGAAGGGGTCGATTATATTATTGGTGCACACCTTTGGGCACCACTGGAAGTTGGGAAAATTGGTGTTGTATATGGTCCAGCAATGGCTGCTCCTGATGCGTTTTCGATTACGATTGTGGGAAAAGGCGGGCATGCTGGTATTCCGCATGAAACGGTTGATAGTATTGCAATTGGCACGCAAGTTGTTTCTCAATTACAACAAATTGTCTCCAGGCTTACTAATCCGTTAGATTCATTAGTGTTATCTGTAACACAATTTCATGCAGGGACAACTCATAATGTAATTCCTGACAGTGCGACAATTGGAGGAACAGTAAGAAGTTTACGAGATGAGCTTCGGAAGCAAACAGCAGAGCGAATTGAGAGAATTGTAAAATGTATTACAGAGGCATACGGGGCATCTTATACATTTACATATGAATATGGATATCGCCCAGTTGTAAATGAAGAGAATGTAACAAGGCATGTAGAAAATACGGCATTGCAACTTTTAGGAAGGGAACAAGTTGTTCATTTACAGCCGACGATGGCTGGAGAAGACTTTTCCGCGTTCTTGCAAAAAGCCCCAGGTACATTTTTCTTTATTGGAGCTGGAAATCAAGAGAAGAGAATTATATATCCACATCATCATCCGCTTTTTACAATTGACGAGGATGCCTTGCCAGTCGGTGTAGAAATATTTGTTTCGTCTGTTTTGAATTTCATGAGAAATAGGGAATAAGATAGTGTTTTACTCGAGTTATCCTGTTACAAAAGGATAGCTCTTTTTGTATATATTTGTTTGAAGTGGAGAAATATAACTACAACATTTTGAAAAAAGAAAGTTAGATGATAAAGATGATTCAGTTAGATGCTAACTTATCGAAAATTACCAATGCAATTCGAGAAAAGTTAGATTCGCCTAATGACTTAACTGTGCGTGAATTTTCTCTTTCAGGAACAAACGATCGATGTGCAGTTATATTTTTATGCGGACTAAGCAATAAAGACATGATTTATCGTTTTGTTATTCGTCCATTGCAGTATGAAGACATTCCTAAACAAGCTCCAATTATGCAAACATTAATCGATCAATTTTTATCAGTTGGAGAAGTGAGTATCGCAAAGACATTTCCGGATGTTATGAATGCACTATTAGCAGGCGATACAATTGTGCTACTGGATGGTATTCCTTCTGCAATAATTGTAAATTTTCGTGAATGGGAGAAACGAAGTCTCGATTCACCTTCTGCGGAGACAATCATTCGAGGGCCTAATTTAGGATTTATTGAAGATGTGAATGTAAACAAAATGTTAATTCGGCGTCACATACGTGACCCACAATTACGTTTTCATTCCTATATTATGGGGAAACGTTCACAGAAGGAAGTAACACTAGCTTACATTGAAGATATTATTAATCCTTATATTGTAAAAGAATTAAACCGGAGACTGCAGTCTATTGAAACAGATATTATTTTTGAAACAGGAACGATTGAACAACTCATACAAGATAATAGTTTGTCTCCTTTCCCTCAATTTTTAAATACAGAAAGACCAGATAACGTCGCAGCTTCACTTGCAAAAGGGAAAGCAGCTATTTTAGTAGATGGTTCTCCGTTTGCACTTATTGCTCCAATGGTGATGATTGACATATTTCAATCACCGGAAGACCACTATGAACGTTGGATGATTGGAACGTTGTTAAGAGGACTTCGAATGTTAGCGGGCACGATTGCGATTTTATTACCGGCTATGTATGTAGCTCTTGTCTCTTATCATCAAGGGCTTATCCCCTCTACTCTTGCATATTCAATTGCTGGAGCAAGAGAAGGTGTTCCGTTTCCAGCATATATTGAAGCGCTCATAATGGCTTTTACAATGGAGCTGATTCGTGAAGCTGGAATTCGTCTTCCGAAGCCAATGGGGCCAACGATTGGTATTGTAGGAGGCCTTGTTATTGGGGAAGCTGCTGTAAGTGCCGGTATTGTAAATCCATTTCTTGTCATTATTATTGCAGTCACGGCCGTAGCTACATTTTCACTACCAGTATATAGTATTACAATTACCTTTCGTATTTTATTGTTTGCGTTTATGTTGGCCGCTACAGTCTTTGGCTTGTATGGAATTATTTTAGGATTAATTGCCTTAGCAATTCATATCGTAAATTTAACGAGTGTTGGAGTACCATATTCTGCACCGATTGCACCTGCTTTTTATAAAGATTGGAAAGAAGATGTTGTACGTTTGTCTAAAGCAATGTTGAAAGAAAGACCGGAGTACTTACAACCAAAGGATAAAACGCTGCGTTCAAAGGAGAGGGGATGAAGTGAAGTCGTTTGAGTATGGAGATGAAGAAGTTGGTACTCGTGAACTCACGTTTGCTATATCTTCTACCATTATTGGTACAGGTGCACTTGCCATGCCGCGTGTTATGGCGACTCATGCGCTTTTTGCGGATGGATGGATTCTTTTATTCCTAAGTGGGTTAATATGTACTTGTTTTGCGTGGTTTATCATGAAGGTTGCCATTTTATTTCCGAAACAAAATTTTGTTCAATATACGAGCGTGTATTTAACGAAGCCGATTACTTATATTATCTGTTTTATTTTAATACTAACATTTACAGGAATTACGGCTCATGAAGCGCGAACAATTTCTATTATTTCTCAAACCTATTTATTTAGTGATACACCTGTTCAGCTTTTGTCCTTTTTTTATTTGCTCGTTGTTGTTTATGGCGTTTGTGGATCTAGGGCAGGATTATTAAGACTTACTGTTCTGTTTTTACCTATTGTTTTTATTGCTATTATTTTGTTATCGCTGTTAAATGTTAATTTAATGGAATTTGAAAATTTAGCCCCATTTTTTCAAACTAAAATGAGTAAATATATGGGTGGAATCAGAGAATCCGCCTTTACATTTATTGGATTTGAAGTGGGTTTTTTCTATGCTGCTATACTCAAGTCAACAAAAAAAGCCCCTATGGCAGCAGCGAAAGGGGTTATGATTACTGTTTTATCCTATATGTTAATTTATGTTACTTGTATAAGTGTATTTACTTATTTAACAACTAGCACTTTAACATATCCAACGATTGAACTTGGAAAAGAAATTGAAATTGGGGGAGGTTTTCTAGAGAGATTTGATGCAATCTTTTTTATAACATGGATTATTACTGTTTTTAATACAACTGCATTGTATTATGATATCGCTATTTTTTTATTTTGTGCAATGTTTCCTGCAATAAAAAAACATACGTTTATTTTTATTAGTGCACCTATCATTTATGTTGTAAATAATATTCCAGGTAATTTGGATGTGATAAGTAAGTATGGTACATATTTAGCTTGGGTTGACATGTCTGTTATGTTTGTTGTCCCTCTTCTCATTTTTATTTTCTATAAAATAAAAGGAGGGGGGAATAAAAATGAACCTTCTTCTTAAAATAATGAGTTGTCTGTTTTTGATTTTACTTATAAGTGGCTGCTCTGAACGACAGGAAATTGAAGAAAGAGGGTTTGTTGTTGGTGTTGCATTAGACAAGGCAACGAATAAGGGAGAAAAAAGCGAAACGACAACTACCAGTCATTCACCCCTTATAAAAGGAACGTATCAAATTGTGTTGCCTAGTTCTTTAACGCAGCAGGGAAGTAAGCCGTCAAG
Source organism: Bacillus sp. AFS018417 (assembly GCF_002560985.1). Taxonomy (NCBI): domain Bacteria; kingdom Bacillati; phylum Bacillota; class Bacilli; order Caryophanales; family Bacillaceae; genus Bacillus; species Bacillus sp. AFS018417. The sequence continues at coordinate 155,770 of NZ_NTTM01000024.1, forward strand.
TGGAAGAAATTACATTAATATTAATGCAACGGCTGATAGTGTATTTGCTCAAATTCGGATTATCTCTAAGAAAATAAGTCGATCCTTATTTTTCCCCCATATAGAAGCGCTCATTTTTTCTGAGGACTTATTGAAGAAACCTTTCGTTTTAGAAGATACATTAGATGTATTTTTTCGTGATCATGAGATGCGAAGGAATATTCGGATCTTTATTTCAAAAGGACGAGCGGAAGAAATTTTAAAGCAGAGTGCAAAACCAGAAAATTTACCCTCTAAATACGTAAGTATGATATCAAATCATGCGCAGAAAAATGCCCAAATGTTAGAAGCAGTTCGAATTGGTGATTTACAAGAAAAAATGTCTGCTGATCGAAGTTTTGTTCTTCCTGTCTTAGGACTAACTAGGCAGGGAATTAAAATGGAAGGAGCAGCTGTATTTCGCGGAAAAGATACTAAATTTGTAGGTAGTCTGAATGGGATGGAAACACTAGGATTAAATTATATTGTTGGAAAAAAAGTAGGGGGCTTTTTTAAAATAAAAAAAGGAAATCAGCTTATTGTATTTGAAATTCGTGACATGCGTCGTAAAATCCATACATTCTTAAAAAATCCTACAAAGCCTAAATTTGTAATTGATGTATATTTAGACGGAACATTAGCAGAAGTGTATTTAAGGAAAGATAATAAGGCGATGAGTTCTGAAGAAATTAGTAAATACCTTGCCAGTGAAATTGAAAAACAGATACAAAAAACAATTAAGGTTGTCCAAAAAAATTTAAAAGTAGATGCACTTGGATTAGGAGAATATTATAAGCGTCAAAATTATAAGCAATGGATAAAAATTAAAAAAAATTGGGACCAAGGTCAAAATTATTTTAGTACGAGTAACATTATTGTTCGTGTGCATCCAAGTATTGAACATACAGGATCTGTTTTACCAGTAAGAAGGTGAGTAAAGGAGCGGCATAATGTTTACAACTTTAGGGATTATATGTACGATTTTAATGGCAATCCTCCCCTATACTGCTTATTTCATTCATAAAAAAATACAAGAATACGGTGCACAGCCTTGGCAAAAACAAATACAGCAAAAAAAGAAACCCGAATAATACGTTGGGTTTCTTTTTCATATAAGTCCTAACCAATGTACCAATTGTGCCGTAAGGAATGTAACAACAATGGCAATTACAGTAGGGATGGCAAATGAAAGAAATGTCCATTTTGCACTTTTTGTTTCTTTATATATATTAACTAGTGTTGTTCCGCATGGGAAATGCAGAAGGGAGAACAACATCATGTTTAATGCAGTTAGCCAAGTCCAACCGTGATCAAGAAACAGTTGTTTAATTTGTGTTAAATTGTCTAGCTCTGTTAATGAACCTGTTGATAAATAAGCCATTAATAAAATTGGAACAACAATTTCGTTTGCAGGTAAGCCGAGAATAAATGCTGCTAAAATGTATCCGTCAAGGCCAAGTAATTGTGCAAACGGATCTAAAAAATTTACGATATACATAAGAAGACTTGTGTCTCCAATAAATACATTTGCTAATACCCATGTTAATACTGCGGCGGGTGCTGCAACGATAACGGCACGTTTCAGAACGTATATTGATTTATCAAGCGTTGCACGTACGATTGTATCCCAAATTTTTGGCTTTCTATAAGGTGGTAATTCTAACGTATAGTGAGTTGGAACACCTTTTAAAGCTGTTTTTGAGAGTGCCCATGATACGGTTAAAGTTACGATAATGCCAATTACAACCATGCCGACAACAACTCCGGCTGTTACAAGGGTTTGCATACCACCTGTATATCCAGCGGCCATAAATAAAGATGCTAATAAAATAAGCGTTGGCCATCGACCGTTACAAGGAACAAAGTTATTTGTTAAGATTGCGAGCATACGTTCACGAGGTGATTCAATAATACGTGTTGACATAATTGCAGCTGCGTTACATCCAAATCCCATTGCCATTGTTAAAGATTGCTTTCCATGTGCCCCGGCACGTTTAAAGAGACGATCCATGTTAAAAGCAACGCGCGGTAAGTAACCGTAGTTTTCTAATAAAGCAAACATTGGGAAGAAAATAGCCATCGGTGGCAACATAACACTAATAACAGCTCCTGTTCCGCGGAATAAACCGAGAATAAGGATGCCATGTAACCATTCCGGGGCATGCATCGCTTGGAACCAAGCAGTTAAATAACCTTCTGCCCATCCAAAAAATTCAGCGATCATATCAGAAGGAACGTTAGCTCCGGCAATTGTAAGATAAAAAATAACAGATAAAATAGCGAGCATAATAGGGAAACCGAATATAGGAGAAGTAAAGATTCTATCAAGCTTCTCTGAGCGATATAATTTATTTTTATCTGTGTATTGAACCGAATTCTTACAAATATTAGCTGAAGCACGGTAGATATCAACGACAATTTCATCGCGAATGTCTTCTTTAACAAGTGCTTGCGCGCGCTGCACGATATAGTCTAATGGAAGAGCTTTACTGGTTGAATGAGATTCCATTGATTACAACCTCCCTTACAAGTGGTTCTTCATGATGTTTTTGAAGAGATTCTAAGAAGTTCTTATCTCCATCTAGAATGCGAAGTGCAATCCAACGTGCAGGATAGGAATCTCCAAAAACTTTATAGACTTGTGGTTCGAGTTCTTGAATCATCTGTTCTATTTTTTCGTTATAAGTAATTTGAAAAGGAGTACAAATTACTTTTCTATTAGCTACTTTTTCAATTATATTTAACAACTGACCGAGTCCAATTTTATTACGTGCAGAAATTTTTACAACAGGAACTCCAAGCGATTTTGCTAATTTTTTCTCATCGATTATAATTCCTTTCTTTTCTGCTTCGTCAATCAAGTTAACACAAATGACAATTTCTTTTGTCATTTCCATAACTTGCAAGGCTAAGTTCAAGTTTCTTTCCATTGCAGTAGCATCTACAACAACAACTGTTACATCTGGTTTTTCAAAGATAATGTAATCACGTGCAACTTCTTCATCGGCAGAGTTTGAGTATAAGGAATATGTTCCTGGTAAATCGATTACGGTGTAGAGGCTTCCGTTATGTTCATATTCGCCTTCAGCTTTTAATACCGTTTTCCCTGTCCAGTTTCCAGTATGTTGTTTCAATCCAGTTAATGTATTAAATAATGTACTTTTTCCGGTGTTCGGATTTCCTGCTAATGCAATACGATGCTTATTCATTTCGGATCATCTCCTATCAATGTCCCTGTTATTCGTGAACTTTCTTCATTTCGAAGGGCGATTGTCGTGTTACTTACTTGATATGCAATGGGATCGCCAAGCGGACTTTTCTGTAACACTTTAATCGTTGCACCAGGAATAAATCCTAAATCAAGCAGGCGGCGTTTCATGGTTCCTTCTAATTGAACTTTTTCAATTTGTACAAGTTGACCTGTTTTAAAAGTAGAGAGTGGTTGGGTTTTAACCGATACCATAAGAGTTACCTCACTTCTATTTTTTTAGTACGAGTTCAAAATGTTTCCTTAGGGAAACATTTTGTTAATAACATACTAGGTTATATTGAGCGTTGTTGTCAATTACTACTTTAAAAATATTCAGGTATTTTTTGAATGGTTCCTATAACATCTTAAAAAAAGTAGTTCCAAAGGCGTTTGCCGNNATAGAGGGGTTGTGCCATCAGGCAGCTGTGTCAACTCCACTCGTGTTAAGCATCTCTTGAAGGTGATACACGAGAAACCCTCACTTCAAGATCCAAAGGAGATAAGTGGCGGGAGTTTTCATATGGCTAACTTGCATGTTATTCCATGTTTTGTTGTGGATGTTGGTGTTTTAACAAGGGGAAGTAAAGCTTTTGGAAAAAACATCTTAACAAAAGCGTAAAAGCGAGGATAAGAATTTACAATCAATTTACATTCTTAAAATTAAATTTACAATACGTTCTGTTTCTTAAGGTTTTTTACTTGTTTTATGTTAAAAACAATGAATATATAAGGATTTTTCTATGAATCCCCTGTCTTTACTTAAAATTAAAAAACGCTTAACACTGACATAATATTATTATCCTACAATGAATTTGTACTACGAGATATGCACATAATAATGTAGAAATGAAAAGTGATAATCAAATGGGGGTACAAGACATGGTTATGAAAAAAGGCTTTAAATTTTCGTTAGCGGCATTAGTGGTTGCTGGTGCTTTAGTAGGTTGTGGGAAAGCAGACACTACAAAGACAGAAACTGCTAAAGGTGGTAACGAAGCGAAGCAAGAATTATCCGGTACAATTACAGCAGCTGGTTCTACGGCGCTTCAACCACTTGCAGAAGAAGCTGCTAAAGAATTTATGGGAGAAAATTCAAAAGTATCAATTACGGTTCAAGGTGGCGGTAGTGGAACTGGAATTAACCAAGTAGCTTCTGGCGCTGTTCAAGTTGGTAACTCTGATGTTCCTGCTGCAGATAAAATAAAAGAAGCAGATAAAGCAAAAGAATTAGTTGATAACAAAGTTGCAGGTATCGGATTTGCGTTAGTTGTAAATAAAGATGTAAATGTTGATAACTTAACATTAAAACAAGTACAAGATATTTTCTCTGGTAAAGTTACAAACTGGAAAGAAGTTGGCGGAAAAGACGAAAAGATTAATGTAATTAATCGTCCAGCGGCTTCTGGTACACGTGCTACATTTGAAAAAACAGTTATGAAAGATGCAAAAATTAACGATGCTACAGGTACAACACAAGATTCAAACGGTGCAGTAGAGCAAGCGATCAACTCTACACCAGGATCTATTAGTTATTTAGCTAACTCTTACATGGTTGGTGACAAAAAAGGTACTTTAAAAACAATGAAAATTGATGGTGTAGAACCAACAACTGAAAATATTTCTTCTGGTAAATATCCGTTTTGGTCTTATGAATACATGATTACAAAAGGTGAAGCAAAAGACGCAACAAAAGGTTACATTGATTATGTAAAAGGTAAAGACTTCGAGAAGAAAGTAGAAGAAATGGGTTACATCCCAATGTCTAAATTAAAGCAATAATATAAAACGGGCTGGCTATTTAGCCAGTCTTGTTCATTTCAATATGGGAAGTAAGGTTGTGGTCTTGTGATGAAGGGGAAAAAACAAATTAACTACGTAAAAAGTGAATATATTGGAAGAACACTTGTGACGCTTTGTGGTTTATTAATTGTTGCTGTTACATTAGCTATTATCGCATTCATTTGTGCAAAAGGAATTCAATCATTTACGCAAAGCAATATCTCAATTTCAGAAATATTCACATCAACAAAATGGGCTCCGAATGATGGAAGTTTTGGAGCTGTTATTTTCATAGTTGGATCTACTGCTGTATCTCTCGGTGCAGTAATTATTAGTGCGCCGATTGCAATTGCACTAGCAGTGTTTATGAATTTAATTTCACCAAAGTTTGGAAACAAAGTACTAAAGCCAGTTTTAGAATTATTAGTAGGGATTCCGTCTGTTGTATATGGTTTACTAGGGGTTACCATTTTAATTCCGCTTTTACGTGATTCTTTTGGTGGTGTAGGATTTAGTTTAATTGCAGGTATTGTTGTATTAAGTATTATGATTTTGCCAACGATTGCAAGTATTGCTTCCGATGCAATTCGTGCAGTTCCTTTTGAATATTTAGAAGCCTCTTATGGTTTAGGATCGACGAAATGGCAAGCGATTAGCCGCGTCATTGTTCCGGCGGCGAAAAAGGGGATTTTAACAGGGGTTGTTCTTGGAATAGCTCGTGCTTTTGGTGAAGCATTAGCAGTTCAGATGGTAATTGGTAATACAATAAAATTACCAGAAGGACTATATAGCCCAACTTCAACTTTAACAGGTATTTTGACAATGGATATGACAAATACGTTAAATGGGACAGCTTGGAATAATGCGCTATGGACATTAGCGATGATATTACTTCTTATTTCCTTCTTATTTATCTTAGTAATTCGAGCGATTGGCCAAAGAGGTGAAAGATAACGATGAATGCTAGAACAGTTAATAGTATATGGACAGGGATTTTATATGCGGTTGCAGTGCTTGTAGTCGCTTTACTCGGTTTTCTTGTATACGAAATCTTACGACAAGGTTGGGGATTTTGGGATCCAAATTTTTTATTTGGAGAACCAAGTAATACAACAGCAGGAGGAGGGATTGGTCCTCAATTATTTAATTCCTTCTATATGCTTGTTATTACATTAATTATCTCAATTCCTTTAGGTCTTGGCGCGGGAATTTATCTTGCGGAATATGCAAAGCAAGGTCGATTTTTAAATTTTGTTCGTCTATGTATCGAAACAATGGCATCTTTACCTTCTATTGTAGTTGGTTTATTTGGATTACTTGTGTTTGTTACGATGGCAGGTTGGGGTTATACTGCTATGGGCGGGGCGTTAGCTTTAACGATTTTAAATTTACCAAGTTTAACGCGCGTTTGTGAAAATGCAATTACAGAAATTCCATCTAATGTGAAAGAAGCAAGTCTTGGATTAGGTGCAACAAAGTGGCAAACAATTGTTAGAATTATTCTTCCATCGGCATTACCACAAATTATTACCGGTGTTATTTTAGCGGCTGGACGTATTTTTGGTGAAGCGGCAGCACTAATTTATACAGCTGGATTAACGTCACCAATTTTAAATGCAGCAGCAGATCTTTCAAGTCCTGCTAATCCGTTGAACCCATTTCGACCAGCAGAAACATTAGCAGTGCATATTTGGAAGTTAAATTCTGAGGGAATTGTTCCTGATGCGAAGTTAATTGCAGCAAAATCAGCAGCAGTATTAATTATTATGGTATTACTATTTAATATTCTTGCTCGCTTTATAGCATCTGTACTGCATAAACGCTTTACTGGTACGAAAAAATCCCGAAAAAGTAAAGTAAAAGCAGCATAACTTCTTGTATCCCATATAGAATAAAGAGGGTGTCCTCTAAAAGGTCGATTTTATCGAACTTTTAGAGGACACCCTTTTTCTTTTGGTTTGTATAATGAAGGTGTAGAGAGTGGAAAAAAGAAACCATGTTATCAAGACCTAATTTATTAATTGAATTGATCAAAAAAAATTGATTTAACTGTTGTATTGAACAAAAAGTCTCGCGTATAATAAAAATATCAAAAAAAATTGATGAACGAGGTTGGATGATATGAATAAACAATTTGAACAATATGAGAAGAAATTTAAAGCCCTTGCAGATCAAAAAAGATTAGAAATTATGTATGAACTTTGTCAAAGGGGAAGAACTTGTGTATGTGATTTAACAGAAGTATTTGGGATGACACAATCTAAATTATCTTATCACTTGAAAATTTTATTAGATGCAAATTTAATAATCAAAGAAACGCAAGGTACTTGGAGTTACTACGATTTAAATGATACTGAAGTAAATAATCTATTATCAGAAGAACTTTGTTGTATATTTAGAAAAACAGGAAAAGGAACTTGTTGCTAATTTTTTTAAACTATACATCAATTTTTTTTGATTAATATTATGTAAAATCAAAGGAGGAATTTATGATGAAATACGTACATGTTGGGATTAATGTTACAAATCTAGAAAAATCTATTGAATTCTATGAAAAAGTATTTGGAGTAAAACCAGTTAAAGTAAAGAATGATTATGCAAAATTCTTATTGGAAACTCCAGGATTAAATTTCACCTTAAATGTAATAGATAATGTGAATGGAAATCAAGTTAATCACTTTGGATTCCAATTAGAAAATGAAGAAGAAATAAAGGGCCATAAGGACCGTTTAGAAAAAGAAGGTTTTTTCGCACGAGACGAGATAAATACAACATGTTGCTATGCCGTACAAGATAAATTTTGGATAACTGACCCAGACGGTAACGAATGGGAATTCTTCTATACAAGGGCGGACAGCGACGTTCATAAGATAGAATCTACATCTTGCTGTTAATATGAAAGGAGAACTTTATGAAGCGACTATCATTTTTAGATCGATACTTAACCATTTGGATTTTTCTTGCTATGGCTATAGGAATCGGTATAGGAATACTATTTCCACAAATCACAAGTAACTTAAATAAATTACAAGTGGGTACAACATCTATTCCACTTGCAATAGGTTTAATTTTGATGATGTATCCTCCTTTAGCGAAGGTTCGTTATGAAGAGATGGGGAGAGTTTTTAAAGATGGAAAAGTATTAGTTTTATCACTTGTTCAAAACTGGATCGTTGGTCCTGTTCTGATGTTTGCTTTAGCGGTAATATTTTTACCGGATAAGCCAGAATATATGGTGGGCTTAATTATGATTGGTTTAGCCCGTTGTATCGCTATGGTCATTGTTTGGAATGACCTAGCAAAAGGTGATATAGAGTATGCGGCAGGATTAGTTGCTTTTAACTCTGTTTTTCAAATGTTATTTTTCTCAGTGTATGCGTATGTATTTGTAACAGTAATTCCAGAATGGTTGGGAATTGAAGGTGCTATTGTAGATATTACAATGGGGGAGGTTGCAAAATCGGTATTTATTTACTTAGGAATTCCATTCATCAGTGGGATATTAACGCGCTTAATCTTTGTAAAAACAAAAGGACGTATTTGGTATGAAAAAGTATTCATTCCAAAGATTAGCCCGATTACATTAATCGCATTATTATTTACAATCATTGTGATGTTCTCATTAAAAGGAGAAGTCATTGTGAGTGTACCGCTTGATGTTGTACGTATTGCGATTCCGTTACTTATTTATTTTGTATTAATGTTTTTTGTTTCTTTCTTTATGGGCAAAAAAATTGGGGCAAGTTACGGAGTAACAACTACATTAGCATTTACAGCTGGAAGTAACAACTTTGAATTAGCAATTGCTGTAGCTGTAGGTGTATTTGGAATTCAGTCCGGCGCAGCATTTGCAGCAGTTATCGGGCCTTTAGTCGAAGTTCCCGTTATGATTGCTCTTGTAAATGTAGCACTGTGGTTTCAACGTAAATACTTTCAAACACAACCCAAATAACTATTCATAAAAAAGGTGGAATTCATATGGAAAGCAAAAAAACAATTTACTTCTTATGTACAGGAAACTCTTGCCGTAGTCAGATGGCTGAAGCTTGGGGTAAAAAATATTTAGGTGACAAATGGACTGTACTCTCTGCTGGTATTGAGGCACATGGAGTAAATCCTAATGCAGTTAAAGCGATGAAAGAAGTAGGAATCGATATTACTGACCAAACATCTGATGTCATTGATCCAGAAATTTTAGATAAAGCTGACTTTGTAGTAACTCTTTGTGATCATGCGAATGATGTGTGTCCAACTACACCTTCATATGTAAAACGAGTTCATTGGGGATTTGACGATCCAGCAGGAAAAGAATGGTCTGAGTTTCAACGAGTGCGTAACGAAATTGGAGAGCGCATTCAACAATTTGCAGCAAAAGGAGAATAATTCTTTCAATAAGAGGTACCGTCAACACTTTGAGCATCTGCTCTAGTTTGTTGACAGTATCTCTCTCTTTTCTTAAAACAGTTTAAGCACTTGTAATAAAGTTGTATCCAGAAGTCTGAATGTGGCTGTTGTATTTTATCCCGTATTAACGGGTAGTAAGACCCCCACCTCAAGATTGAGAGAAGTGAAGAATATAGGTGGGGGATAACTGCCCGTAAAAGACCAATTGGTTCAATTAACTATCAGTGGGGGATGAAGAAAACCCCCTACTTATGGAAGTTTCACTTTATGAGTTTGGAATATCCGTATAAGAATCATGTTGTTTTTTGCGATGCTTCCTGCTACCAATTCGATCTAGTAATTCGTACATAACAGGTACAACAACCAGCGTTAGTAATGTAGAAACTAATAAACCGCCAATTACTACAACAGCTAAGCTTTTGGATACCATGCTTCCAGCTTGTGTATCACCGAATAGTAGAGGAAGCATTGCGAAGATTGTTGTAATAGCTGTCATGATAATTGGGCGTAATCTTATTGAGCCAGCTTCTAATAGTGCTTCTCTTGTTGGCATTCCTTTTTCGCGATTTTGTTGTACACGTTCTATTAATACAATTGCATTTGTCACAACGATTCCGATTAGCATTAAGGCACCGATAAGAGAGTTTAAATCGACAGGTGTTCGTGAAATAATTAAACCTAAAATACCGCCAACAGCAGCTAATGGAAGAGAGAATAAAATTGCAAAAGGTGCACGTGCTTGCCCGAAAGTAATAACCATAATTAAGTAAACGACACCAATTGCAATTCCCATAATTTTAAATAAATCAGTGAAACTTTCTTGCATCGATTCTGTTGCTCCGGCAATGTTAACTTTCGCTCCATCAGGTAATTTTAAATTTGTAATAGCTGTATTTACATCTTTACTTACTTTACTTAAATCGTCATCTTTTGCTTCTGCTGTAACTTGAATTGTTTCTTTTCCTTCCTTATGGAATATTTCTGTTTGTATTTGTTTTTCAGAAATGGTTGCAACATCTTTTAATGCAATCAAACCAGTAACTGGAGACAGAATATTTGAGTCTAAAATCGCATCTTTATTATGGATGTCTGGTTTTTGATGTTCTAGTACAATAGTTGTTTTTTCATTATCGAGTGAAATTTGGCCAATTGGTGATTTTTTCATTAAAAATGCGACTTGTTGTGCGATGACTTCAGGAGTTAATCCCGCTTTCTCTGCTTTTGTTTGATCGACGTTGATGACCCATTCTTTTTTCTCTTCTTCCACATTTGTTTTTACTTTTGAAAGACTATCTAAGCCTTTTAATTTTGTGGTAACAAGATCGGCAGTTTTCTTTAAATCTTCACTATTGTTGGCCGTAACGTTAAATTGTAAAGTATTCCCGCCACCGAAGTTTGAAAAACTCACTTTTATATAATCAAATGTTGCGGGTTGAAATTGATTCTGCTCTTTTTTTAGTTTGTTAATGTATGCGTCAAGGTCAATTCCTTTTTTAAATCCTACATATATACTTGCAAGATTGTTTTTCGTCGTTTGTCCCCACTGCGCATCTTCTGAAGCAGATCCCATTCGTAATGTAACGTCTTGTACCTGTGTATCTGCAAGTAATTTCTTTTCTAATTCGAAAGCTTGTTGTTTCCCTTTTTCTAAATCGTAATTAGCAGGGAATGTCATATTGATAGAAAGCATTGTGTTATCGTCAGATTTAATATTCGCTTTTGGAAGTACAATGTAAGCTACAATTGAACCGACAAACAATAAGGAAGAAGTAAGTAAAATGATAAATTTATGTGATAACGACCATTTTAAAATGGCTGTATAACGTTTCGTTTCTTTTCGCTCTTCGTGTCTTGTTTTCTTTAACAGTAGAAAGGCCATGAGCGGAACAACTGTTAAGGCCACTACTAGAGAGGAAAGAATTGAATATACAACTGCCAACACCATAGGCAACATAAATTCACCGATTCCGCCTGATACAAAGCCAATTGGTAAAAAAACAGCGACGGTCGTTAAAGTGGAAGACGTAATTGCGATTGCAACTTCTTTCGTAGCATCAATAATAACGTCTTTTGAGAAAGAATCTTTTTGTAAACGACGGAAAATGTTTTCGATTACAACGATGCTATCATCGACAAGGCGTCCGACAGCAACTGCTAATCCACCTAATGTTAAAATATTTAAAGTGATATGAGATTGATCAAGTAAAAAGAGTGTGAGAAGTATAGATAAAGGGATACTGACAATAGCGATTAAAGTAGTACGAATGTTACGTAAGAAAATTAAAATGATGAATGTAGCAGCGATAGCACCGAGAACAACTTCTTTAGCCATGCTTGTAACAGCATTTTCGACTTGTTCGTGCGTTGACATAAGTGTTTTTATAGTGAACGTGTCTTTATATTGCTTGCTCATATTATGAACTTTTTTCTCGATTTCTTTTCCAATTGTAACTGCATTTTTGCTCGGTTCCTTCATAACGACTAATACGGCACCATCTTCTCCATTAATATGAGAAATTGCATCATGATGTTGTTTTAGCTCAATTTTTGCAATATCACTTAGTTTTACTTCTGGTGTGAGTGTAATGTTTTTTATGTCTTCAATATTTTTTATTTCTCCAATTACACGAAGTAGATGATTTTCATTATTTATAGATATTTGTCCAGCGGGTATAGAAACTTCTTTTCCTTGAAGGGCAGATACAATTTGTGATGTTATGATGTTTTTATCTTTCATTTTAATGGGATCTAATATAATAGATAATTCAGCTGTTGATTTCCCATAAAACATAACATTGGAAACACCATCGATATTTTCAAGTTGCGGGATAATTTCTTTTTCAATTTGTTTTTCATCGGCTTGTGTAAAACCGTTTTTCTTTTGAACTGTAATTTGTGCGAGTGGAATCATAGAAGTGTTTAGTTGGCTGACAACAGGTTTCATTGCGTCTTTTGGAAGTGGTATTCCGTTTGTGAGTTTTTCAACTTCACGTGTTGCATCTTTCATGTTTGCTTCTGAGGTGTACGTAATATCAATCCGTGATAATCCTTCGCTTGTTGACGATGTAATGGTATCGACGTGTGAAAGGTTTCGAAATTGTTTCTCGAGAGGTTCTGTTACTTCTTTTGTCATTGTTTCAGCATCTAGCCCCTCGGATAAGGTGGTGATTGTTATTACTGGATTATCGATACTTGGTAAAAACTCCATCGGTAACTTAGAGCCGGAATAAATACCTAATACAGAGATGAGAAAAACCATGATGATAATAGCGGCCCTATTTTTTAATGAAAACTTCGTCAATCTTTCCATAAATAAATTCCTCCATAATAGGGTTTGATGGTTTACTGTTTTACTATATAACAAATGACAGGGAAGTAGAGTTAAAAATATGTAAAAAATTTCTAAAAAAAATCTTAAGTAAGGGATTCACTTTGTGGTTAGTTAACAAGTTAACAATAGGTATACAAAAAACTTTATATATTTTTTAAAAAAGTACTTGCGCTTTAAAAATACAGATGATATATTAATAAACGTCGCTGCTGCACTACAGCAGAAAGCGAAAAAGAAAAATAAAAAAATGTTGACATCGAATAACTGAGATGTTAACATAGGGAAGTCGCTAATCAAGCGGCGGACAAGTTCTTTGAAAAC